>JBPOJG010000208.1:0-35611 GCA_052033835.1 Spirochaetota bacterium
AATATTTTTCATTATATAATATCCTCCCCTATTCCCTATTCCCTATTCCCTATTCCCTATTCCCTATTCCCTATTCCCTATTCCCTATTCCCTATTCCCTATTCCCTATTCCCTATTCTGACTATGATCCTCACAGCAGTACTGACTGTGATATTAGTAAAGACATACGATCTGAATGATATACTTTTATATTAGAGTTGTTGGTGAATTAAAGCTATGTCATACCTTTAGCTTGTCGAAGGATGCTGAGAAATCATAGTTCGACAGGCTCACTATGACAGCCTTTGCTGATTTGCCAACAACTCTATTCAATTTTTTATCCGGCCGTCCGTACAATTATGAATGCTTAACTTCGAATGGGGGTTGACGAGTTTTTAGTTAAGGCTTTTCATGGAAGAGATAAGCATTTCTTCCGGATTCAGACTCTACGTCCGAGGACAGAATTTTACCTGTTCGATACGGAGGCTGTTCTTTAACTGTCGAAGCTTGGCGGATGAAGTTGAAATCTCTGAATTAGTCTGTGATATCAGGCCAATGGAATACGATTGAAATTATACAATAACCGCCGGAAAAATAAGATTTACAATTATATGCTTGTTCATACTTGACTGAATTTGAATCGGAGGAATTATGCCAGTTATTTTAGCTTTAGATGATTCTGAAACTATGCAAAAGATGGTCAAACAGACACTGGAGTCTCAAAACTATACAGTAGTGTTGGCCGAGAACGGTGAAACGGGTTTAGAACAGTTCAAAGCTCACAAAATAGACTTGGTAGTGACAGATATCAATATGCCTGTTATGGACGGAATTACATTTATTGCTGAGGTTCGAAAATTGGATGCGGAAGTTCCGATTCTGACACTTACATCCGAAACTGAGGACTCTATGCGTCAAAAAGGAAAAAAAGCGGGAGCAAACGGATGGATAGTAAAACCATTCCGTCCAACGCAGTTTCTGGACATCGTAAGACAGATTCTGGAATAGAAAAAAATCGAATGAACCGTATCTGCTTAATTCCTAAAGATAAAAATAAAATCAGCTTTTTGCAGAACCTGATGGGAGCCAATGAGATTCAGCTGAGTGTTTTTGATTCGCTGTCTGAACTGCCTGAGGAATTGGACAAATGCCTGATTCTGACGGAAGAAAACATTGACTCAAGGCAGTATGACTTTCTGAACATATCCGAGTTCGACGAATCATTATTATCCCAGATCGAACTTGTATTTACGGTAAAGAATAAATTATTTACAGAATTGAAAAGAGAATTCCCGTCCAGGAAAAATATAGAAAAAGAATATGTCGTCTCCTGCCTGAAAAATTTAGTGCATTCCGCAAACCACAAAGGCGGACTTGGAGCTTTTGCATCCTATGCTGATCTGATACAGGTGCTTGGTAAAAAAGAAAACGGTTATTATATCATCGGAGAAGATATTGTAGGAGAACTCATATCCTCCGCGGACTCTGCACGTGAAAGACTGGAAAAATGGGAAGAATGCATTCATATCCTGGGCAATTTGCATATTCAGGAGAATCTGCCTGTCAGGCAGATAAAGGACTGTGTTTCCGATATCATCCGGAATCTGGAGAGTCTCAAAAAAGTAAAGAACCATACAATTGAAACGATCTTTGATTCTGCTGAAAAGGAGATTTCCCTGAATTTAAAAGCATTTCAGATTTTAATTCGAGAAGGTCTTCTCAATGCATTGAAGTTTTCAAGTCCTGATTCAAAGATAGTTCTTTTCGGGAAAGCAGAGGCGGAGAGGTTCAGCATTCTGATCATAAATGAAATAATCCTGATGGAAGGAGGAATTTCCGGGATTCCAAGTGAATATGAAGAGTATGTATTTCATCCATTTTTTAAATTGAATAATGTGTACAATGAAAAATATGCGGTCGGTGAACCGGGGCTTGGGATCGGTCTTTTTCTGATACGTCACCTGACTCAGGAAATGTCAGGATCTGCAGGCATAAAAATGCTGTCCTCACTGGCATCGGATAACGGAAAGTATCTGAAAAGAAATACAGCTGCTTTAAATATTTCCTTCCCTTACATTCAGGCATAAACAATGAATTTCTTTAAGAAGAAAAAAAAAGCATTCATATCAATTGACAGCAGTGATCTGAACAGCAGACCTGAGGATCTGCTGCCGCTTTTTCTTGAATTAAACGAGGAAATATCTGCAGAAGAAATTCTAGTGATAAAATTTTCCGAGCTGCAGGACCTTACCTTTTCGATGGCAAGTATGGTAAGTTCATTTATTCTGCTCGTAGAAAATTCGCATAAGACAGCTGTTTCGATTCAGGCAGAACCGGAGCTTTCAAAAAAACTGAAGGAGGCAAATTTTGAATCTATCGTATCGAAGTTTATGCCTTCTTAGGAGAAATTAAATTGGCCGGCATTGATTATAATGAATTAAAGGAAAGCTTTGTCAATTCTTCTGCTGCTATTCTGCAGAGGTCAGAATCCTGCATTCTGATCCTTGAATCTTCCGTTGATAAAAATGCTATAGATGAACTGTTTCGGGGCATTCATACGATTAAAGGCAATTCCGGAATTTTCGAATTAAAAAATATCCCCAGACTGTCTCACTCTTTTGAAAATGTACTGAATCTGCTCAGAACATCCCGGCTGATGCCGACACCTGATTTAATCGACCTGATGCTTTTAGGAATAGACAGACTTCGGGAGATGATCAAAGATCTAAAAGCATCTGAGTCGGTAGAAGCAGATGATCTTATTGAAAAATTCAATGCTTATCTTTCTCCTGCGAAAGACAAAGAAAAAGCATCAAAGGATTCGAAGACTGTTTCTGAAATGCAGATTTCAAATGAAGAGACCAAATGGATGAAGCATATAAAGGTTTCAGATAAGATAATCGAATTTGCAAAATCCAAAAAAAAATATCTTTCCATAGTCATTTTCAGTCTGGAAGTTCAGCAGTTCAGGACAGTTTCAGGACTTCTTGAAAAAATTCAGATGATCGCAAAAAAAGCAAGAGTTCTCAGAAAGGGTTTAATTACAAAAAAACTCACCCCTTTGGAAAATAAAATCAATCTGCACCTTCCCTATTTCCTGATTCTGCTATCTGATTCAAAAGTAGAGGAATTTCTGGAAGAAATTGGAATTCAGCCTGAGTTTGTCAGGACAGTCTTCGTCCCGGACAATGCAGAATCCGTGCATATCAACCCTGACAGACAGAATACGGAACAAACACAGACACCTAAGCAGGTTCATCCGATAAAGGAAATTTCAGTAAAAGATACCAGCATCAACGTCAATCTGGATCTGCTGAATCATCTCATCAACCTTACAGGAGAAATCGTGCTCGCTCGCAATATTTTATCATTAAAGATCCTGCAGAGCGGCAATTCAGAACTGCAGTCCATTTCAAAACGGTTCGAAAACCTGCTTTCTGAACTGGAATCCGGAATTTTAAAAACAAGACTTCAGAGTATGAATGTTTTTTTTCAGAAAATCCCGCGACTTGTAAGGGATATTTCGAAGGCCACGGGTAAACAGATTGATGTTCATATTGAAGGCGGCGACGTAGAGCTGGATAAATCCCTGATTGATGAAGTCAGTGATCCGGTGACTCATTTAATCCGGAATGCAATTGATCATGGAATCGAAAATTCCGAAGAAAGACAAAAAAAAGGAAAAAACAGTGTTGGTAACTTAAGAGTATCCGCAAGGCTGAGAGGCGGAAATGTGGAACTCATTATCGGAGATGACGGGAGGGGACTGGATATTGTAAAAATCAGAGAAAAAATTATCCAGAAAAACCTTGCCCCCCCTGAACTTGTTCATCGCATACCTAAAGAAGAAATTATAGAATACTTATTTATGCCTGGATTCAGTACGGCCGGTTCCGTAACGGAACTTTCGGGCAGAGGCGTAGGCCTAGATGTAGTCAGATCCAATGTTAAAAGGATCGGCGGGACAGTTTCCATTGAGTTTGAAGAAAACTCAGGCACAAGTTTCATACTTTCCATTCCGCAGACCTTGTCGATCATCAATTGCCTGGTTTTCAAATCCGGAAACCGTAAATTCGCAATTCCGCAGCAGTATTTATGCGAGCTGATAAAAATGAATCCGATAAATATAACTAAAATTGAAAATAAAAGTCTTTACTATTTAAGGAACCAGATGCTGCCGCTTGTAAATCTGAAAAACGTGTTTCATATTGAAAATGATGAATTAAAGCAATCCGTTGAAAAATTTATCATAGCCCTCAAGTCGGAAAAATACTATTTCGGGATCAATGTAGATGAAATTCTGGATACAGAGGAAATTGTAGTGAAGCCGCTTGGGGAGTATTTTGAAGAACTCCCGTTTTTTTCGGGCGTCACTGTACTGGGAGACGGAGACATTGCGCTTATTCTGGATGTTTCAGGACTTGCAAGACTTTCCGGACTGCAGAACTCACAGAATCTGATCGAGTCCTCTGCCTTGAAAGAAATCAGCAAAGCAGAAGAAATTTATCTTTTATTTTCTGTCGGAGCCGTCAAAGTCACTGTGTCTATTGCTTCCAATCCTTACATAATCAAAATTTCTGCAAAGGAGATTATCCATTTTCTGGGTCTGGATACTTTTATTCATAATAAAGAATCAGTTCCTATACTATGGCTGAATGATATGCTCCGTTCAGACTTTGATATAAAATCCTGCGAATCTCTGAGCATTATTCTATTCAATTTCCGGAACAGCCTGATTGGAGTTGCTGCTACAAAAATTGAAGGGGTTACGAATGAATTGGAAAACATACAGTCAGACCGAATCACAGGAAAGGGAATTCTAGGCACAGCATACAAAGACAATGCAAGCATACTGCTGCTGGATATTTCCTGTCTGCTCGAAGAATTCTACAGACACAAGCTGAAAAATATAAAGCTGAATTTAAATGACACAGATATTCTGCCGGGAGCATAGTATGAATTATACCGATTTGATCCATTATAAAAAATGGAAGCTGAATTTTAAAATAGCCTCTGCGTTTTACTTTATAGGCTCTGTATCCCTGCTCATTGTAGGGATAACAAGCTATATGATTTCCCGTGCAGCAATGCAGGAAGAAACATTCAGAAGGGTCACCCTTGTGCGTGAAGCAAAAGCCTCACAGATAGAAGACTATTTCAGCATCATTCGCAGCCAGACGCAGACATATTCAGAAAACAGATCCGTAATCGATGCAATGCGTGAGTTTAAAACAGGTTATAATTCAATAGAGAGAGAATCGGTTTCAGAAGGCAGACTGGCTTCAGCGAAGGAGAGAGTCCGAAAGTATTATGAAAAGGAACTGATGACCCGGCTGAAAGCCGGTTCTGCTGATGCGAATCTCCCTTCCCTTCTGCCCCGCACAAATACGGAATATATTCTGCAGGATCTTTACATCAGTTCAAACTCAAACGAAGTCGGCAAAAAAAATCTTCTGAATGCAGCAAAGGAAAATTATTCATACAATGCTGTTCATTCTAAATACCACCAGACTTTTATGAACTACCAGCAGAAATTCGGTTTTTACGATATGTTCCTTGTCGATGTGGAAACAGGCAATATTCTGTATACCGTCTTCAAGGAACTGGATTTCAGCACGTCTCTGCTCGACGGTCCTTACAGCAGTTCAAATATCGGAAAAGTTTTCAAAGAAGTAAAAAATGCAAATCAGAAGGGATATGTGAAGCTCATAGATTTCGAACCTTATATTCCTTCTTACGGCGCTGCAGGTGCATTTATCGGAACACCGATTTTTGATAAGGAGCAGATGATCGGAGTCCTCATTTTCCAGCTTCCCCTGGATAAAATTATGGAGATAATGAACTTTCACAACAGCTGGAAAGAAGCAGGAATGGGAAAATCAGGAGAAACATTCCTGATCGGACAGGATTTGAAAATGAAATCTTTATCCCGATTTCTCATAGAGACGCCCGAAGAATACTATAAGACACTGGATAATTCTGATCTGCCTCCGGAAACTGTTCAGAAAATTAAAACCTTAAAAACTAATATCGGTCTGCAGGAAAATAAAACTAAAGCGGGGCTGGATATTGCAAAAGGAATTACAGGTGAAGCGGTTTATGATGATTACCGAAAAGTGAGGGTAATCGCAAGTTACAAACCACTGAAAATAGAAGATGTCAAGTGGGGAATCATCAGCAAGATTGATGAAGACGAAGCATTTTCGGAAGTGGTCAAGCTGAGGAATAATCTCTTCATCATTGCCTTTTTTGTATTCATCCTGATTGGACTCATTACCTTTTCACTTTCCCGATTGATCATAAAACCGATCACGGCGGTTGTAGAGAGGGTGAAAGATATCGGGAGCGGAGAAGGTGATCTGACAAAACGACTGACAATAGAATCAAATGATGAATTAGGAGAACTGGCAAATTGGTTCAATAAATTTTTGGTAAAAATTCATTCCATCGTTCTGGAAATTTCCAGTACAAGTCAGATCATTCTCGCAAGTTCAAATAAGCTTTCAGAAACCAGTCTGTCCCTGTCCGCCTCCACGGAAGAAACCTCTGCACAGTCAGAATTGATCGCATCTGCGAGCACTGAGATGAGTCAGAGTGTGCAGATAATCGCTTCTTCCATCGAGGAAATGTCTATTTCGATATCAGAGGTGGCCAGAAGAGCAAGTGATTATGCTGCAATCTCAAAAGAAGCAAACCAGGCAGCCATTGAAACCAATATAATAGTAAATAAACTCGGAGACGATGCAAAAGAAATCGGAAAGGTGATCGAGAGTATAGCGGACATCGCATCGCAGACACATCTGCTTTCACTGAATGCAGCCATTGAAGCAGCAAGTGCCGGGGATGCAGGGAAGGGTTTTGCAGTAGTCGCCTCAGAGGTAAAGGAATTGGCCAAGCAGTCTGCCATATCTTCCCAGGAAATCAAGGAGAAAATCTTCTCGATCCAGAAGAATACAGAGAGCACAATTACGGCCATCAACAGAATTGTAACTACAATCTCAAAGGTGAACGATATCAGCTCCACGATTGCCTCTGCTGTCGAAGAGCAGTCCATCACCTCGAAAGAAATTTCCTCCAATATCAGCCAGACTTCCATCGGGGCAAGAGAAGTGACAAAGAACATTCTGGGAATCAATAAGGCTGCCAGATCCGGTGCACAGAGAGCGGCTCAGACATCTGAACTGGCTGAAGAACTGCAGGAACTTACAGCGGGACTCGAAAAAATTGTAAAGAGTTTTAAAATTTAATATGCAGACTAAAAAACTTTCTAATGGTATTCTGGAAGTTCTTACATGGTATGCAGGAGATCAATTGTACGGGTTATATCTTGAGGATTGCAAGGAAGTCATAAAGAATATAGAAATCGTAACTATTCCTAACTCCAAAAAATACCTTGCAGGTGTCCATAATCTGAGGGGAGAAATTATTACCGTAATCGACGTAGGAGTCAAACTCGGTTATCCGCAAAAACCGCATGAAAAAGGAAAAGCAGTGATTCGCCTGAAAGCCAAGTCAAAGGTATCCCTTTTAGCAGACAGGATTCATGATATTCTGGAAATACCATCAGATGCGTTGGAACCGCCGCCGTCCAATTTAAGCGAAAAAGAACTGAATTGCATTTCTTCCGCTGCAAAATCAAAAGACGGTGTTGTGCTGATTATAAATCTGGAAGGGTTGACCGCAATCGAATAATTTATGACTGAAAACTCTAAAATTACTGCCATTATTGTTGACGATTCAGATATATATCGAATGTTGCTGTTTGAAATTCTGTCGCAGGACGGTGCAATAGAAGTAATTTCTCTGGCACGAAGCGGACAGCTGGCATTGCCCAGAGTGAGGCATTATAAGCCCGATGTAGTCATTCTGGATATGGAAATGCCTGATTTAGACGGACTGAAAACTCTGGAAATCATTCGGAAAGAATCTCCCGATACCAAAGTAATCATGTTCTGCTCTAAAACTCCCGAAAGCGCCAGGCAGACAATTAAAGCTTTGGAACTTGGTGCAAAAGATTTTGTAACAAAACCTGAAGCAGACTCTGCCTTGACAGTAGAAGAATACATCCGACAGAAACTGATTACAAAAATTAAAGCTATCGGCATCCGTAAACCGAATGAAAACAAGGCTTCAAAAAAACAGGAATTTCAGGAAAAAACCGTAAATAAAGTCAATGCAAGGAACAAATACGATGTCTGTGCTATCGGTATTTCAACAGGCGGACCGGATGCACTTCGAAAACTGCTGCCCTTGCTTCCGAAAAACCTGAACGGCAGCATACTGATCGTTCAGCATATGCCGCCCGTTTTCACAACTCAGCTGGCGGAGAACCTGAATTCAATTACGAAGATGGAGGTGGTCGAAGGAGAGGAAGGAATGACGGTCGAAAAGGGCTTTGTCTACATTGCCCCCGGAGGAAAACATATGGCAGTAAAAAGAGATGCCGCTTTCCAGATTTCAATTCAAATTCAGGACACCCCGCCGGAGGAAAGCTGCAAACCTTCCGTGAATGTACTGTTCAGATCGGTAGCCGAAGTATACGGCAATTCTGCAGTCGGAATCATAATGACAGGGATGGGACAGGATGGATACAAAGGTTTCCTGGAAATGAAACGGACTGGCGGATATTTAATGGCACAGACGGAAGAAAGCTGTCTGGTTTTCGGAATGCCTTCGCTTCCCATTAAAGAAAAATTAGTTTCCGAAGTGAAGAATATAGAAGGTTTAGCTGATTCAATTATCCGCTTGCTGGGTTCAGAATGAATTATCAGAATCTGTTCAAAGCCATCTACGATTTGACTGGAATCCATCTGCAGGAGGACAAGCTTTACATTCTCGAAAACAGGCTTCCGGATATAATGAAAAAGTATTCTTTTTCAAATTACGATCAGATTGCAGAAAAGATACAGGCAAGGGATAATCTTGAGTTCTTAAAGGAATTTATAAATATTATCACAACTCAGGAAACATATTTTTTCAGAGACCATATTCTGTATGAGGCCTTTGTGAAACAGATAGTCCCGGAATGGCTGGAACGAAATGCAGGCGAAAAGACAGTCAGAGAACAGGGAAAAAAATTACGGATATGGTCTGCCGGATGTGCGACAGGGCAGGAACCATATTCAGTTGCACTCACTATAAAAGAATTTCTGCCTCATTTAGCAGACCTAGTTGAGATTCAGGCCAGCGATATATCACAGACAGCCTTAGAGAAGGCAAGGAAAGGGAGTTATCTGGAAATTGAAGTAGAAAGAGGAATTGATGAGAGGTTCAGACAGAAATACTTTCAGAAAAACCAATACGGGTATGAACTGAACGCTGAAATCAGAAATCTGGTAAAATTCTTTCCGATAAATCTCCACATAGATGTTTTTCCAAAGGATCTGGATATTATTTTCTGCCGGAACGTAGCAATCTATTTTACACTGGAAGATAGAAAAAAAATTTATACCAGACTGAGGAATTCCCTGAAACCTGATGGTCTGATATTTCTGGGTTCTGCCGAAAACCTGTCCGGCTTCATTGATAATTTTATTATCAGAGAGTATAAAATTTCGAGGTACTATGAATTCAGCACAAATGTCACCTTCTTTTGAATACTGTTTAAAATCTGATTTACGGGAAAGAAAAATGTTGACAGTTGATAAACCCATATCTTATTTTCTATGAATGGATCGACTGCATCAATGAAACAGATATTAATAGTGGACGATTCGGAAACCAGCATTCTTTTTTTAAAGATGTCATTGGAAGGTTATGATGCTGTAGCCGTTACCAGCGGAAGAGAAATGTGGACTCAGTTGAGCAGAAGTATTCCCTCTTTAATTCTCATGGATGTAGTAATGCCCGAGGAAGACGGATATCAGCTGGCAGAAAAACTGGCTTTAAACGAAGTTTATAAAGACATTCCGATTATATTCCAGACAACCAAAGATTCCAGCGAAGATCTGGAAAAAGCATTCGAATCCGGTGCAGTCGATTATATCAGAAAACCTGTTGATGCCAAAGAATTAAGAGCAAGGATAAAGTCCGTTCTGAAAATAAAGGAATTAGAAAAAGAATTGAATTCCGCCTTGGATTTAATCAGAAAAGATCTGGGATTAGCACGTAAGATTCAAAATAAAATAATACCGGATGATACGCGCATTCGAAACGGATTACAGTTCTACGCCAAATACCTGCCTATGGTGGAAGTTGGAGGAGATTTTTATTTCATCACTGAAATGAGTCCGCAAATAACCCGTATTTTTATCGCAGATGCCACCGGGCACGGGATACAAAGTGCGTTAATTACTATGCTGATTAAAAGTGAATACGAAAATCTTGCAGATAAAATAGCAGATCCATCTGATCTGCTATTCAATTTGAATAATATATTCGTTCAAAAATATTACAGTCTGGATACTCTTTTCAGTGCATTTTTAATCGATATTGACTTAAATGAGAATAAGATCGTTTATTCTTCTGCCGGGCACCCGGAACAAGTATTGATTTCTAAAGCATCTGTTCAGTTTATGCATAAGACAGGAAGGCTGATCGGTGTTGTCACTGACACGAAATATGAACAAGTAGAGATGAAGTTCGAGAAAGGAGACAGGATATTTCTGTTCACAGACGGAATCTATGAAGAATTCAACGAGGCGAATGAAATTTATGGAGAAGAGGAACTTTACGATATGCTGAAGAATAACAACCGTAATCCCATAAAGGAAAATATTGATTTTCTGATTTCTGACGTCAAGGAATTCATAGGAACCCGTGCTCAAGATGATGATATCACGATCATCGGAATTGAAATATCTCCATAGAACATTCGGACTGCACTTCTTCGGAGATGAAAAGAGGACACAAGTCCAGTCTGTGAGCAGGCGGCCTATTCCTGATCCCCATTAATCCGCTTGACATTACCTGCATTGAGTGTTACGATAGAGAACATCAATATGGAAAAACTGATTCATTTTCTCGAAGAAAACAAACCTGTCCTTCTTTTCATTGTAATCGCTGCCGGGTATTTCATAGGCAGAATAAAAGTAAAGGGATTCAGTCTCGGAATTGCTGCAGTTCTTTTTGTCGGAATTGCGTTCGGTTCTCTCTCTTCTAAGCTTGCCCTTCCCGACATAGTCTATATACTGGGGCTCGTCATCTTTGTATATACGACAGGTCTTCAGTCCGGTCCCGGTTTTTTTGCGGGATTCGACCGACAGGGCATCGCAGTCAATCTGACTATGATCTCTGTCCTTTCCTTCACTGCAGTACTGACTGTGATATTAGGAAAGACATACGGTCTGAATGAAAATATTGTATCCGGTCTTTTCACAGGATCACTGACAAACACTCCTGCTCTTGCATCCGTCGTGGATACTTTGAAAAACAGCATCGGCAGTACAAACTCAGTTCAGACAGATGCGGTTCTTGGTGAACCGATTGCAGGTTATTCGATTGCCTATCCTTACGGAGTTCTTGGAGTCATCCTTTTCTTTTTTCTATTCAAGAAAATCTTCAAGATTGATATGGAAAAGGAAAGCGGTGAAGCAGCCGAAGAACTTGGGCTTGGAACAAAGGCACTCGAACACAGAGATGTGCTTGTCATGAATCCAAAAATCATAGGAAAAACAGTCGCTGCCATATTTAAAGAAAACGATCTGAACGGAATCGTAATTGCAAGGATCAGAAAAAAAGAGGAAACAGACATCGTCACAGGTGAGACAGTTCTCGAAAAAGACAACATCATCACTCTTGTAGGCACTAAGCTCAGAGAGAAAACGGCTATTTTCGGAGTACACGATCATACACATCTTTATGATGACAGATCAGATCTGGACTTCAGAAGGATCTTTGTTTCAAACCCGAATGTAATCGGACTTACTATTCAGAAACTGGATCTCCACAGCCGTTTTCAGGCAACAATCACAAGGGTAAAAAGAGGCGATTCTGAATTTGTTCCCTCCAACAGCACTGTTCTTGAAGGCGGGGACAGAATCAGAGTAGTTGCAGCAAAAGAAGATATGGAAAAAGTATCTGCGTATTTTGGAGACTCTTTTCACAGTCTTTCTGAAATAGACTACATCAGTATGTCCATCGGAATCGCGATCGGACTTGTACTCGGAGAAATCCCAATTCCTCTTTTCGGAGGAGCCTCATTCCGCCTGGGTTATGCAGGAGGACCTCTGATTGTCGCACTGATCCTCGGCTACATAGGCAGAACAGGGAATCTGATATGGGGAATGTCATATAATGCAAATCTCACTCTCAGACAGACAGGTGTTGTGCTGTTTCTCGCAGGAATCGGACTCAAGGCAGGGTTCTCCTTTGGAGTGAACTTTGCAAAATACGGTGCATTGCTTGTATCATTAGGATTTATCCTCACGACTCTGAACACAGGAATCATGATGCTTGCCGGCAGATATTTTCTGAAAATCCCCTTCCCTCTTCTGCTCGGAATCGTTTCAGGAATGCAGACTCAGCCTGCCTGCATTGCATATGCAAACGCAGAAGCAAAAAACAGTGTTCCCAATTTCGGATATTCGCTTGTATTTCCCGCAGCAATGATCACCAAAATCATTTTAGTGCAGATAATATTCAATGTGATGAAAGTGTGAAGGAAATTAAAAGGGAATGCATAAGCACTCCCTTTTACGTTTTTTCAGTTTGTTTTTGTCTTGATCACTGCACTGTGCCATTTATTGATTTCGCCTTCGCGAATCTCAGGCTTCATCTTAGGAGAATACTCCTTGAATTTTTTCGTCAGTTTTTTCAGTTCATCGACCGACTTGAAAAATCCAGTTTCGAGTCCTGCCAGATATGCAGCACCCAGAACAGTCGTGTCCACATTTTCAGGTCTGATGACTTTCTTGCCGAGGATATCTGCCTGGTACTGCATTAAATAATCATTAAAAGTTGCACCGCCGTCCACCTTCAGAACTTTCAGAGCCTCGCCTGTATCTTCTTCCATTGCCTTCACCAGTTCATAGGACTGAAGAGCAATCGACTTGAGAGCAGCTCTTGTGATCTGATCAGGTGTTGTGTCCCGGGTCAGCCCGTAGATGGCACCTCTTGCATCCATATCCCAGTGAGGAGCACCGAGTCCCGCAAATGCAGGAACGAAAACGACATCATCATCTTTTTTGATGGACTGTGCAATTTTCTGAGTGTCCTTAGACTGTTTGAAAAATTTCATATTGTCGCGAAGCCACTGCACTACTGCACCGCCGATAAATACTGATCCTTCGAGTGCATACACAGTTTTTCCTTCAGGTCCGCAGGCAAGAGTTGTGATGAGTCCCTGCTTTGAGATTCTGCATTCATCTCCTGTATTGAAAAGAAGAAAACATCCCGTTCCATAAGTGTTCTTAGCTTCTCCCACCTCAGTGCAGAGCTGACCGAAAAGAGCTCCCTGCTGATCACCTACGAGAGATGCAATCGGAATTCCGTCAGGCAGACCTTTCACTCCTTCTGTTCTTCCGAAAATATGTCTTGAAGGATGAACCTCAGGCAGGATGGAAGAAGGAATTTTCAGAACATTCAGAAGATCCTTGTCCCAGGACTTTTCCTTGATATTGTAAACAAGAGTCCTCGATGCATTTGTATGGTCTGTTGCATGTGACTTGCCCTTTGTGAGATTGTACAGAAGCCAGGTGTCTATTGTTCCGAAAAGAAGATCTCCTCTTTCCGCCTTGTCTCTTGCACCCTTTACGTTGTCGAGAATCCAGCTGATTTTTGTTCCGCTGAAATAGGCATCCACTACAAGACCAGTCTTGTTTCTGAATTCGCTTTCGAGTCCCTTCTTTTTGATATCTGCACAGATTTCTGAAGTTCTTCTGCACTGCCATACAATTGCATTGTAAACCGGCTTGCCTGTCTTTCTGTCAAAAATAACGGTTGTCTCTCTCTGATTCGTAATCCCGATCGCAGCTGCATCCGATGCCTTGAGCTTGCCTTTGCGGATTGCAGAAGCCACAAGTTTTTCTGTCTTTGCCCAGATCTCAGCAGCATCATGTTCGACCCAGCCCGGCTTAGGATAAATCTGCTTAAACTCTTCGTAAGAAGTGGAGATCACTTTTCCTTTTCTGTCAAAACAGAAAGCTCTTATCCCTGTTGTTCCTGCATCAATTCCTATTATAAAATCCTTCAATTCTCTCTCCCCTGTATGTGTTCTCCGATAGAGAAACAGTTTACAGTTCTTCTGTCAAGTTTTAAAATGAACTTGTCCGGCTGTGAACGAAAGAAAATCTGTCAGTGTATGATATTTATTACAGGCACAGGAACAGGAGTCGGCAAGACATTCTTATCCTGTCTGATTCTTTCCAAGTACGGAAATGATAAGGATCTCTCCTACTGGAAACCCGTTCAGACAGGAACCGAAAAAGACTCTGATTCAGTCAGAAAAATTTCATCGGTCAGAATCATTCCGACCGTATACGATTTTACATTTCCTGCCTCTCCTCATTTTTCTGCAGAAAAGGAAAATCGAGAAATTGATTTTGAATTTCTTCTGAATGAAATGCAGCAGAAGAAATCGGAAAGAATCATTTCAGAAGGAGCAGGCGGAATCCTTGTTCCGCTGAACAGAAGATTTGTATTTGCGGATCTTCTCGAAAAACTGCAGATCCCGGTCCTTGTTTCCGCATCCTCCGAACTCGGGACAGTCAATCACACCCTTCTCACACTGCAAAATCTGCGGAATAGAAATATTCCTGTTCACGGATTCATTTTCTGCGGAAGAAAAAATGAAACATCAGAGGACAGTGCAGAGACGATAGAAGATTTTTCAGGAATAAAATTTCTGGGTCGTACCGATTTTCCTGACAGAAGTCTTTCTGAAAAAGAATTCAGAAAATATGCAGAAGAAAATTTTGATCATGACTTTATCATTAAGGATATTTTATGAAGATTTGGAGACCCTACTCTGTTCAGAAAACTGACAGAATTCTGCCGGTTGCAGTGAGAGCGGAAAAAGAATTCATCTATGATGAAAACGGAAATGAATATATAGATGCAATTTCCACATGGTGGACAAGCATTCACGGACACGGAAGAAAGGAGATTTATCTTCCTGTGACGGAAGCACTGCAGAGACTGGATCATTCCGTTCTGGCTTCCTTCGCAAACGAACCAAGCGAACTTCTGACCGAAAAACTCAGACAGTTCACGAAGGGAAATTTTGTGAGAGTGCATTATACCGACAACGGTTCCTGTGCTGTCGAGGCAGCAGTCAAAATTGCAAATCAGCATTTCAAAATCAGAAAGCAGCAGAAAAAAAGAATCTTCATCCGTTTTTCTCATTCCTATCACGGGGACACAATCGGAGCAATGTCAGTCAGCGGTTCGCAGGTGTTTACAGACACTCATTCGGATCTTCTTTTTGAGACAGAGGAAATCCCTTCTCCGGACTGTTTCAGATGCCCTTTGAATAAAAGCCCTGATTCCTGCAGTACAGAATGTATGGACAGATTAGAAGATTATGCAGATAAAAATAAGGAAAAAACAGCAGGACTTGTCATTGAACCTCTGATCCAGGGTGCATCCGGGATGAAAATGTATGATAAAAAAGTTCTGCAGAGAATCAGAGAAATTACTGAAAAAAATGATATTATCATGATTGTAGACGAAGTGTTCACAGGTTTCGGAAGGACAGGTGAAAATTTTGCCTATGAAAAAGCGGGAATTCTTCCGGACATCATCACTCTATCCAAAGGATTGAGTGCCGGTTTTCTTCCGATCGCAGCCGTGCTTGTAAATGAAAAAACGTTCGAGCCTTTTTACACTGAAGACAGAAATGCAATACTTTATCATGGTCATACAATGACCGGAAATCCTGTCACATGCACTGCGGCCCTTCACTCACTCACACTCTATGAAAAGGAAGACAGACTTTCCGACGTGAGAAGACTGGAAAGCAGATTTCAGAATTATATTCAGGATATAAAAAAACAGTTCCCTCTTCTCGAAAACGGCAGAGTACTCGGAGCGGTCTCTGCATTTGATGTCCCGGAAAAAATACCTGTTCAGCAGCTTTTCGATTTCTGCATAAAAAAAGGAGTATTCATCCGCCCTCTAGGCAATACAGTGTATGTCGCCCCTTCGTATACAATTTCCGATGAATCGCTCGGAAAAATATTCAATACTGTGTCAGAGTTCCTGGAGGATCTGTGACTGATGCACCTTACACAAATACGATATGAGATCTGGAATTTGTAATTTTATAAACGCATTAGGAAAATCTAGCAGCTTCACCGCTTGCAGCAGTTTCCAAGTTTGCGATGGATCAGTAAAAACAGCGGCTTCCATACCTTGCGAGCCCTCAAGCCGTCGGCAGGCCTCCCTACTATCTTTGATTTCTAATAGCCCGAAGGGCGGAGCGCAGCAGCGTCTTCCACACTTGCGAGATTAGAAATCTGGGTCTAATAAAATAATATTTCGAAGATCAAATGATCTGAAGAAGGAAGAAAAATGAGCACTGAGCCTGTATTTATTTTTGAACACAAACCGACAAAAACGATTCTGAGAAGCATTAACAGCGGAAACAGTCTGCTTCTGATTCGGGATCTGCAGGAGACTGCAAGATATTCGATGCATCTGAATTATCCCCCCAGCTGCTCGGAAAACGGGATCATCTATTTTCACAACGGATACGGAAGACATACTCTGGATCTGAATCAGCCATTCCCTCAGGAACCCAAAAAGACATTTGACGGAAATCTCATTCATCCTTCAGGAAAATTCATTATAAAATATGCGATGAAGGAGTATCCCCACAAGTATAAGGAAAAGTCTTCTGCAGGACTTCTTCTGATCGACATCCGCACAGGAGAACCGGAAACTCTCTGGGAGGGGGATACTTCCGATCCGAGACTAGTCCCTGTTTTTGGACAGACAATAGTGGAAGCAGCAAAGGAAGAACCTTACAATGATCATTTTAAAAAAATGAAAAAACCGATTGAGTTTCCCCGTGTGATTTTTTCACCGGTTGGAGATCTCTGGGCACTGATCCAGACAGACAGGATGGAGATCGGTCAGGGAAAACGAAGGACAGCTTCTCTGCATTGGAACCCTTTTGCCTTCTTTCCTGTAAAGGCCGGATTTGATTCTGAGAAAAAGAGACTTATCCTCTGCGGCAAAGACGGATTACTTTCCTTTCATCTGAACGGAGATCTTTCTGCTTACTGGAAGGCAGAACTTCCCTGTGAACCGTTTGAAGAATACGGAAGAACTGTCACAAAGGTTTCTGCACCTGCCGTCAGCCCTCCTGTAATATGGAATAATGAAATTATCACAGTCGTATGCACGAAAAAAGGAAGAAACTATTCAGACCTTTCCTTTTATGAGATTCTGAGATTTGACAGAGATACTCTGGCTCTGAAAGGAAAACTTCAGGAGATGCCGAGAAGACGTGATCCTGATGATAATGCTTCCCTATATACACTGTCTGACAGTTCTCTTGTATGGGCGCCGAATACACAGCCCCTTGTCATTCTGCCTGCCCCAGGAACAGAATACAGATCCACTGAACTGGCAAAAATCGTCGGAGAGGAAGAACCTCCTAGAATTCCTCATCCGGACGAATCCTGGTATATCAGAAAAATCGGCGAAACCGGAGATATAGATAAAATATCCAAAACAAATGAAAATGAAAGAAAGTCCCTTGCCCGGTTTCTTCTGAACGAACTTCTCGAAGACAGAAAATTTACAGAACTTCTCGAAACCGATATCAGTGCTTTTTCTCCGTACATAGATCAGATCGCAGACTGGGATGAAGACAGACTGAAACTTTTTTCCGATATGGACTGGAGGAATTTCTGGAAAATTATGGACGGACTCTCGGATGCATCAGTGAAGAGAATTGCAGACAGGCTTCGGACAAAAAAGAAAATCACGGATGAGGATTCCGTAAGCATAAAACTTCTGATCGGTGCAGGCACAGAGGCCGCACTTTCTGTCCTTGCAGAACTTGCAGTAAAATCGAGAACAGTCAGAGAACTCTGTGCAGATCATCATCTGATGATTCCTGAAAACGGATCTGCAGTGAAGAGAATGACTCCAGTGAGTATTGACATTGTCGCTTATCCTTCCGAGGAAAAAAATCAGGAGGGACTTGA
The DNA here is from genome assembly GCA_052033835.1 of Spirochaetota bacterium. Lineage (GTDB taxonomy): Bacteria > Spirochaetota > Leptospiria > Leptospirales > Leptospiraceae > DAORDI01. Next base: position 18,075 of record JBPOJG010000208.1, read on the forward strand.
GTTTCCGCTTTTTCATTCAGACTATCTTCCTGAAAAATTCGGATGGGGATGCAAGTCTCCTATGGGACACATATTATCACTGAACTTAGATCTTCTTCCGTCCAGGAATCTGAAAAAATCTCCTCTTCAGTGGCATCATTTTTTTCTGTCCTCAGGAGAAGAATGCTGTGATGAGGCGATATGCGTATACTATGCGTACAGAAATACGAAGGGTTCGGACAGACTTGTGGAACTGATTGCAGACCTCGCCTCCTCCGAGACAAAAGAACGTCCTGAGGATTCCGACTGTGCTGGATCAGAAGAGACTGAGTTTCCCGTAAAAGAGTATAAGATCGTTCTAGAACCGCACAATCCTGACAGGGAGAGAAAAGTCAAAAGACTCGGAAAACTGGGAGGCTGGCCGGAATGGTGGCAGTCGCCAGAGATTCTTTCCTGTCCCGAATGCGGTAAAATGATGTTCTATATCGGATGTGTTTATGCAGATGCACTCAGGGACGATATGCCGGATGCTGCCCTTTACGGGTTTCACTGCGAGGACTGCGGAGTGGGCGCACAGGCGGTGCAGATCACCTGAAATACTTGCTTGAAAATGAAGCCGAGCAAAAAAAACTTGCAGCATGATCTCATTTCCAAAGAACAAAATCAAAGTACTTCTCTTAGAAAACATCCACGAAAATGCACTCAATCTTTTTCGGGATGACGGGTTTCAGGTAGAAATCAAAAAAGATGCCTATTCAGAAGAGGAGCTGATCAGTTCTCTCGGTGATGTTCATATTCTCGGGATCAGAAGCAAGACAAATATAACCAAGAAGGTTCTCGACAATGCTCCAAAACTTCTGACTCTCGGATGTTTCTGCATCGGAACAAACCAGGTGGATCTTCTCGAAGCAGAGAAAAAGGGAATTCCTGTATTCAACGCTCCATACAGCAATACAAGGAGTGTGGCTGAACTTGTGATCGCAGAAATCATTATGCTCGCGAGAAAAGCAGGCGATCAGTCGAGAGATGCGCATCTTGGAAAATGGAATAAGATTGCAAACGGATGTTTTGAAGTCAGAGGAAAAACTCTGGGAATCATCGGATACGGCCATATCGGTTCTCAGGTATCCGTCCTTGCAGAAGCATTCGGAATGAAAGTGATTTTTTTTGACATTCAGACAGTTCTCCCATTGGGAAATGCGCAGAACTACCCTACCTATGATTCAGTTCTGAAAGAAGCGGATTTTATCTCCTTCCATGTGCCGGAAAGTCCTGATACTGTGAATCTTTTGGGAAAAGAAGAAATGGCGAAAATGAAAAAAGGTGCTTATGTGCTGAACCTTTCTCGCGGAAGGGTGATTGACATAGATGCGCTTGCTGAATCGATCAAAGCCGGTCATATTGCAGGAGCCGGAGTGGACGTATTTCCTGAAGAGCCTAAGTCCAACAAGGATCCTTTCATTACACCTTTGCAGAACCTTCAGAATGTGATTCTTACGCCGCATGTGGGCGGGAGCACGGAAGAAGCTCAGAAAAATATCGGTCTTGAAGTGGCAAGCAAGCTGATGAAGTACACAAACAACGGCTCTACCGGATTTGCTGTCAACTTCCCGAACATTGAACTTCCTCTTTTGAAAGAAAATTACAGAATTCTGAATGTTCATAAAAATCAGCCCGGTTTTCTGAAGGACATCAACAAGATCGTGTCCGATATGGGCGGGAACATTGTAGGACAGTATCTGGGTACAACAAGTGATATAGGGTATCTCATTATGGATATCAACAAGAATCTTGGTGATGCAGTGAAAAATGAAATCAAGAAACATCCATATTCAATCAAGACAAGGATTCTTTATTGATTCCAGAGACAGCTGTTCCTGCGGATGATTCCAAGTTCAGGGAAATCTGTGCCCTGAATCCTGAAAGCAGGGTGGAGAGAACAAAGAATGGGAAGATACTCATAATGGCTCCGACCGGCGGGGAAACTGGATTTTTAAATTTGGAGCTTTCACGGATTGTAGGGAACTGGAACAAAAAGAAAAGGCTTGGTCGAGTTTTTGATTCTTCCACTGCATTCCGTCTACCCAGTTCTGCAATCTGCTCTCCCGATGTTTCTTTTCTTTCCAATGAAAAATGGGAAAAACTTTCCTCCAAAGAAAAATCAGAGTTTCCTCCATTATGTCCAGATTTTGTGGCAGAGATCCGTTCCAAATCAGATTCACTGAAAGAACTTCAGGAAAAAATGGAGGAATGGATAGAGAACGGCTGCCGTCTCGCCTGGCTTTTGGGCATTTCCGAAAAAAAAGTGTACATCTATCGGCCCGCACTCGAAACCGAACTTAAGGAAGGAGAAACCATCCTTCTCAGCGGAGAAGATGTTCTTACGGATCTCGAATTTTACCTTCACGAACTTTACGAAGACTGACCCTTCAAAAAAACACTTGATTTTTCCTATTCAGAAGAAATTCTGAAGTAAACACTGTTCAAGAAGGTTACTATGGTACAAAAACTCGATTCTTCCAAGTCTTCCAAAAATGGAAGTGAAAAGCCCGGTGCAGTTCCGGTTCCAGATTCTCAATTTGCCGAAATAGACAGAGTTTTTGAACTCCAGAAAAACAACCGTTGGACAATCGCAAATACGGATGCAAATACACGTATCGAAAAACTGAACAGACTGAAAGATGCAATACAGGCAAGATCTCACCATCTCAAAGATGCAATGTATAAGGATTTTAAGAAATCCCCTTACGAAGTGGAAATCACTGAGATTTATCCAGTCATTTCAGAAATCAACGATGCAATTCACAATCTCAGAAAATGGATGGAACCTGTTCCGGTTCCTTCACCAATGACAATGTTCGGAAGTTCGAGCAGACTTGTATATGAACCGAAAGGACTCTGCCTGATCATCGGTCCCTGGAACTATCCTTTTCATCTGATTATGGCTCCTCTGGCAGCTGCGATTGCGGCCGGGAACTGTGTGATCATCAGGCCTTCGAGCAATACAAGACATACAAGTGAATTTACAGAAAGCCTCCTCAAGTCCATCTACAACGAAGATGAGATCTGTGTTTTCAACGGAACTACCGATATGGCAAATCATCTTCTGACTAAAAGATTTGATCATATTTTCTTTACAGGAAGCCCTTCTGTGGGAACTCATATTATGGAAGCTGCTGCAAAAAATCTGGCATCAGTTACATTGGAGCTGGGCGGAAAATCACCTGTAATCATTGATGAAACTGCAAGTATGGACTATGCTTCCAATCATGTTGTCTGGGGAAAGGTTCTGAACGGAGGACAGACCTGTGTGGGAGTGGATTATGTTCTTGTGCATGAATCTAGAGAAAAGGAATTTCTGGAAAAAGCAAAAGAAAAGCTGAAGAAATTTTACGGACCGAATACAGAAGACTGGAAAACAAATCCTGATTTCTGCCGAATCATCAATGACAAAAGTTTTCAAAGACTCAAATACCTGATGGATGAAACTGTGAAGGCCGGTGCAGCAGTGGAAATTGGCGGAATTACAGACCCTGCTCAGAAGTATATTTCTCCAACAATTTTGTCCAAAGTCCCATTGACTTCACCGATTATGCAGGAAGAAATCTTCGGGCCTATTATGCCCGTGATCACTTACAAAAACCTGGATGAAGCGATCAGAATTATTCAGTCCAAGGATAAACCTTTGGCACTGTATATGTTCAGTGAAAGTGATTCGAATATTCATAAGGTACTGAAGAATACTTCTTCAGGAGGAGCAGTGATCAACGGTGTCATTGTTCATCTGGCAAATGCAAATCTGCCTTTTGGGGGCGTGAATCACAGCGGCCTAGGAAGTTATCACGGATACTTCGGATTCAAGACTTTTTCACATGAGAGAGCAGTTTTAAGAGTGAATAAGCTGAATATACTGGACAAGGTATTTCCACCTTATGGAGACTTTACTACACAGCTTGTAAACTTGATGATTAAATTTTTCTGAAAAAAGGAATTCCCGGGGGAAAGCCCCCGGAGACTGTGTACTGTGTTACTTAGGCTTTAAGGTTGTGCACCTGAGGTCATATCCGCCGAAAGTATTAGGAGTACCTTTTGCACATTTGGTTTCATCCCATCCATTGGCATCACAGCTTTTAGTCGAAATAGTCCCAGTGTTTGGACCAGCAATGTTTGTGCAAGTGGACGAAAAACTGAATCCAGCAGGCATTGGTCCTATTGTATAAACGCACATCGATCCGGAATTGAGCAAGCAACTTCCACCGTTAGAGCCAGATCCAGCCATCCCTGCCAGAAACGTAAATAAAAGAGAATCCCTAGCGGAAGTATCTTTCTTGTTGTTGCAATTGGACACAGCCAAAACCGCTGCAAACAGCAGAACCAATATTGATTTAAATTTCATATTCACACCTCGTAATTATTTTCCGAAAAATCTTTTCTTATTAAATAAGACGAAATTTTCGTAAAAAAGCTTCAGTTTTTTTATCTTATTTTAGGAATTACTCTCATCAATATTTAAAATCTGCAGGGGAAGAATTTTTGCATAATTTTTAAAATCCTGATCGAGCGTAAATACTGTGAGTCTGCATCTGACTGCCACGGCACAGATGAGAAAATCAATGCTGCTTCCGCTGATTCCTTTTGCTCTGCAGAGATTGAAAAATTCTGCCGCCTTTTCGTAATCTTCCTGAAGAATTTCTGTATCAGGAAAAAAAAGAAGTTTCTTTTTCAGAGTTTCGAAATCGGATTCTTTCCGGATTCCGCTCAGAAGCTCCTGCCGGATGACTCCCATCATTACAATGCTGCCTTCCATTACAAGTTCGCTGAATTTCTCTCTGATTTTTTTCTGAGTCTCGTTCAGCCTTCCTGAATTTCTTCTGAGAACCTGCGACCAGACAGATGTATCTACGAGGATCATTTTCTCTGTCTTCTTTTCTTGTATTCCAAGGGTTTTTCACTGAATTCTATTGTTCCTAAAAATTCCAGAATTTCCAGCTGTCTTCTTTTCTGAATGTATTCCCGAAGGGCCATTGTGACTGCATCTTTTTTTGTCTTATGCCCGCCGGCAATTCTTGCCTCTTCTATAAGACTGTCATCGAGTGCAAGGTTAGTCGCCATATTGTCCTCCTCCGCAAACTCTGAAGCCGCTGCAAACTTTAAAACTGCTGCAAATGTTGAAGCCGCTGCAAACACTAAAACTTTACACTTTTATTTACACTTAGAAATGTGTAAATAAAAGTGTAAAGTATTTTTATTCTGTTTCAGGGGACGGCGATTTCCAGGTCATCAAGTTCATCAGGAACTTCAATGTTCGGTTTCTGCTGACTGCCTGTAATTTCTCTTACTTCTTTTTTCAGCCAGTATTCAAGGGAGTAAAGATTGACGACTTTTTTGTTCTGGTCAATGGCTTTTGCTTCATTGATTCCTTTTTTCAGGGCGTAGGTGAGTGCTCCATTCTGCCATTTTCTGTTTTCGAGAGATTGATCTGCCTGCATCGATGATGCAATGATGGCTATCTTTTTTTCAGAGGAATCATTGACCAGTTTTGTAAAATCCCTGCCTAGACTTCCTGAATAACAAGCATCAATAAATAGAATGCTTTTTCCCTGAATTCCTTGAAGAAGTTTGATCAGCTGTGCAGACTCGATCCCAGTGTCTCCCTGTTTCTCAAAACTGAAGTTTACGGGAAGGAAATAATAGGAACTTCCGAAGCTTCCCCCATGTCCGGAAAGAAAAATCATTGTGATATCGTTTTCAGTAGGTTTTTTGACAAGAGATTCCAGACGGGTAATGATTTCCGATTTAGTTGCTTTTTCATTTGTGAGCAGTATTTCTTCGATCACCTTTTCATAAGTTTTTCCCTCCTGCGATTTCATAAGCGAAATAAAATCTGCAGCGTCTTTTTCTGCATAGGAAAGAGTTGAGATTTTTGCATTCTGATAATTGTTTATCCCAGCGGCAAAAAGGTAAAGGTTCGGTTTTTTGTTTTTCTTCAGTCCGGTTCCGCCGAAACCAATGATGCGTTCTGCTGAAAAATAAGAGTCTGTTTCTGTTTCTAAAATTACCTGGACAGTATTTTCTTTCCGGCTCAGCTGAATGTCAAAATTGATCTCTTTAGGTACGGATTCTTTTTCTTTGAACTTTTTTAAAAGGTATTTGGAACCGTTCACAATTGAAAAGATTTTCTGAATTGACTTGTCGGCATATCTGTCAAGCTGAAGTTTCACTTCAACAGTATCTTCCTTTTCATAAAAAGGGTATTCCGTGGATATGAATACTGAAGGGGGTTCAGAATTTCGAATGTCCGATACAGACTTTGTTTTCATCGAGAATCGTTCATTGGCGGATTCAACTGCTTTTTGTATATCTCCTGTAATGAAAACTTCTCTGATAATATCCGGTCTGTACCAGTCATTTCTGAAATTTGAGATGGAATAGAAATTGGCATTGGTTCTCTGTCCCTGATTGAAATGCCAGCCGATCAGTTTTTCACCTCCTACAGCAGTATCATAGTATCCTTCATAGGGCATTGATGTCCAGATGATCCATTTTTTTTCATCTTCATTCTTTCCTGCCACAGGGAAAAGCGTTAGAAGTTCCTTTCCGTCGGAGCCGAGCCATTTTACTGAGGAATCTTCCATTGTCAGAACAATGAGTTTTCCGTTTCCGGAAATATTCATTCCCGCCACATTTCCAGGAACAGCTCTCTCCCATATCCGGCTTCCGTTTTTAGAATAATATCTCAGTTTATGATTTGTGATCAGAAGCAGACTGTTCAGATCAGGACTGATAATATAATTATACGATTTTTCTTTTGAATCAAGTCTTAATTCTCTCCCGTTCAGCAAGGGTCTTTCGGAAACCTGCCAGTTTTTCAGATCAAATCCTTCTGCTTTCTGAATCGGAGGTTTCAATGAAGCATCCTGCTTTTTTGCTGCACTGAATTCTTTTGTATTCAGGTCAAAAAGGAAAGGTCTGTCATCATCTAGATTGAACTGAAGTCTTGTTCCGTCTGAGGACAGAAGAATATTTCCGAATGCAGAATCTTCTGCAATGGAAGGAAGAGTCGTAGGGAGCACAAGGAATTCTTTTTTTCCGTCTGATCCGATTTTTCCTATGCCGAATTCGTTTGTTGCAGCATAATAGACACCCCCTGACTTAGATGCTCTGCAGTCGAATATGGATCTTTTGGATGCAGGAATATCTGTATACTTTCCTCTTCCGTAATTCTCCCATTTTCTGATATAACTTTCAGTTTCAGTCGCACCCGGTTTTCTGTCGTTCCAGTTGCTTGTTGCATACAGACTTCCTCCGGAATAACAGACGGAAAGTACAGCTCCTTTCGACATTGTGTTGTCAGGAGAAAAGGAATATTCCAGCTCAATGCTCTCCCCGTTTCTTTTCAGAGTATAAACATTCACTGCAACATCCTGCCTCCTGCTTTCCTGTTTATTCTGATAACCTGCAGCAATTTCCTTTCCTGACTGTGAAAAATTTATCGAATAAAGATCTGCATTATTCTGTTTTACATTCGTTTTAGAAAGCAGTACAAGTTTTTCATCTTTCAGTCTGTATATTCTGATCAGATTGTCACTGCTTGCAGTCGCAAGAAGTTTTTCCGAGTCTGCCGCACTGAAATAAAAAGCGGCACTTAGAACAAGTTTTGTGTATTCCCAGTCCTGAGCAATCTTCGTGAATGCATTTCCGCTCCCTCTTTTGAAGATGGAAAGACCGTTATTGTATCCGAGACCGACAGTAAGATATTGACCGTCCGGAGAAAAAGTAAGTTCTTTTACAAACATGCTTTTAGTGCCAAATTCAGGACTCAGATCTTTTTTTTCCAATGTCTGGATGACTGAACCTGACTGCCTGTCATAGATGAAAACCGTCTGGTTTCCGTTGCCCACTGCAATAATGTTTCCGTCAGGACTGATTGCGACAGAATGAAGAAGACTGCCGCTGTCTTTATCGATAGGCGGTCTCAGGACTTTTTCCTGCTTCATTCTTCCTTTGCTTTTCAGGTTCCATACTCTTGCCGTTCTGTCTTCAGATACGCTGACAAGATATTTTTCATCTGCATCCACATCAATTTTCCAGATCTTTCCGCTGTGCATTCCTGATTCAAGACGCATAATCGGATCGGAAGAATATGGAACTGTATCATCCGATTTCTGTGAGCAGATAAAAAAAAGAATCGGAAGTAAAAACAGACTGATTGATTTTGACATATTGCGCTTTCCTCGCTGGGTTTTCTTTTTACATAAATTCTTTCTGAAAGCGTCTGCTGTAAAGGAAAAAGCAGAAAATTCCGCCAAAGTTTTCCCTGAGTATGATAAGTATTCTGATTGATTCTCCTGAACTGAATGGAAAATTGGGACAGGGGAATGACTCGATCAATATATGCTCTCGGCAATAGGGAATCAATATCATACAGGCGAAGAGACAGTCAGAATCAGGATATATCATATCCTGATCCGCGAATACGGTATTGTTCTGAAAAGGGAACTGAAAAAAAATCCGGCGGCCCTCAATTTTATTCTGAAAGAGGGAATCACGTATTCAGAATTTCTGAATAAACAGCTCGAAGAGACCCTGATTTCAGAGGGATTCATCCCGGACGGGAGTTCATTTTTTGAAGAGATGTATTCGGAGATTCCTTCTGCGGAAAGTTTCGATGATGTGACTGCAAAAAATCTTCTTCTTCAGTTTCGGGCAAGGTTTGAGAATATCCTGTCGGGAACTGATCCGTCTCTTGATGAGAAACTCACGAAAGGAATGGACAGGCTGCTTGATCTTCTCCTGAATTCTCCGGACGAACTGAAAAGGTTCAATCTCCAGGAAAGAAATTTTGTAACCAAACTTCTGGAAACCCTCAGAAAAAATTATCTGGGTGACAGTGCTTTTCTGATTTCAGCGTCGCTTATCATCGAACGTCAGTCTCTTCAAATCTCAAATCTGGCAAATGAAAGAATCATAACCAAGATGACTGAACTTCTGGAATCGGAAAGAAAACTGAAAGAGGAGATTCTTCTGAACCACCGACAGGTGGAGGAGGAAATCAGACATGCTGAAAAAATCCAGAGACATCTGCTTCCCAAGTCATTTCCTCTGAATGCAAAACTCAGATTTCATTCCAGATACAGGCCGATGGCAGGCGTAGGAGGAGATTTTTATGATATATCTTCATTGGAATTTAATGAAAATAAAATACAAAAGACTGCTTTTCTGATTGCTGACGTTTCGGGTCACGGAATTCCGGCCGCATTCATTGCATCAATGACAAAGATATCATGGAAAAATGCGATTGAGAAACTGTTCCTTCCTGGAGAAATTCTGAAAAGAATGAACAGTGATCTTCTCGAAAACACTGCAGGCAATTTTATCACTGCATTTGCAGGCGTATTCGACACATGTGCAGAATCGGAAAAAACTGTATTCCGAATGGCAAGTGCAGGGCATATTCCGCCTTATATTATCCGGAAGAACGGCACTGCTGAATCGCTCGAAATGAAGGGCAGACTTCTCGGGGTGTTCCGGGACGTTCCTTTGGAAGAAATGGAAATCATGCTTGAAACGGGAGACAGGCTCTTCTTTTATACTGACGGGCTGCCTGAAGCGAGAAACAGAACATCCGGAAACCTGCTTGACTCGGAAAGACTGTATTCCATATTCAATGAATCCAGGGATTTGGACGGGGAATCTGCATGTGATTATATCCTGGAAAGGATTGAGAAATATACAGAGAGCAGTTCAATGGACGATGATCTGACTCTTGTCATAGCCGACCTGAAATGAGGCGGCAGAGTCATAAGTGTAATTATTATAAAGAGGGGAACAGGAGGAAATATGAGATTAAAAATCAGTGATAAATTTTTAGGAAAGGATGCAGACAGGGAAGCTCTGAAGAAAGAGCTTCAGTCCGCTCTCGAAAAAAGTCAGCTGCTTCAGGAAAAGAAAGGAAAGGGAGCGGAGTTTCTGGGATGGCTTGACCTTCCTTCAAAAATCAAGTCTGAAATTGCAGAAATAGAGAAGGCAGTGGAAAGGATTTCTGCAAAGGCAGAATATCTTGTCGTCATCGGGATCGGAGGATCTTACCTGGGTGCTAGAGCAGTTATTGAAGCTGCAAGTCCTTTTTTTGAAAAAAAGAAAGGAATGAAGATTCTTTATGCAGGTCATCATCTCGATGCATCCTATCATAATGAGCTTCTCGAGTTTCTGAAGGACAAGGAATTTGCAGTCAATGTAATTTCCAAGTCAGGCACAACGACAGAGCCTGCGCTAGCATTCCGTTATCTTCTTTCTCTTGCAGAAAAAAAATACGGAAAGGACGGTCTGAAGGACAGAATTATTGCTACAACTGATGCAAAGAAAGGTGCATTGAAAAAACTCGCAGACAGTTACGGATTCCAGACTTTTGTCATCCCGGATGATGTCGGAGGAAGATATTCGTTTCTTACACCGGTAGGACTGATTCCTATTGCAGCTGCAGGACTCGACATCAAGGAGCTTGTGAACGGTGCAGCTGATGCCGCCGATTTTCTTTTCAAGGAAAAAAATCCTTCAGAAAATCCGGCACTTCTTTATGCCGGCCTCAGAAATTATCTGTACAAAAAAGGTAAGTCCACTGAAATTATGGTCAGTTATTCTCCAAAGTTTTATTATCTGACTGAATGGTGGAAGCAGCTTTTCGGCGAAAGCGAAGGAAAGGAAAAGAAAGGTATTTTCCCGGCAGGTGTCAGTTTCACTACAGATCTGCATTCGATGGGTCAGTACATTCAGGACGGACAAAGACATCTGTTTGAAACAGTAGTGAGTCTCGGAAAACCTGCAAAGGATCTGACGATCACTGATATGGCAGGAGATCCAGACGGTCTGAACTATCTGTCCGGAAGAACAATGTATGAAGTGAATGAAAAGGCAGTGCTCGGAACAAAACTGGCTCACCTTTCAGGAGGAACTCCTTCGATTGAAATCAGTCTTGCAGATTTCAGTATGTATTCAATCGGTGAACTCATGTACATGTTTGAATATGCCTGCGGCGTTTCCGGCTATATGCTCGATGTAAATCCGTTTGATCAGCCTGGAGTGGAAGATTACAAGAACAATATGTTTGGTCTTCTCGGGAAAAAAGGATACGAAGAAATCAGAGCGAAAGCGGAAAAAAATCTCTCTGAACTTTGAGAGTCATCATTACAGGGGGATCGGGTTTCATCGGAAGAAATCTGATCCGCCATCTCCAAGGGAAGGCAGAAATCGTTTTTTTAGGAAGAAGCCTTCCGGATGATCTTTCAAATAAAATTACAGAGTACGTCTATTGGGATATATTATCAGGAAATCCTCCTCGAAAAAATGTGTCGGCAGACATACTGATTCATCTGGCCGGAATACCTTTCGGTGAGGAGAACAGTCTTTCCGAATACAGGCTTGGAAATACTGAATCTGTCAGAACTGTTCTGAATTATATGAAAAAGAATGAAATCCCGAAGATTCTTTTTGCGAGTTCTGTCTCTGTATACGGAAGATCAGAAGGAAAACCCAATGAGACGTTTCCTCTTTTGGGAAATTCCGGTTATGCCGTTTCTAAAATTGAAGCGGAAAAGCTGATTGTCGCCTCCCGTCTGAAATATGGAATATTTCGTATTGCTTCAGTATACGGTGAAGGAGGAAAAAGTTTTCTGAACAAGCTTCTCCGAATGTCAAAGAAAGGTTTCGTGCCCTACCCCCGTTCCGGAAAAACAAGAAAAAGCTTCATCCATTCTGATGATCTGTCTAAATTCATGATTTCATACATAAATAAAAATATTTCAGGTATATGGAATATCTGTCATCCTGAAGAAACTGATTTTTCAGAGATTCTGTCTGCCCTGGAAGATGCTGCAGGAAAAAAAATGTTCCGTATTCCGGTTCCTGGTTTTATCCTTCACTTGGAAGGAATTTACAGAAAAATCACAGGAAGAGATTTTCCTCTGAAGCCTCTTCTTTCGGACTCTGTATTTTCTTCAGAGAAGGCTGTGAGAGAACTGGAATATAGACCTGCCATTTCACTGAAAGAAGGAATCCGGAGTCTGGCCGTTCTGTAAGACACGAAAAAAGTTTTTTCATTTAATTCCCCGCTGCAAAAGTTTCTGAACATTCCCCGATCTCAGAAAGAAATATATTTCCTTATCAAATCCAGAAGTGCTGTTCTGTTCAACGGTTTTGTAATGTAATCAGTGCATCCTGAATCAATGCATTTCTGTCTGTCGTCCCCGAACGCGTATGCAGTCTGTGCAATGATGGGAATATTCTGATTGAATTCCCGGATTTTGACTGCTGCTTCATATCCGTTCATTACAGGCATATCCATATCCATCAGCACAGCTGCATATTCGGAATCTGACTGCAGTCTTTCTACAGCTTCTTTTCCGTTCTTTACGGAAACCACTTTCAGCCCGATGCCCGACAGAAATTTTGAAATCAGATACGAATTTGATTCAGTGTCTTCTGCTATCAGAATTTTTTTGTCCTTGAATGTACCTGAGGATTCTCTTTTTTTCTTTGCTGCGGGAAATGTATATTCAGGTACGGCTGTTTCTTCTGCACTCGAATAAGGAATGGTAAAATAAAAAATACTTCCGCGCCCGGGAAGAGATTCGAGCCAGATATTCCCTCCGAACAGTTCTACAAGTCCTTTGACAATCGAGAGTCCAAGTCCTGCTCCGCCGTATTTTCTGTCATGCAATTCGTCTGCCTGCCTGAATCTTTCAAAAACGATACTCTGTTTTTCAGGAGGAATTCCTGAACCTGTATCCTTTACAAAGAATTCAAGAAATCCGTCCTTCAGAGAATATCCGAATTTTATATAACCGATCTCGGTAAATTTCACTGCATTTGACATCAGATTCGATATGATCTGATGAAGTCTGACCTTATCGCAGACCACTGCACTGTTTTCATCCTTCAGTCCGCATTCCATAATGATTTCTATGTCTTTTTTATCCGATTTATCCTTATGAAGACGGTACACTGTTCTGATTTCCTTCAGAAGCGAATTCAGGGAAAAACTCTCAGGTTTCAGTTCCAGAAGTCCTGTATCGAGTCTCGATATGTCCAGTATGTCGTTTATGAGAGTGAGAAGTCCTGCAGCGCTGTCCCTGATGATGTCTGCAAACTCTTTTTTTTCTTCGGGGTCAAGATCCTCGTTTTCAGCCAGAAGGCCGGAGAATCCGATGATTGCACTCATCGGGGTTCTGATCTCGTGAGACATATTGGCGAGAAATGCAGTCTTCAGTCTTTCACTTTCCTCAGCTTTTTCCTTTGCCGCGATCAGCTCTCTTTCAGCTCTTTTCTTTTCAGTCACGTCTCTCTGGATTCCGAAATGTCCTGTAATTTTTCCGTCAGCATCATAAAGGCATATATAATATCCTTCAATGATCATTCCGGTGCCGTCAAACTTTCTCTCATTTGTCTCGACAAAAAGTTTTCCGTTATCGAAGAGTTCTCTCCAGGTTTTTTTTCCTTCTTCGATATTATGTTCAAAAAAATCCTCAGGGGTCAGACCGATGAACTGATCTGCAGAAGCCTTGTACTGATCGAGCATTGCCTGATTCACTCTGGTGATTTTCTGATGGGAAAAAGCATATTCCAGAAGTGTATCTCTGTCTGTTTCTGAATTCCAGGAAACCGGTTCATCGAGCATCATAAAAAAGAATCCGTCAAGTGACTGACTGAAAAAAGCTTCAAGTTTCTGCTGAATGCTCTGATTTTCTTTTTCCATTTTCTTCAGTTCGGTGACATCTCTGCAGTATGCCATATATTCCGAATCTGAAAGTTTCACTGCATCGAGAGTGACTGAGATTTCTTTCCTGTCCCGTGTCAGAAGATTCAGTTCGAAACTGATTTCCCCTTTTTCAATCAGAAGACCGAAATGATAAAAAGCATCCTCCCGAAATTTTTCAGGAGTGATATCGGAAATCTTCATTCCGACAAGCTCTCCCTTTCCGTATCCAAGCATTCTGCTGGCAGTATCATTTGCATAAGTATAAGTACCTGTTCTGTCAGTGATGAAAATGCCTAGAGGGGAACGGCTGATATATGTCTGCAGTCTGCTTTCGCTTTCCTTCAGTTTCTGAAGAACATCTTCCTTTTCCTGCTGTGCTGTCTTTCTGTCGGTGATGTCTCTGTTGAATATGATGACTCCGTCGGAAGTAGGATAAATCTGATGATAGTACCAGCGCAGATTTCCTGAATCAGGTGTACTGTATTCTTCTTCAAATGTAATGCCGGTCCGAAACACTTTTTTATAAGTATCCAGATATTCAGTGTTTTTCTGAATCGAAAAAATATCACTGATCCTTTTCCCGACAAGATCCTCTCTGGCTAATGAAAGCTCCTTTTCTGCCTGAGTATTTACATTGACAAAGATAAAATCATCCACATTGTTTTCTGAATCAAAACAGCATTTTAGAATGTAGATGGAATCAATGTTTTTTTCGATGAGTTCACTGATCCTGTCCTGAAAGGATTTTTCGTTTTCCAATTTGAAGAAGCTCCGTGTACAGTATCGGAAAAACGAAGAACCGACTGGAATGCTTTCAACTGATACTCAAGAGGAGCCAGTCCTTCAGTTTTTCCGGAATCTCCGACTGACAGTATTCACAGACCCTGCTGTCGGTCTCAGGCAGAGGTGCTCCGCAGCTGTCGCATCCGTGTTCAGCCAATCCGAATTTTTTATAATCTGCAGGGTTGAGTATCATTTTCAGTTCCGTCTCCGTATAATCGGATACAGGTGAACTCCATTTAATCAGAAGTTCAGAAACGACTTTTCCGTCTGATTCATACAGCTCCTTCAGATCCACTGAACCGACGGAAACATCCTGAAATTCTCTGGAATCTGCTCTGATTACACCCTTGAACTCAGAATGTGCATCTCTCGAAAGAACGACTGCATCTCCGGTATTTTTGGCTTCAATCCATTTCCAGAAAAGAACAGAGGCACGGTCCTCAATCAGCTGACCGGAAATGTTGTGCTTTAAGAGAACATCCTTGTATTTGTCAGACTGATACCCGTTAGGTTCCCATACAGACGTCTGAGTGATTTCAGACAGCACCCAGTCAAATTCCCCTGAGTTGAAAATGGCATCACAGCTCGTACATTTATTTGTATCCGTAAGAGATTTTGCAGGAGCTCCGCAGTTAGGACAGTTTCCGGAAAAGTATCCAAAACCTTCCTTCGTTTTTGCCGTATTCCCTCTGACAAAAGACCATATTTCCGTATATAATTTCTGCGGTTCAGATTTCAGTCTGGACTTTCTTTCTTCGGCACTCAGACTCCTGCTCATATTCAGATCCCTTGCCTTTGCTTCCATCCGAATATGTATAGTAGAATAAGAACTGCCCACATCGATGGAACGTATATTCACTTTGAGGATCTGCCAGTCTTCCATACAGTTTATAATTCCCTCTGCCTTCATCAGATGAAGCTGAGTCGTGAAGCGGGTATATACTCCTCCAGAAACCAGTGAACGGACAGGTTTCATATTTTCATTCAGCCAGGCATCGGTCAGCTGCACTGCAGTATCCTTCACCCGATTCAGAAACTGATCCTCCGAGAAATCAGGATCTATAGATTTTAATTCATCGCGTCCCGCAGCGGAGGCTTTACGTGAACCCCTGACACGGCTTTCACTGACACCGCTGACACTGACACCGCTGCCCCTCTTGGAAAACATTTTTACAATAATATATATGAAAGGTCCAAAGAAAATACCGAAGGGGATCAGGCCGAAAAGGAGCGAAATGAAGATCATAAAGAATCCTATCAGGTTCTCAAATGAGAAAAATCCGCCTTTTATTTCCAGTTCCTTTCCGTTCATTAAGACTGCCTTTTCCTCAAAGTCTTTCACAGAGAAATACTTCTTAGGAATATGAATCTCTATGGACTGACTTGACTGAGCTGTGACTGCATAGTCCGTAACGATTATACTGCTGCCGTCATAGGAAATCTTTGAAGTTTTCGGAAAATCCTTTCGAAATGATTTTACTGTAATTTCCTGAACAGGAATACCTGAGGGGAGATTGATTCGATGTACTGACTTTTTAAATGTGCTCCCTGGAATGCCGGATGCAGGATCATTGAAAGTATAAATGATATTTTCCCCTTTTTTGAAGCCCAGATCGTACAGATTGAATTCCAGCTCGAATGGAGCTTTTGCAGAACTCAAGAACTGTGCCGTTAAGGAAATATATGCATTCTTCCGGACATAGCCGGTACATTCTGTCGAAGCACTGCACCTGATGTTCTGATAGAAGACCTTTCTTTCCTCTGAAGAATCTGCTTCAGGTATTTTCAATTTTAAGTTTTTATTAACGGTCAGATCCTCTTTCAGTCTGGAATAGGTCTCCTTTACTTTTACACCTGTGTCCGTATAAATATCAGCTGCGATGAGAGATTCTGAAAAATTGAATGTATTTGCGTGACCGGCATAAAATTCTTCTCCGAAATTTTCTGTCTGGAATTCCTCCGACGGAACCGGGAAACTGATAAAGAAATAATCGTTCTTCTCTGGAATGAGAAGAAGTTTTCCTCTGAGTGTATTTGTGTCTTCCGTAATTTCATTTTCATTTATCAGTTTCGATTTATCTGAATACTTATAAAAACTGATTTTTGTTCCTTTTTTCAGACTGAATGGCAGATTTATTTCATATACAGAAGAGGAAAGTTTATCTTTTTTTCCATGAAGGGGCTGGATTGGAAACCGAAAATACATCTGATCTTTTTCTACTGCAAATCCATCGTAAACTTTATATCCGACACTGTACTGAACGTTCTCTCTGGTTTTCTGCGGAGTCTTAGATCCAAGTACAAACGTCTGCATATCGACTGTAGATTCATTAATCCTTTCTGTCTCGGATGAATCACTGTGCAGTTTCGGCACTCCTTCAATATCGATTTTGGAAAAAGCATACTGCCCGGAAGAAGGATCACTGGAATTGATCGGGATGGACTGTTTCGGAATATTATGCATAAACACAGGGTACTCAGGTTCCGGGGATACGAGAACATTCTCTCTGACTGCGAAACTTGTATCAGGATTGACTGTGATTTTCAGGGAATACTCTAGAATCTGATAGGCTGATTCTCTAGCCTTGTTCATCAGTCTCTCTTCGGGAGAGAGTTCACGGACGGTCGTTGATGATGAGGAACTTCTGGAACTCGATGAAGAGGAGGAGGAAGAACTTCTAGATGACGAAGAAGAGGATGACCGGCTGCTGCTGAACCCTCCCCCGCCTCCGGGTCTTGCACCGAGCTCATATAATGAAAAAATAAATACCGCCAATACGGATGCTTTTAATGTCATTCCCTTTTCCTTCGAGCAGTTCTAAGCTCAGTTAAATATTTATCGAGGCAGTGCAGTAAGCGAAATTTTACAAAGAAGAACACAAGTCTATGAAATCAATTTCCCTGATACGGATGCAAATTCGATATCCATAGGAAATCTTACTCTAAAAATGTCAACTGATAAGGATTCTCAGTTTATTTCAGTTCCTTTTTACGGATTCGGCAGGTTTTTTATGTAGCATCC
>JBPOJG010000061.1:0-14321 GCA_052033835.1 Spirochaetota bacterium
AAAGCGGGGTCTTAGGGGCGTTAGTCCCCTAAACCTATCCGGTAGGATCATTATGGATTGGAATTTAGTTTTAGTTTGGGCTCTGAAAAGCGGGATTCTGTTTTTTATCATTATCACCGCATGTGCATATTACACACTTGCTGAAAGAAAGGTCTGCGGATGGATTCAGGACAGACCTGGTCCTAATCGTGCGGGTCCTTTTGGGCTTTTCCAGCCATTGGCCGACGGTGTAAAGTTTCTGACAAAGGAAGAAGTATTTCCTACAAATGTAAACAAAGGACTTTATTTGATTGCGCCTGCCATTTCCGTTTCCTGTGCAATTATGGCTTGGTCCATTATTCCGTTTGGAGGAACAATTCCTCTTCCTGCAGGACTCGCGAGTGCAGTTGGATTTGATAAACTGGACCTTCAGGTGGCAAATCCTGATACTGGAATTCTATTTCTGCTCGCAATCTCGTCCTTGGCAGTGTACGGGATCATTCTTGCGGGATGGAGCAGCAACAATAAGTATTCTCTGATGGGTGGAATCAGATCCACAGCACAGATGATCAGTTACGAGCTTCCTCTTGGACTCGCACTGACTTCCATCATTCTTCTTTCCGGTTCACTGAAACTGACTGATATCAATGATGCACAGAAAGGAATGTGGTTCATATTCACTCTTCCCGGATTTATCGCTTTCATCATTTTTTCTGTGGCAATGTTTGCGGAAACAAACAGACTTCCGTTTGACCTTGCGGAAGCAGAGTCTGAACTTGTTGTAGGATTTCATACTGAATACGGTGCTTTCAAATTTGCATTATTTTTCATTGCTGAGTATATGAATATGCTTACAATGAGCTGTGTAGTGACTATTCTCTTTTTCGGAGGATACAATCTTCCTTTGGGAATCCTGAAAGGATCTCAGTTTGAAGCACTCGCAGGTCTTGGTTTTTTTGCAGTAAAAGTGATCTTTTTCGCATTCTGTTTTATCTGGGTCAGATGGACACTGCCTCGTTTCCGTTATGATCAGCTCATGAACATCGGCTGGAAAAAACTGATTCCCTGGGCATTGGCCAATATAGTTCTGGCTGGAACCTATGTGGTTTACTGGGGCAAATTCTGGAAGGGAATATTCAACTGATATGATACTAGATTTAAACCATCCTCAATCCTTTTTCTTTCTGATTTTTGCAGGAATCACGGTAGGTTCCGCACTTGCGGTTGTTCTGCATAAGAACGCAGTCGTTTCGGCTACTTCACTTGTGCTTTCCTTTTTTGCACTTGCCGGAATCTATGCAGTGATGAATGCAGTCTTCATTGCAACTATGCAGGTTCTTGTATACGCAGGTGCCATCATGGTTCTTGTGATTTTTGTAATTATGCTTCTTTCTCTGCGTGAAGAAACAGGGAAAGATCTCTTCAGAAAACCGATCAAGCAGACTTTCATCCTTATGGTTGTGGTTGTTTTCGGAACACTTCTGATCACAGCTTCCAACTATGCTCCTGATGTCGGTAAAAATTCTGCAGAAAGAGTGAAAGCTGCACCTTATTCCTATACGCTTAAACAGGACGCAAAAGCTCCTGTTCAGTCAAAGGGTAATACTGCAACTGTCGGCGCATCTACATTTATCGACTATCTTCTTCCGTTTGAACTTGTTTCCATACTTCTTCTTGCAGCGGTAGTCGGTGCTGTTCTGCTTGCGAAAAGAGAAAAAATTAAAAATCAGGGGGGCGCACTTTGAATCATCTCATATCCGGAATTCCTCTAGGATATTTTTTAAGTCTGGCCGGAGTTCTGTTTTCCATCGGAGTGTTTGGAGTCCTTTTCAGAAGAAATGCAGTCGTAATTTTTATGTCTGTAGAACTGATGCTCAATTCTGTAAATTTGGTATTCATCTCATTTTCCAAAGCAATGTCTCAGGTTTCAGGTGAGGTCATTGTATTTTTTGTAATGGCAATTGCGGCTGCTGAAGCTGCAATCGGTCTTGCAATCGTTATAGCCATCCATAGACATAAAAAGACAGTTTATGTGGATGAAATCAATCTTTTGAAGTGGTGAAAATATGCTGGATCTTTTTCCTTTAGTAGTTCTTCTTCCTCTCGCGGGTTTTTTAATCAACGGGTTTTTTCACAGGAAAATTCCGCATACTGCTGCAGCAGTGATTGGGATCGGTGCAGTGGCGATCCCTTTCTTCATTGCTCTTGGAGCATTGTTTGAATTTCAGCCCTTAGTCAGAAAAACTCCTCATCTGTTTTCTCTCCTTTCCTGGATTCATGCCGGAAAGTTTTCTGCCGATTTTGCCTATCAGGTGGATCAGCTTTCATTATATATGACACTGATTATCACCGGGATCGGTTCTCTGATTCATCTTTACAGTGTGGGTTATATGCATGGAGATTCCGGATTCAACAGATTTTTTGTGTATCTGAATCTGTTCATATTCTCAATGCTGAACCTGGTTCTAGGAGACAATCTTGTTCTGATGTTCCTGGGATGGGAAGGAGTAGGGGTCTGTTCCTATCTTCTGATCGGTTTTGATTTCCATAAATCATCCGCAGCAAATGCAGGGATGAAAGCATTCATTGTAAACCGTATCGGTGACGTGGGTTTTGCAGTGGGAATCTTCCTGACGTATTGGTATCTCGGAAGCGTGAAATATGTGGACATTATGAATGCTCTTCCGACTGCACTTCCTTTCAAGGAAATCATCAACTGGGTGGCACTTGCTTTCTTTATCGGAGCAATCGGAAAGTCTGCACAGATTCCTCTGTATGTATGGCTTCCTGATGCGATGGCAGGTCCGACACCGGTATCCGCACTGATCCATGCGGCTACAATGGTGACTGCGGGTGTGTTTATGATTGCCAGACTGAATCCGATTTTTTATGCCGCAGAATATGCAAGCACTTATATTGCATTTACTGGAGCAGTAACTGCACTTTTCGCTGCTACAATCGGACTCTTTCAGACAGATATCAAGAAAGTTCTCGCATATTCCACTGTATCTCAATTGGGATATATGTTCCTTGCTATGGGAGTCGGAGCGTATACTGCCGGAATGTTTCATCTGATGACTCACGCATTCTTCAAGGCACTGATGTTCCTTGGTTCCGGTTCCGTGATTCACGCAATGCACCATGAGCAGGATATGAGAAATATGGGTAATCTGAAGACTCATATGAAAATTACCTGGATTACCTTCATGATAGGAACGCTTGCCATTGCGGGAATACCTCCGTTCAGCGGATTCTTTTCGAAAGATCTGATTCTCGAAAAAGCATTCTCCAGTCATTACGGAATGGTTCTTTGGACGATTGGAATTGCAGGAGCATTTACTACTGCATTTTATATGTTCCGCTTAGTATATCTGACTTTCTACGGAAAGGAAAGAATTGATCATCACGTAAAAGAACATCTGCACGAGTCTCCTTGGACTATCACAACTCCTCTCGTGATTCTGGCGGTCGGTGCTGCTTTTGCAGGACTTCTTCAGATTCCTCATATCATTGGTGGCGGTGTTCATATTCTCGACAGTTTCTTTGCGCCGATTTTTGCAGAAGGTCCTAAACTCGGAACAGCCTGGGGAATCGTAAAGGCTCCTCATGAACTTTCTCACGGTGCGGAATGGGGACTTCTTCTTTTCTCTGTGGCAGTGGCAAGTGCCGGTATATTTACATCGTATATGATTTTCATTAAAAAAAGTGCAGTTCCTCCTAAAGATGAGAATTTTGCGGGACTTCCTAAGGTAATTTACAATAAGTACTATGTAGATGAAATCTATCAGGCTGGAATTATTGATCCTCTGATGGATATGTCCGATGCTCTTGCAGAGGATGTAGACAAAAAAATCATAGACGGTTCTGTTGTGGGAATCGGCAGATTCTTTATGGCCATTTCTGATTTCTTCAGAAAGATCCAGACAGGGATCGTCGGCGATTATGCACTTATGATTGTAATCGGTGCAGTAATCTTCTTGTTTTTCTTATTTGCCAAGGGAGCTTAGGTCAGATGCCTGAATCAATATTATCTATCATTATATTTTCTCCGCTGCTCGGAGTTCTGATCATTTCTCTTCTGAAAGAGGAAACTCAGATCAAATGGGCAAGTCTGTTAATGACTTTCTTCACTTTTGTGATCAGCATACCTCTCCTGATCGGTTTTGACAAGACCTCTTCCGATCTTCAGTTTGTGCATGAAATCAGAGACTGGATGGTCAGCGGAAATCTGGTTGTGCATTACAAGTTCGGACTGGACGGGGTTGCGCTTCTTCTGTTCGTTCTCACTTCATTTCTGTTCTTTATTTCCAGCGCCGCTTCCTGGACTTATATCCATAAAAGAATAAAAGAGTTTCATATAGCTCTTCTCTTTCTGGAACTGGGAGTTCTGGGTGTATTCGCCTCTGCGAATCTGGTTCTTTTCTATGTGTTCTGGGAACTGATGCTGATTCCAATGGCACTGCTCATCGGTATCTGGGGCGGTGAAACAAGAGTTTATGCAGCAGTGAAGTTTTTCATTTATACGATGGCTGGATCGGTTCTGATGCTTGCCGGTATACTGATCATATACTTCAAAACAGGAACAGTTTCAATCGAAGAACTTTCGACTGCAAGCATAGACAATTTTTCGCCTGAACTGCAGACATTCCTCTTCTTTGCATTTGCACTGAGTTTTGCAATCAAGATTCCTGTCTTTCCTCTGCATACGTGGCTTCCTGATGCACATACAGAGGCTCCTACTGCAGGATCTGTCATTCTGGCCGGGGTTCTTCTCAAGATGGGAACATACGGTTTTATCCGTTTCTGTATTCCATTCTTCCCGACAGTTTCACTTCATTATAAAGAAGTTTTAATGGTTCTGAGCGTGATCGGAATTGTATATGGGGCTCTTGTGGCAATGGTTCAGAAAGATGCAAAAAAACTGATTGCTTACAGTTCTGTATCCCATTTGGGATTCTGTACACTTGGGCTTCTGACATTTACTGAAGAAGGTGTTGCCGGCGGAATGATTCAGATGATCAATCATGGGGTATCTACTGGAATGCTCTTCCTTCTGATCGGTATGATGTATGAAAGAACTCATACTAGAATGATTGCTGATTACGGCGGAATTGCAAAAGTCGTTCCTCTCTTCTCAATCTTCTTTATGATAGCAATGCTCTCCTCTGTCGGACTTCCCGGAACAAACGGATTCGTCGGTGAATTTCTGGTTCTGCTTGGAGCATTGAAAGCAAATGTCATTTTGGGAATTATTGCAGGAACCGGAGTGATCTGGGCAGCATGTTATCTGCTTTGGCTCACTAAGAGATTTCTGTTTGGAGAACTGACAAACAAGGAAAACGAACTTCTGTCAGATCTGAACGCAAGAGAAATTGCGATTCTTGTTCCGATGACAATTCTTGTTTTCTGGCTTGGAATTTATCCAAAGTCCTTTATGGTTTATCTCGAACCGAGTATCAGAGTTTATCTGAATTCTGCATCGGTTCAGGCAATTTCTGAAAGGACTATCTATAACGGGACTCAGGATATGAAACCAGCTCCTAAAAATTATACAAAAAATTACAAATCCCTCGGGGATAAAGAAAGGCCACTCCTTTCTTTTGAAGAGAGACTTGGAAAAAATGCCGGTCATTTTGCTCTGAAGACCGGTTCTCAGCCTGCATCACCTAAGGCTGAAGAAAAACACGGACATTGATGAGGAAATAAAATGAATCTTACACCGGAAACAAAAGACCTTCTTTCCATTTTTCCTGCCCTTCTTTTAGGCGGGGGAGGTGCGATATTTTTAGTCCTTCAATTTTTATTTCCAGCAAATGATCAGAGAATACTCCGTTTTTCTGCGGGGCTTCTTCTGTTGGTTTCGCTTTTTTACACGTTCGATCTGAAAAAAGATCCTGGACTCGGAATTTTCTTTTCAGGGCAGGTTGTGATATCTGATCTGACAATCTATCTGAATGTCATCTATATTATTACTGCACTTCTGACTGTGATTGCATCTCCTCGAATACTGAATCAGCATGGGATAGATTTTCCTGAATTTTATCCTCTGATTCTTTTTGCAGTGACTGGAATGTTTTTTATGACCACATCAGGCGATTTTATTCTTACCTTTGTGGGTCTTGAACTCCTTTCGATTTCTCTTTATGTTCTGATCGGAATGGCGAAGAATGAAATGTCCAGTCTGGAAGCTGCATTGAAGTATTTCCTTCTGGGTGCGTTCTCTTCAGGATTTATGCTTATGGGAATTGCATTTCTGTACGGTGCAAGCGGATCTACAAATATTCAGACTGCAATGAGATTTGTGCAGGGTGTGAATTTTGACAATGATCCAATGATTTATGCGAGAATCGGACTAGGTCTTTTTCTTGTAGGAGTCTGTTTCAAGATTGCACTTGCACCGTTCCATTCCTGGACACCTGACGTTTATGAAGGAGCTCTTACTACGATGACAGGTTTTATGGCATCCGGTCCGAAGACTGCTGCTATGGGACTTCTGCTTGTAGTGTTCGGATATTTCACTAAGATTGATACAAATTCCAGCTGGACATATCTTCTTGGAAGCATTGCAATTCTTTCCATGACTCTCGGAAACGTTTTTGCTCTGAAACAGGACAATCTGAAAAGAGTCCTTGCTTATTCTTCCATATCTCATGCGGGTTACGTTGTGGCGGGGATTGTTGTGGGTGCAAAAATGGAAGTGGTGTATTATCTGATTCTGTATTCTTTCATGAATATTGCAGCATTTTCCATTATAGCGTATCTTGAGAATGGAAAGCAGATCATCACATACGATTCACTTCGTTTCCTTGTGAGCAGAAAACCTTTGAGTTCATTCGGACTTTTGGTAATTTTCTTTTCGCTAGGAGGGATACCTCCTCTCGGCGGATTCTGGTCTAAACTTTTTCTGTTTCAGGCAATTGCATCGTCAGATAATTTTATGAACAGACTTCTTCTGATTGCAGGTGTGATCAATTCCGCAGTTGCGATCTATTATTACCTCAGACTTACGGTGTCAGCATTTATGACAGAAGAGAAGGGTGAAATCCTTTCTGAAAACATACCGATCAGCTATGGACTTACATTTGCTTCAGCAGTGAGCATACTGTTTGTTCTCTTCAGCTGGATCGTTTTTCATCCTTCAGCACTCTGACAGTCTTTCTCCCAGGTTCAGTTTATCGCTGAGCCTGAGGATTATATCTATTCATTTTCTTCCATTTTCAAAAGTTCTGATTCCATATAGTACCTGAATCCAGTGTAAACTGTTTCGCCTGGTGTCCAACTGGCAAAGTGCCAGCATTCCCATCTGTCTTTGTCATTCCTTACCAGAAGTATCTGCTGTTCTTCTTCCGCACCGCCGATCAGTATGCTGTTCTTCAGTTTCTCTGAGAAGTCCGGTTTTATATCCTGTAATGCGGAGACCCAGCTTTCAACAGTATCCGGACTGACCTTTGCAAAGAAATGTATTTGATCGGCAGACATCAGTGTTGAACCTGTGAATGAAAAACATTCCAGTCCGTTGGAGACAGCCAGAAAATTCCTGTAGTCTTCCGGAAGACGCAACCCCAGTCTCTTTTCTGCTGCAAGAATTTCTGCATCTGAAGCCGGTTCTTTACCCAGATATTTTTTATTGCGGATTTCTTCCGAAAATTCCATTTGATTCTGATCAATTGCATGCTGGGATATTCTTTCAATAAGAGTTTTCCATGACAGATCTCCGTAGATTAAGGATCTCCCTTCTGTCATCCTATGTGAGAGTGCTTGCAATATTTCTTCTGTTTCCTGTCGGCACAGATCAGAATCTATCTGGAAGGCTGGAGCAAGAATCTTTTTAGAAAGCCAGGGAGCAACTTTACTGTCTCTTAAAATGCATTCCGGCTGGCAGTTCAATGGGTATTTTTCTACACCTTCTCCCCAAAGTTTCAGAAAATGTTCTGTTTCTTCTTTCAGATTGTGTTTCGCGGCAAGCAGGACTCCGCAGGAGGATCCCCAAAAATAATTATGACCGACTGCATCCTCTGATTTCATATATTTTTTGAGTCCTGAAAGAATGGGTGCCGGTGATTCAGAATCATATACCGCGGAATGAACCGCCTTATACAGAAGTAAATAACCTTCCAGATCTTTGTAAGGAGTTTTCAGGATTTGTTCAACAGTTTCCTCATCACCGAAAGGATAAAAAAAACGGGACCAGTTTTCATTTTCAATTTCACTGATTTCCTTAAACTCAAACGGAAGATTTTTTGGAGGAGTAAGATGCAAGGCTTCCCACTGAATCTGAAAACCTTCATCCGCGAGAAATACATTTGGAGAGTGAGGGATTTTATATTTCCAGAGTTCTGAAAGAAGATGTGTTGCTTCCAGTAGAAACCCGGCCAGTGCCCATTTCACTGTATAAGCAGTGATCATTCCGTATATTTTTTCCGGATCTTCGAAGCGTATTCTGTATAATAGTTTTTTTAAGTTCGACATATTTTCTCCTGCAGATTAGGCATTCAGTCTATCACACTAGAGCAGTTTTCTATACTCTTTATGATTCTTCAAGAAAAATCTGATAAACAAAATGAATAGGATGGAGCTTAATTGCTGCACAAGAAACCTGCTTCTGTGAATCACTTCTCCCATCAATTTTGATTCAGATACAGGGCAGAAGTGGAAGTCATTCATTTTCATTTGAATAAAAAATGAAAATATTACAGAACTTTCTATTATTTTAAATTGACAGAAAGCATATGAATTAGAAAATGGTTTTATTCTCCTTTGCGGGCGTGGTGTAACGGTAGCACAGCTGCCTTCCAAGCATCTAGAGTGGGTTCGAGTCCCATCGCCCGCTTATTTTTCTCAATCAATCAATCAATCAATCAATCAATCAATCAATCAATCAATCAATCAATCAATCAATCAATCACTTGCATTTTAAAGAGTTTTCACTGAAAAACCATCCAAGACGTTCAATTGCATAAGACGGAGATGAATCATAACTGCGGATATAATACCAATACCCTTTTCTATTTTTATAAGAGAATCTGGAAACAGATTTTGCTACACATTCAACCTCAAGTCCTTTTTCCAGAATACTGGATTTGAAGGTCGATAAATCAGCATTCTGCCTTTCAGTCTGAATTTTCTTTGCATTAAGGGAAGGCTGTGAATAGAACGGTCCTTCAGAAAGTATAACAGCCTTTCCTTTCAATATAATTACTTTCATACCGTTATATTTTCTTCTGCTGTTCTCTTCAGCCGGATTTGAAGTGCTTGGAAATTTTTTTCCAGACGAGCAGAGCAAATAAGCATTGGAGATCAAGTCTTCGGGAGTATTTTTAATTTCACAGTTCAAATATGTTTTTCTTCCATAGGGAGAATAATCATCTGAATCGGGATGTGAAGTACATTGATGATCATAAAAAATATAGCGGTTATTTGTTTTCTGTATCCTGCCCTTGCACCTGCCTCCGCCTGAAATCAAAGGTTCTTGAAGATAGTTTCCCTTTTCATCAATTTTTAATGAAGTGCCGGGCAGTTTCCATTCACCGACTTCAGGGCCTGCGGAAAGAGTCATAAGAGGAGAGAAAAAAAAGAATATATATTTTTTCATTGTATGTATTCTGCAGAATTCCAGATAAGGTGTCTGGATTGAAAGTTTAATTTGAAGAATGCTGCTGAACAGGCAACTGAATAAGACGGGAATCAGGATTTTACTGTAAAATCTTCAAATTCATCCTGAAATTCGTCCCATTCCACTTCCACTTCTGTTACTTTGGAAAACGGAGAACCTTTTTGAATCTGTTCAATCAGACTTTCAACCAGGTGTTTTTCGCCTTCAGCGACCGTTTCCACTTCACCCGACGGAAGATTTCTAGTATACCCTTTCAGCTGAAGATTCAGGGCAGTGTCTTCAACAAACCTTCTGAAACCTACCCCTTGAACCTTGCCCTTGGCTACGATAACGGCTCTTGCCGGCATTATTCGTCTTCATCCTCATCGTAATAATCATCTTTTGCGGGTGGAGCAGTTGTTTCCTTTGCAGGCGGTGTTGTTACAGTCGTATTTTTAACAGGCGGTGTAACAGTTGTATTTTTTGCAGGCGGAGCAGTTTCTGTTCCTACGGATTTGACAGGAGGTTCTTTTACGTCAGAAGGACCATAAACTCTTTCATCCTCACTGTCTTCTTCATAATTTTCCTGATAATCCACTTTATGATTACCGGGATTACTTAGATTGATAATCTGCAGTTTCGGACCGAATACCCAACCCTCAACTAAAGTTCTTTTCTGGAAATCCTTGCTCACTGCATAGGCTTGAACAAGATAGTACCTGTCTTCAATGATCTGCCCGTTCATTTTTGCACGAAAAAGTTTGTCAGTGACTTTTCTGATTCTTGCCACATCTGCACTGAAGAGAACTGCTACTTTTTCAGAGTTGGCTTTTGAATATCTTTTCATTGTGGCTGTTGAAGTTCTTACGATTGCATATTTGCCGAATGCCTTTCTGCCGTTCAGTTCTTTCTGAATAAGAGCCTGGTGGTTCTCATTTTTTGTGCTGTGATATATTTTAATTAAAGCGAGAGTACTGGCCAGAGTTTTTTTCTGCATAACTGCATAAATGATTTCCGGTTCAAGGTTGGGAAATTCCTTGAGTGCAGTAAGAAGAATATCCAGAGAGTTTGGGTGTTTTGAGTTGCCTAATCCGCTGATGGCACCAAGACGATGGTCCTGAACTTCTGAAGATAAATATCTTCTGAAAATATCCAGATCTTCCTTTCTGGAATAATAACCTAGACCGGCGAGCGCTGCCGCTGCAATTGCAGGTTCACCTGATTCAATACCGCTTCTCAGGATCAGATCTCTTCCTATGCTGCTTTTTGTTTTCCCGATACCTTTATATGAAGAAAGTCTGATATCAGCATCTGTAGACTTGGTGCCTGCAACAAAATATTTCAGGGACATTCTCGATCCAATTCTTTCAATTGCCCTGTATGCGCTCTGACGCACTTCGTATCCGTCAGTATCAATTGCCTTATGGAGAGATTTAATTCCCTTTCCCATTCTTCCAAGCGCTCTTGCCGCTTCTGAACGAACTTCCGGGATTTGGTGTGAAAGAAGAATTCTAGAAAGCTGTTTTACTGAGTACCCGTTATTCTTTTCCTCTGCCAGTTTTATGCTTGAGAGTCCTTCTTTTGTAAGAATTCTCTTTTTTTCAGCATCCATTGCACTGATTTGAGTAGTTGAAGTTTTCCAGTCACCTGATGTTGCCGGAGTTCCCGGTCTCACTGTTTCGACTGTAGTTTTCGCCCCTCGCAGATTTGAATTTTCTGCAGTGTTTGATGAGGTATCATCATCAGAGTCATCGTCATCAAGATCTTCGCTGTCAGTGGCTGATTTGACAGTGATAAACTTTCTTTCAGCTGAATCTTTTGGAGTCCGATCAAATGAAAAGATAGAAAAGGAACATAAAAAAAACAATTGAATCAGAAAGAAAAACTTAAGCATAACAGCACCTTAATCCCATTTTATAGTATAGACATCCTGATACTTCAATTTTTCATAGCATTATTTTCATTAAACTATTTTTTTTCTGGAGACAGTCTTATAAATAAAGTTTACGGTGAAATTACTGCTCTTAAAGCATCTCAGCTCCACAGACTGAAGGGCCTCAGTGAAAAACGTCTGAAAGAGGATATAATCGTCAGTGCAGATCTTTCTAGAAATCTATGCGAAATCTCAGCAGAGATAGGAAGGCAGATCGGCATTTTGATAGACAGAATGGGTTATATCACCCATGTAATGGTAGGAGACCATCGTTCCATTGAGATTCCTTATCTCGACAGACTCAGGACTTCCTCCAACCGTCTTCGCGGACTCAGACTTATTCATACGCATCTTTACGGTGAAACACTCGATGAAGAGGATCTGACGGATCTGATTCTTCTTCGTCTCGATTATATTACAGCCGTTGTACCGGACGAGAACAGCATTCCAAAATTGTACTATTCAGCACACGTCAATCCTGATCCGAACGGAGAGTTTCCCTGGATACTGATAGAAAGAAAATTTGCAGGTCAGCTTCAGGCTGATTTTCTTTCTGAGATTCAGGATCTTGAGACCGAGATCAGCAGGAATATGGATGGACTGATTCAGGCAGCAAAACAGAACAGAGCCTTTCTTGTAGGTGTGTACAAAAAAAATCAGACCAAATACCAGATTTCCAGTTTCCAGGATGAGTTGAAGGAACTTTGCAGAACAGCAGAAATTTTTGTAGTGGATTCATTTCGACAGATCAAGGATTCACTTGATCCGGCCACTGTTCTCGGAAAAGGAAAAATCAGAGAAATTCTTCTGAAAGCAGTCCAGAAAAATGTAGAGCTTTTGGTGTTTGACCTTGAGCTTTCTCCCTCACAGGCAAAAAAGATATCACAGTTCTGCGATTTGAAGGTAATTGACAGAACACAGCTGATTTTGGATATTTTTGCGAGAAATGCGCAGAGCAGAGACGGAAAACTTCAGGTGGAGCTGGCACAGCTTAAATATCTGAAAGGAAGACTAACTGAACTCGATGATAATATGTCCAGACTGACGGGCGGGATCGGGGGCAGAGGACCTGGTGAGACTAAACTGGAAATTGGGAAAAGGAGAGTGGAGGACAGAATTTCCCGTCTGGAGAAGGAGCTGGGGAGCCTGAAAAAGAGAAGGGAACTCAACAGAAAACAAAGAAAAAGAAAGGATGTTCCTGTTGCAGCAATCATCGGATATACAAATGCAGGGAAATCGACTCTTCTGAATTCTCTTACAAATTCAAATGTCATCGCCGAGGATAAACTTTTTGCTACTCTTGATCCGACAACCAGAAGAGTGAAATTTCCGGAAGAAAAGGAAATCATCATTTCTGACACTGTGGGTTTTATTCGAAATCTTCCTCCTGAACTGACAAACGCATTCAAGGCAACTCTGGAGGAACTGGGGGACGCAGATATACTTCTTCATGTGGT
This sequence comes from Spirochaetota bacterium, assembly GCA_052033835.1. GTDB lineage: Bacteria > Spirochaetota > Leptospiria > Leptospirales > Leptospiraceae > DAORDI01. Next base: position 12,962 of record JBPOJG010000061.1, read on the forward strand.
CGATATTTCCAATCCGAATTATGAGGCACAGATTGAATCAGTGGAGAAGATTTTGGAAAGTCTGGATCTGAAGGAAGTCAGAACAATTCGAGTGTACAATAAGGCGGATGCAATTGATCCGGACAGAGTTGTACCTGACGACGGGATTGCTGTTTCTGCAGTCAGGAAGACAGGATTTGGAAATCTTCTTCGAGAAATAGAATACAGTGTCTGGAGTTTATGACTCACTTTCCGTGCACAAATAGGATATGAGGTATAGAATCTGTAATTTTATAAATGCATTAATAAAACCCAGCAATCAGTAAAAACGGGGTTTAGGGCAGCGCCCCAAGAAATGCCGCCAGCACTTGTAGTGAGCCTGTCTAATCTAGGCAAAATTCCAAAAACGCCCTGCCTGCAGCCGAAGGCGTAAGGTGATTCTTAAACAGGATACAGCATAATTTTTTGGAAAAGAAGGAATATTAGGATTTTCTAATAAATCAGAGGAGAGCAGCTCTGAGTTTCTCGCAGCTGCCCCGGATAGGTATCTCCATTTCCCGGATTTCTAATTGTACGAAGGTCGGAACGAAGCAGCAGTATCCAAGTCAGCGATGCTGCGCTATCAGAAATCCGAGTATTTGCATAAAACCGAATCAGGCTCGCTTTTCAACTGATTGCGGCCTGAAATATGCACGCGGAACTGTAAAATAATATAGGTGCAGTATTTTTGGTAAAAAAAAGTTCTTTATTTTTTTCTGCATGGAAAGAAATATGAGACACATACTATGGTAAAGTCAATTTCAATTCAGGAACTTCAGGCAGCCATCTCAAAAGGGCACACAGTCGGTCTGAACTGTTATACTCCGGTCACTAATTTTCTGAAGAATTTGGAGATTGTACTTAAGAGTATACTGTCTTTTTATGAACGTCAGGATCTGATTCCTGCAATATTCAGCGTTGTTCAGGAAATGGTGAATTTTACCTGCGTTTCCAATATGCGTTCCATTTATTACGCTGATAAAAATTACCGATTGGACAATATTGATAAATTTCTTCAGTATGAACCGGAATTTCTGAAATCCCTTTCTTCACGAGTCGATTCCTATTACAGAGACGAGCTTGTAAAAAATAAAATGATGGTGCAGGCATTGCTTGAACACAATGACGTGAGCCTGACCGTAAAAATTGCAAATCTTTCAAGCGAACAGCTGGATCATGAATTTTATATCAGAGAGTATTTGAAATCAGCAATGAACTATGACAATATCCTGCAGTATTTCAATGATCATCCCGAAGATCCTCAGGGAAAAAATATGGGTCTTGCATTTTCACTTATACTCCTCAAGGAATCAGGTCTCAGACCTGAACTGATGAGAGTCAG
>JBPOJG010000155.1:0-7663 GCA_052033835.1 Spirochaetota bacterium
GAAAGAGAGATCATCATAGCGAAACCTAAGGCCGCAGTATTTGAGGAACTGAAATTTCTGAAGAATCATGAAAAATGGAATGCATGGTCAAGAAAAGATCCTAAAATGAAGAAAGAGTTCAGAGGTACTGACGGTGCACCCGGATTTATCTCCGCATGGGAGAGTGAACATGAAGAAGTGGGAACTGCGGAGCAGGAAATTCTGAACATTACTGACGGACAGAAAATGGAAACACAGATCAGATTTCAAAAACCCTTCACTGCCAGTTTTATGTCTTATGTTGTGCTTGAATCTGCAGGTGATAGCAGTACAAAAGTTCTGCTTGGGATGAGCGACAAAATGAAATTCCCGATGACTGTGATCAGTTTCATATTCAATGTCTGCCTTGGAAACCAGAACAAAATTATCAGCAATATGGATGAGAGCCTGAAGAATCTTAAGACTCTTCTGGAATCGAAATAATTTTCTCGAAAAAAACAGGCAGAGACAGCCTGTTTTTCATTTGCACAGTTTGGATATTCATTCTGCAGATTTTAAAGAATTCTTGACACACCTGCAGACTGAGAAGATTGTTTTGTTATGAGACTTTTATTCCTGCTCTGGACATTCATTCAGCTCTTCTCTGTTATTTCTGTTTCGGCATCTGACTGGGACGATCTGAATGAAGGGGAAAATGAAAAGGTATATGGAAGTGAAAGAAGCAAAAAATATCCCAGAAGCAATCTGTTCTATGAAATGGAGAAATGGGAGAAACACTATTCCGTCAAGGCACTCGGAATTTACAGATACTATGATTACCCGAAGTTTGAATCCCGCACATTTTTTCCATTCTATCACAGACTTACAAGCCGAATCGATTCGAGAGAAAAATACAGGATACTGAACTTCACCGATACCAAAAATCTGAATTCGAGAGATAAATCGTTTTTTCCTTTCGTATTTTGGGGCGAAAACAAAAAAGATGAATACCATTCTGTGTTTCCTCTCTACTACAGATCCTATTCGAAACCGGAGGATAATGAAAAAAGAAGCACTTTCTTTTTTGCCCCGTTTCCTATGTTCTACAGAGACAGATCCTATACAATCCATTCGGGGAATACTCACAGAGAGACTCTTCACTGGAATCTTTTCTTTTACAGCAGAAAAGCGTATGATGAATCCGCTGACTCGGACAGAACTCACTCTTCTGTTCTGGGCTTCCCTCTTCTGCCGGTTCTTTTTTATACTAATTATAATGAAGGCACAGGAACATACAGAAGATTTCTTACACTGTTTCATACAGAGACTGACGAAGATGGACTGAAGGAGGCATCTTTTTTTCCTCTTGTATTTTATAAAAAAGAATCGCATATTACCGCTCCCCTTCTCCTTTTTCATAAAAGTCTTGCTCCCCATTCCGCGACGGCTCCTTACGGAAATACATTCCTTCTCATCTACTGGCACCGATGGAGTCCCGAAAAGGATAAGCTGTTTTTCGGCCCGTACTATTCGAGTGAGAATAAAATCGTCAAAGACAGGTTCAGAACTCTCTTTCCAGTCTACTGGTCGGGAGAATCCGAAAAGAAGGAATGGAGCATGATTCTCCCATTATATATAAATTATAATGATAAGGAAAACGACTGGCATTTTAATGTTTTCTGGTTTACCAAAAAAGGCACTGGAGCAGTCGATCCTTCCCTGAACATAGGAAAACAGAAAGACACCTGGTATCTGGATTCTTCTGTCACTGTTATTTACGGACTGTTCGGAGTGAGCATACGTCAGCCGATTGAAAGACCGGCGTTTTTCCGTTCAGTGACTGACAGACTGAAAAGTTCAGAGGAAAAGGATCAGGAAAAAGGAAAAACAGAGGAAAAAGAAGAGAATAATTCTCCCGGACTTTCCAAAAAAAGATCTTTCGACCGGGAACATTCCAGAGAATTCCTCGGATACTCAGCTCTCTTCGGACTGTTCTCTTATGAAAAAGGAGACACCAAAAGGCACGTCCGGCTTCTTCCTCTTGCCTGGCTCACCTGGGATGAGGCATCCGACGAAAACGTTACAGTCATTCCTCCCTTTCCTCCGGTCTTTTTCCGGTATAAAACAGAAGACCTGGAATACTTTGTAATATTTCCTGTCTATGGAAAACAGAAAGACAAGGATTCAGAACTGTCTTCAGTCCTTCTGAATATGTACATCACAGAAAAACACAGGGAAAAGAACCGGGAAGAGACTTCTGTCGTATGGCCGTTTTTCAATAAATATTCAGAAGACGGTGCAAACGGTCACAGACTTCTTCCTTTCTACATACAGAAAAACACAGAAAACGGAACAGTGAAGGAAAAGACAAACTATACTCTTTTTTCTGTATATAATCATTACACAAGTGAAGGTACTGAACGGAAAACTTTTCTTTTCTGGCCACTGTTCATTTACTGGAACTCTCAAAAATCAGAAACATACTCCGACTATACTCTCTGGTTCACTCCGTTCTTTTACAGAAACAAAGACGATCATTCCACAAGAACGAACATTCTCTGGTTTACTTACTGGAAATTTCAGAAAAATCGGACGGAAAAAAAGGAGGAAGAAAAACTTTCACATCTCATGATTTTTCCTTTTTATATGAATCCGGAGGGAAGAACCTATTTTCTTTTTCCGTTTTTTTTCTGGGAATCCAAGTCTGACGGATTTTCCACATTGATTCTGTTTAATTACATCAATAAAATTCCCGGATACTTTTATTACAACCTTCTCTTTCTTGCTGAATATGAATCCTCCGAGATTAAAACAGCCTCACATCTGCTTTTCCGCTCCTTCAGTACAGAAAGGCTCAAGGATTCCTTCAGTACATACGGAATGTACGGACTCTTATGGAACTTTGAAAAGAACAAGGACTGGAAACACAGGAATATTCTCTGGCTCGGTGCAGACAATTACTCAGACAATGACTGGACTTACAATTTCCTTCCCGTTTACAGAATCAGAAAAAACGGAGAATACACTTCAAGAATCTACGGACCTTTTCTTCACTATTCGGATGAGGACCCGGGATCACTCTTTATGCTGGGACTCTTGGGGCTTGGTTACTGGCATACGAATACGGACAGCACAAAACAGCACAGCACATACATTCTTCTGGGAACTCTTTACAGGGAGTACACTGAACAGGAAAGAGGATACATCAGCAGAGGAAGTCTATGGGGGCTTCTCTGGGAATATCAGAAAGAGGAAGAAACCGGATTTCAGAAATTCTCTCTCCTGAAACTCTTCTCGTATACAAAGGAGCCGGACGGGACAGTCAAAATTATGGGAATTCAGTTCTAGGAAAAAACATGATAAAATATCTCATCATACTTCTTTTATATTCCTGCTTCTCCGGAGGAAACAGAAACTATTTCTACTACTACAAGGAACCTTCTTCGGACAAGGTTCTCAGTATGAGAAGGAATGTCAGTCAGGAGACAAAACTGAAGTTCAGACCATTCTTTACCCAGGGTCCCGGAATTTCCTACCTCAAAAATTCAGACAGTTCATATTATAATTCAGTGGAACTCGAAGATCTGATCGGTTTTTTTGACTATTCTGATCAGGCGAAAGACAGTTCATCCGGAAATGAACTGAATCTTTCTGCAGAGGTATGCGATTCTCCCTGGAATCCGGGACGGTCTCTTGTGCTGATTGTTCTGGGTACTCCTGCAGAGACCGAAGAGAATGAAGGAAATTCTCCTGAAAAAAATCTCATCTTTTCCATTGATGTATCCGGTTCAATGGGCGGAAGAAACAAACTCGATCTCCTGAAAAAGAATATGCTCGAGCTGTCTTCCAAACTGAAGAGAAAAGACAGTACATCCATCATTCGTTATTCAGATGATGCAGAGCTGGTTCTTAAACCCACGGAAGGAAAAAATCTGTCTGAAATACAGAGAGCAGTTCACAGTCTGAATACAGTCGGAGGAACGAATGCCTGGCCTGGGATTCTTCTCGCTTATTCAATTGCAGAGGAAACAAAAAAAACTCAGTCAAGGACAGACATCATTCTTGGAACAGACGGCGATTTCGGAGGAGTGAATGAGGCTGAATTTTTCAAACTTGTCGAGAAAGGAAAAAAATCTGGAATTGATCTGACTGTGCTCGGGTATGAAATTTATCCGTCCGATTTCTGGAATAAGATGAACTCTTCAGGGCTTATCTCAATGAAGCAGGTCAGAAAAAAATCAGATTCTCGAAAAATCATTTTTGAAACAGCAGGAGCAGTGTATGAAAACCCCGTTTCTGAAATATCTCTGGATCTGGATTTTTCAGGAAGCAGAACAAAAAGTTATCTTTTTTTAGGTTACGACAAGTCCGGTCAATATCAGAAGGATTTTGAATCGGAACTGCCGAAAGGAACTGCTGCAGTTTTTTTACTGGAGGTAGAGACAGATGACAATGCGAATTCTGACAGACTGCTTAGAACTCAGGTTCAGTACAAAAACTCAAAACTTCAGACGGAAAAGCAGGAAATCCAAATCGAATTTGTAAAAAAAACCATCTGGGACAGCTCTGAAAATATGAGACAGGCCGCAGGAGCTGCTGCATTTGGACTGAGTCTGAAGAACTCTCTGGAGAAGGGGAAGGCAGACAGATATATGGCAGTTCATATTCTGGAAAGTCTGCCCAATGACAAGGCGGGAAAAAGAAAAGAATTTCTGAAAGCAGTCTTTAGTGCAGAATGAAATCTGAGGCAAAAAAAGTCCCTGTTATGTGGCCGGAATCCAATCTCTCTTGACCTATTATCCCCTGTAATTTACCTTGAAAATGGGTATAAGAATGGAAGGAAAAAAAGTACTGGACGGACTGAAATATACGGAGAAACACGAGTGGGTAAAGATAGACGGTGCCTCGGCTGTTTTTGGAATCACAGATTTTGCACAGAATGCGCTTGGGGATCTTGTTTTTATTGATCTGCCCAAAGTCGGAAGACAGATTAAGAAGGGCGACAGCTGCGGAACAGTTGAGTCAGTGAAGGCTGCAGAAGATGTATATTCTCCGATCGGGGGTGAAGTTGCTGAGATCAATTCAGAAGTGACCAAAAATCCTGCTCTTGTCAATTCCAATCCGTATGATTCCTGGATGGTAAAATTGAAGAACCCTGCATCATCTGATTTTGATTCTTTAATGAGCGCCGACAAATACAGAGAATATATTTCAAAACTCTGATATCAGTATTTTTTTATTGGGAAACTGAATTGGATTTTCGGCCAGTTTTCAAATTGGCGAAACCATAGGCAGACACCTAAAATACCAGTAATCGCGAAGTCGCAAGACGGAGCTGTTACGAAGAAAGTAAACTACAGGACAGCTGATAAAAAATGAAATGTTTTTATTGCGGATTTGAAAATCCGGAGAATATAAAATATTGCGGCCAATGCGGTAACGTCATTTCCGGACCCTCTGTCAGTTCATCGGGCAAGGATGCTGACATTGATGCACTGAATCAGCTGTTATTCCCTAAATTTCTGATCGAGAAAAAAATCGGAAAAGGGGGAATGGCAACTGTTTACCTCGGTGAACAGACTGCTCTTCAGAGAAAAATCGTAGTCAAGATACTGAACATAGACATTTCCTCTGATGAAGAAATCAGAGAAAGGTTTCTGCTCGAAGCAAGAACTCCAGCCAGACTGAAACATCCAAATATCGTGGAAGTCATTGATGTGGGAGTCTGCGAGGACAGACCGTTTTACATTATGGAGTATGCTTCAGGCGGTTCTCTTTCAGACAAGCTGAAAGAATACAGAGACAAGGGTCAGCAGTTTCCTTTTAAGGAAGCAGTCGATATCATAGCAAAAGTTCTGGATGCGCTTGATTACTGTCATAAAAATAATCTTCAGTCTCACCGGGACATTAAACCGGCAAATATTATGTTCCGCTCCAATGGAGAACCGATCATTGTAGATTTCGGAATAGCAAAAGTGGCAGAGTCTTCTATCACCCGCACACGAATGACAATGGGGACTGCAAATTATATGAGTCCTGAACAGTGCCAGGGAAGAAAAGACATCGATGGAAGAAGTGATGTATATTCTGTCGGTATTATGCTTTTCGAACTTCTGGCAGGTGAGCTTCCCTTCAAGGGAGACAGCGGTCTTTCCATCATGATCAAACAGGTCAAGGAAAAACTGCCGAGCTTAAATCAGAGAATCAAGACTGCAAAATTTGACAGAACGGATTCCGACTATGTAAAGAATGCAGCCAAGATTGAAAAGATCATTGATACTGCCTGTTCCAAGAATAAGAAAAAACGGTATGAAACTGCAAGAGAATTTGCTCTTGAGCTGTCCACACTGACTGGAACTAAACTCAACCTGACTCCTATAGGTGTCAGTTCTCTTCAGAACACTTGGGGGCTGGTTCTTGCAGTCCTGTTTCTAGGTCTTGGAATCGGGGGAGTATTCGGATACAAGGTTCTCACAAGCAAACCGAAGGTGAATATCATTATTGATACTGTTCCGCCCGGTGCAAAGGTCATCAACATTGAGACGTCGGATGAGGAAGGTGTCACTCCTTTCACTGCATCCAAGATTCAGGCAAAACCTTACAGATACAGACTTTCTCTCGACGGTTACAAAGAATCTGAAATTGAAATTGATCTTAAAAATGTATCAAATACTGAATCCAGAAGAGTAGATCTGGAAAAAAAACACAGTACTTCGACGGAAACATCCACTGATACAGCAAACCCCGATGAAAACAATTCAGGTCTGGTGTCTGCTGCAGGACTCGTATGGCAGTCCGGAGACATCAAGAGGATGAACTGGTATTCTGCGGTAACCTATTGCAGAAACCTCGGGATGAGACTTCCTTCCAAAACGGAACTGAAGAGCGGATATGAAAGCGGAGTGAAAACACTTTCTAGACCCTGCTGTGAATACTGGTCGTCCACCCCGCATGAATCGGATTCAGACAAGGCGTACAATATTCATATGGGAAAACTGGAAAGTTTTTACTCTTCCAAGTCGAATTTATTTTATGTAAGGTGTGTGGCCAGATAGGTCAAATACAGGAGGCATTATGAAAAAATTACTATTATTGTCGGCAGTACTGCTCACAGCCGGTATCTCAGCAGAGTCCAAAAACCCGGCTCCCAAAAACCCGTCCGCCAATCCCGAGACGGCTTCTTCCGTATCCGGAAACAGTTCCCCGTCTCCTGAAATGTCTGCTCAAAGCAATGATGATTTAGTTAAAAGCATTTCCCAAGGCGATTTAGGCGGTGTCAAAAGAGCTTTAAAAAACGGTGCAAATGTCAATTTAAAAATCAAAGAGGTCACACCCTTGATGATGGCAGCAGGGAAAGGTTCCAAGGAAATTATAGATATTCTGATAGAGAATAAGGCTGACCCCTCTCAGAAGGGTGAACATGGGAAGACTGCGTTTACTGTGGCAGTCAGAAGAGGCAAACATGCAGCTGCAAAGGCTCTTTTAGAGAAAGGCTCCGATATAAATACAAAGGACGACAAGGGAGTCACTTCACTGATGTGGGCGGCTTATGAAGAGAGAGAAGATATGGTCAAATTTCTTCTGGAAAACAAAGCAGATGTAAATGCAGTCAATATCCGAGGTAAAACTGCAATGATGTATGCAAAAGAAAGAAACAATAAAAAAATTGAAAAACTCCTGAAAGAAGCCGGAGCAGAATGAAAAC
>JBPOJG010000480.1:0-2467 GCA_052033835.1 Spirochaetota bacterium
AAGTTCGATGCGGCTCGCGCTTCTGTTAGCCGAAGAAATGCCGACCTCATACTGACAGTCTTTTCAATATCTCTGAAACTCTTTCCTTTGAAAAATTTCCAGTGCTCACTTCTATCATCATCTCATACAGCTCCTCATCAGGGTCATCTATTTCTATCCCGTTCATATCAAGATATACAAGCCCTGCGGCAAGCGCAGTCCTCTTGTTCCCGTCCGTAAATGGATGATTCTGTGCTATATAATATATATATGCCGACGCCCTTTCATACGGTGTCTTATGCATATACTCACCGTCGAAACTGGCCTGCACTGCATTCACTGCCGAATCCAGCAGTCCAATGTCCCTTACTCCGGAACTGCCTCCATAAAGTTCAATCTGATTCCTGTGCACAATTATTATATCTTCCACTTCTAAAAAATCAGTCTCAACACTCATTCAGCAAGCCGCTTCAGTGTCTTCCCGAATTTTTTATTGACCTTTTCCAGTGATGAAGTTATTTTCTTTGAACCCTTCTTTGCAAACACTGGTTTTATGATCAGCTGAATCCCGTCTGTCGTAATTTCCAACTGGGTATCCTGATCTATATTCAGAAGATCCAGTATTGGCTTGTCAATTATCAGTGCCGAACTGTTCCCGTGCTGCACAAGTCTTTTTGTCATAGTACATACACTGTATATACACAAACATTTGTGTCAATTCTAAATTCTTCCGATACCCTTATCTCATCCCCAGCTTCAAACTTAGAAAATTTTAATTTTGAATCTCCGCTTTACTGATCGAAAAAATTCTTCTGCCTTTCTGATAGTTTCTTCTGTCAATACTCGAAAATTCTTTCCAATTTACCAGTTTACTGAGCATAGAAAATAATAATTGCCGTTTATTTTTTAAAATTATTCATCTTCCTCTGCAGAAGATATGAGGCATTGTTTCGGCTAACGTTACAGCGCAGCCGACGTTGCAGTGAGGCAAGGAAGTGCGCCCAAGCGCACCTTCCGCAGACTCATTGCAATGTCCCCGAGCCACTCCCACGATAGCAAGTCCTGTGACTGAGCGAAAGAACAAATTTTCATCTTCATGAAAATTTTTCTGAAGTGAAGGCGCAGGACTTGCGTGCACTCCACTCAAACAAAACCAAGCCCTCCTCTCAAAAACAGCCGGCTCGGGGCAAGAACTTTCGCATCAGTCCAGCGAAAGTTCGATGCGGCTCGCGCTCCTGTTAAGCGGCGTGCGATAAATGCTTTTAAGAAACTTTCCTAACTGATTTATGCATGGTTTCACGGGAAATATAATTCTTTATTTCCCATATTCCAAAATCTCTTCGGAAACTTTAAAATCTTCTTAAGGTAAAAACAGAAATTCTTTTAAAAAACCTTTTATGTCTTCCGGGGCTACAATCCATCTGTTCTTAGATTTCCCCACTCACTGAATCATCATTCTCAAAAATTATAAAGCTGGGCTCTCCAAGTTGTCTAATTCTATAATTTCAAAAAATAATTTAAGCCTCTTCTCCGAAATCCAGATTTCTAACTCGCTCGATGCTAATCAATTTATGCTAAAATCCTTGAATCAAAGAAATTCAGTTCAACACCTCTTTCGACTCTTTTATCTGTTTCTTTATCATTTTAATTATCTGTAAAAATCAATGCAAAAACTTTCCCTTAGAAAATAATATTCTTCATTATTTTATTTTATTTATATTTTCCATTTCTTTACTTTCACTTTAATTATTTTAGGAATTTCCAAATCAGAACCATTCAGAGTCGGAAAACCCAAATATTTTTTCCAAAAGAAACCGGCAAAAGCTTTCAAACTGATTAAAGCCGAGCATGCCGCTTAACGTTACAGCGCAGCCGACGTTGCAGTGAGGCAAGGAAGTGCGCCCAAGCGCACCTTCCGCAGACTCAATGCAATGTCCCCGAGCCATCCCCAGAATAGCAAGTCCTGTGACTGAACGAAAGAATAAATTTTCATCAGTTGGAAAATTTTTCTGAAGTGAAGGCGCAGGACTTGCGTGCACCACACTCAAACACAACCAAGCCGCCTCCCAGAACCAGCCGGCTCGGGGCGAGAACTTTCGCATCAGTCCAGCGAAAGTTCGATGCGGCTCGCGCTCCTGTTAGACGGCGTCCGATAAATGCTTTTTAAAACTTTCCCTACTGACTGCTGTCTGACTCAGCGTAAAATCATCTTTTTACGCTTTCATATCACAACAACTTTAGCATCCAGAAAATTCAAACAAACACAATAACCTGCTTTAAAGCCTTTACCAATCATAATATCCCCTATGAAAAAATGACTCCCTTCCAGAATTAATTCTTTATGAAACTGGATCACCACAAACATACAAAATCCCGAACAATTTATTGAAACCTGTTTTCTGCTTACTTTGCACTTTCTGATCCCAAAATTCAATTCTTTTCAAACACTTCCGACTTTCCACATACTCTTCCTCGGCGGAAAAATAAT
>JBPOJG010000139.1:0-18805 GCA_052033835.1 Spirochaetota bacterium
TGAGCACTAATGTAATTCTTAAATAATTAATCTTATGGATTAAAAAATGGGGATTTTTAAGGGGCAATCGCCCCTTAAAGCCTGTCTGGCAGCGGCTTCCAAGTTTGCGAGACTTTTACGAAGTCCCACCCCTAAAGGCGAGCGTAGCAGCGAAGCGAGCTTTAGGGGTGGGAAAAAGGGAATGTTTCGTATAATGCGACTTGACAAAGTCGCATTATTAACAGCTACTGAGTATTGATTTCAAAATCATTTATAATAAAAAAATATATAGTTTATAAAAAAGGACTTGTCTGTAACCTAAGTTGAGTCTAATAATATATTAAATCTAGGATGACTTCTCTGCGGATAATTCTGTCTTCAGATGGTGTCGTATAAAAGGAATGTAAATGAATTTGATTTTACAGAAAAAGAATTTTGGAAAAGTAAAAGCATTGTTAATTGTAATGATGCTTATGGTGATTGGATGTACAAAAAAATCCAATGACAACAGCGATAAAATCCCCTGGCTCCTTGCGGCCGCATCTCTGCAGAAATCGACATCGACTGGCACCACTGTAGCGGGTTTTACCATCGGAGGAACAATTACCGGTCTTTCCTCTGCCGGACTTGTACTGCAGAATAATGCAGGCGATGATCTGACTGTTGCAAGCGGTGCGACAACTTTTACATTTACAACAAAGGTGACAGGAGCCTATGCAGTGACAGTCAAGACTCAGGCTACTGCCAGAAACTGTACACTGACCAATGCCAGCGGAACTGCAGCTGCCAACGTAACCAATGTTACAATCACTTGTTCCTCTGACGGATCCTCCTGGACAGCAAAAACCCTTCCAAGTTCCTCAACATGGACATCTGTGACTTACGGAAACGGAATGTTTGTCGCTGTTGCTTCCGGAGGAACCGCTGCTGCAAGTTCACCTGACGGAGTAACTTGGACAGCTAGAACCCTTCCTGCATCTGCTTCTTGGAATTCAGTGACATACGGGAATGGGATGTTTGTTGCGGTCAGCGGGACGACCAATGCCGCTTCTTCTACCGACGGAATAACTTGGACAGCCAGAACTCTTCCGAGTGCTTCCTCTTGGAATCAGGTGGCCTATGGGAACGGAGTTTTTGTCACTGGAGCAACAGGTCCAAGCACAAACGCTGCAAGTTCAACTGACGGTATGACTTGGGCAGCCAGAACTCTTCCGACAAGTTCAGGATGGTTTTCTCCGGTTTATGGAAACAGTACTTGGGTGTTTCTTACCAGCTCCAGTGCTTCTGCTGCAGCAACTTCTTCGGACGGAATTACTTGGACAGCCAGAACTTCTTCTCCTGCATCGGCCGCATGGCAGTGTGTCACTTTTGGAAATGGTGTTTTTGCGGCTGTTGCTTATAATACAAATATAGCACAGACATCTGCAGACGGGATCACTTGGGTATCCAGAACTCTGCCGACTACTTCCAACTGGAGATCGGTGACTTTTGGAAACGGGATATTTCTTGCAGTCGCAGATACCGGAACAGCTGCAGCAACTTCGGCGGACGGAATTACTTGGACAGCCAGAACTTTGCCTGTTACTGGTGGAACTGGCTGGTTTTCCACTGCATACGGAAACGGTACTTTCGTAACAATTGCGCAAGGAAGCGCGAACGCTGCTGTATCGCAGTGATAGGATCTTGCGAGGGTTTCACTGCCCTCGCTTTTAATACTTTTGGAGTAAAGCAAAGCCTTGTCCAGTCTGCTTCTGTTTTTTTAGATTTCACCTGCCGCAACTTTCTCATTGTAGTCTTCCCAAAGAGCAAGGGTATCATCATGCATTTCGTAAGCGATTTCTGCAAGTTTCCACTGTCCCCTGACCGCAATATACAAAGCACCGATGGAACGGATCATCGCTTCATCGTCAGTGTGAATTTGAGTCCCCACTTGAATGAGTTTTTCGAGAGCCTCTGTGTACTCTTTTTTGAAGCTGGCAGGAATCTTCTCGTCAAATTTCTGTCTTCCGATTTCAATCAGAAGCGGAAGGGCAAAGTACTCAGAATGAACTTTCTTTGGATTGGCTTCCACAAGTCTTGCAATATGTGGAACGGCTGCGTAGGATGACGGATAGGCCGTTCCCTGATGGCAGATGCATCCGAACAAGTCTGAAAACGGATCATTGTCGCTTCCCGATTTCGGATATTTTTCGAGTTTCTTCAGAAGGTCGGGTACCTGTGTGTCTCCGCTTCCGTAACCGTGTTCCAGTTTTTTCCATGATTTTTCATCGTCAAGATCTATCAAAATGCAGTCCTTGTCATTATATAATGTTTAAATTCCGAAAGCTTTTTGCTCTCGCATTTATCCTTTTAATACCGTCTTTTATCCGGTCAACTGAAAATAGAGAGAAATGTCACAAAATTAGAAAATCTTTCAACCGATAAAAGAACCCATACTTTGTCGGGAAAATTTACATTACTATAGACGGAATTTTTAATCGACTGGTCAGTCGGGTCTCTCTTTTTACCAGAAAGTCATTTAATTTTTCTCAAGACAAAGATTAAAATAAAAATATATTTGTCCTATGATGAATTTTTTTAATAAAATCCATTTTCCCGCAGTCCGGAGTCTGAAGAGCAGGAATCTTTCCTGGAAATTCCTTGTGTCAATCTGTGCCCTTTTTCCCGGTTCAATTTTTGCTGGAGATCTGGACAGTGTCATTGTTTTAGTTGTCTGGCTAATGGTTGATCTTCCGATGTTTTTACTGTATCTCATTCAGATGATATTGTCATTATATTATCTGCGAAAGGAAAATATCAGTAATTTCATAGGCATTACCAACAAAGTCCTGTTTGGTGCCGGAGTTCTGTCTGGAGTGATCGGACTTTTTATCCATTTGATTTTCCTGTTCGATACTATAAAGAATGAAAGTATGAGAAATGCCTTGGCTTTCTCTCTTTTGGTCTATGCAGTCATTCTGGCATTGAGCATATTTTCGGGAAAGAAAAGCTGGGAACTGATGAAAAAGAAGTCGGCAGGTGTTCCCGGCCATCCAGCCTGAGGCGTAATATAAGGAAATAATCCATTTCCGATACACTCTGTTCAAATTTTCTCAAGACAAAGGATAGAAGAATATTATTTTTGTCCTATGATGAACTTTTTAAACAGAGTCCGAAAGTCTTCTGCACAGAATCTGCCAGGCAGTTTTCAGTTCTGGAAATCTTTTACAGTATTTTGTGCGGCTTTATTGCCCAATTCTCTTTTTGCAAGCGATATGGGCGGTATCATTATCGTAATTATTTGGCTGATGCTTGATCTGCCGATGTTTATACTGTATCTGATTCAATTGTCATTTTCATTATATTTTCTCCGAAAGGACAGTATCAATACATTTGTAAGCGTTATCAATAAAGTGCTTTTCGGAGCAGGCATTCTGTTTGGAGTGCTTTCACTCATGGTGCATCTGATCTTCCTTCTGGATATGATCAAAAACGCAAGTACCAGAAATGCAATGGCATTCTCACTTCTGATTTATGTGATTATTCTTGCACTGAGCATTTTTTCCGGAAGGAAGAGCTGGGAACTGATGAAAAAGAAGCCAGTTACTGCGTAAACTGTTCATTCTTCCTGCGCTTCCTCGAGAATATACTCTGTTTCTCGGTTCAGATATCCTATGCCGAGAAGATAAACTTTCTTTCCTGAACCCAGGTATGGTTCGTGATATTTTTTATTGCGGATCTGTCTGATGGCATTTTCAGGTTTGTCGAGTTTCAGTTCAATCACATAGATTTTATCCGAGAATTCGAGGATGCCGTCCGCACGTCCTTCGCTTGAGAGCACTTCCAGATTTATATTGCATCCGATCAGTTTGAGAATCATATAGAAAAGAGAATGATAATAAGCCTCTGCATCCATATGCAGATTATATGGAATCGAAGAAAAAAGAGAGCGCAGTTTCAGAATGAATTTGTTCAAATCGGCGTTCAGCAGAGAGTTTCTGAGATGGTATACAAGGGGTTCCACCTCGCTGACACTTTTTCTGTTTTCCAGGAACATGGCAGTGATATGCGACAGAAAAGAACGTCTTACCTCTTCATTTGGATAATCCAGGATAAAGAATCTGCCTTCCTCTGATCTGATGATTTCTGCGACTGTAAGATATCCTGTCTGCAGAAGAAGGGACTCAAACTGAACGTTTTCCGGTGTTCCTGCAGAGAATACGGATTCAGAAACTTCTTTCTTTTCCATTTCAGGAAGGGAAACCCTGTTCGCTTGAATGTAATTGACCAGAAAAGAAGGAGTTCCTGTTTCAAACCAGAAATTCTGGAATTCGCCCCGGTCAAAGAAGTTGAGAATGGAGTAGGGGTTGTAGACCCGATTTATCCCGTCCCAGCTGTATCCGTTATACCAGTAACGGAGCCTGTCGAGAACAGTCTGTCGAGACAAAGCGTTCTTTTCAGCCACAGAGAGAATCCGGTCTGCAAAACAGGTTTCCAGCTCGGTCTGAGTATATCCCAAAAGAGATGCAAACTCAGGAGAAAAAGATATGTCCTTGATATTGTTCAGTCCGGAAAAGATGGAGACCTGGGAAAATTTGGATACCCCTGTGATGAATACAAACTTGATGAATTCATCGGAGCCTTTGATTACTGAATAAAAATTTTTCAATACATCTCTCATTTCCCTGACCAGTTCTGAATTTGTAAGATGATCGACTATAGGCTTATCATATTCATCTATGAGAATGACTGTGCGTTCTTTCAGGGAAAGTTTACGAATGAGTTCTTTGAACTGTCCAGTATAGAGAGGAGATTCGAGTGAAATAGAATAACTGTCTGCGATGAACTTGAGGGCTTCTTTGAGCGAGGTTTCCAGGTTCTGAGGTGTGTCTGTCTGGCAGGTGGAAAGGTCAATTCGGATGACCGGATATTCTTTCCATTCGATTCTGTCTTCGATATAAAGACCTGAAAAAAGTTCCTTTTTCCCTTTGAAAATGCTGTCCAGGGTGCTGATGAGAAGAGACTTTCCGAACCTCCTCGGACGGGAAAGGAAGAGGTATTTTCCTGTATTCAGAAGATTCAGTATCCATTTTGTTTTATCGATATAAAGATAATCTGCTCTGATGATTTCTGAAAATGTCTGGATGCCGATAGGAAGCTTTTTCACTGTTCCAGTCTCTCCAGCGGGCGACTGTATGTCAAAGCTATTTCGAGAGTCAGGAATGCAATAATGAGGCAAGCTTTTACGCAAGCCTCATTGAGAAATGTTTTTAGTTTGCTCTTTCCAGAATGATCGAACCGGCAACACCGCCGCCAGCACAGATTGCATTCAAAGAAAGTTTATTATTTGGATTCATATCAAAATCCATGATCTGATTCAGCAGTACACGGATTCCAGTTGCTCCCAGCGGGTGACCGATAGCAAGAGTTCCTCCGTTAGGATTGACCTTTCCGGCTTTGTTCGCTGCTTCCAGATCAAATCCCCAAGACTTCTTTACTTCTCTGAAAGATCCCATCGCAGTCGCTGCAAATGCTTCATGGATTTCAAAGTTGTCAATGTCAGTGAATTTGAGTCCTGCATTTGTAAGAGCCTTGTTCATTGAGAATGCCATACCGATTCCCATATGAGCAGGATCTACTCCATACATTCCCCAGCCTCTGAGATAAGCCTGAATTTTCAGGCCGAGTTTTTTAGCCTTGCTTTCAGTAGTGACAAAGATTGCACCTGCTCCGTCAGATCTAGGACATGCATTGAAAAGTGTCACAGCTGCCTGAGACTTTCCTTCTTCAAATTTCTTGTTGATCCACTCGCCGTACTTCTCATAGAATTCTTTCAGACTCATAAACTTGGAATCAAAGATGACACCTGCTTTATCGAATCTTCCTGGGTTTTCTACCATTCCGCCCTTGGTCATGATGTACTCATCATCTTCAAGAAGTGTTCCGTCAGTCAGTTTTACAGAAACCTGATACGGTCTGTATTTTCCTGCTTTGATGGAATCATAAGCTTTTTTATAACTCATGTATGCATAGTCATCGAGTTCTTTTTTAGTCAGATCATAGTTCTGAGCCGCAAGTTCTCCAGTCATCGCCATATTCAGTTTTCTGATTGGATCATTCAATCCTTCATCAATTGAGTCATAAACTTTTACACCCATTGCAGGAGCATCAGCCCAGTTAGCCATCAGCTTGTCGACTGTTGCTGTCTTGGAGTTTTCTTTTGCACCTTCAATGATGAAAGGACCCTGAGACATTGTTTCCATACCGAGAGCGAGGTAGAATTCACCTTCTCCAATCATGATGCGTCTTGCTGCATCTAGAACTGCTTCAGTTCCGGATACACAGTTGTTTGCAACAGTGACTGCTGATGCTTCCAGAGGAATTCCCACTTTTACAGAAATGACTCGGGCAATGTTTGGAGCTTTCGCACTCTGGCTGATTTCACCGGCAACAACACCGTCTACTTCAGTTTTGGAGACGCCTGTTCTTTTGAAGATTTCTTCTGCAACAATGCTTCCGAGATCTACGGAAGTCATATCAGAATAAGACTTTCCTGCCTGGCCGACTGGAGTTCTCACCCCTCCGGCGAGTACAAGTCTTTCTCCGTTTAATGTAGTAAATTTCATCTTTTCCCCCTCTATTCCAAGCTTTGAATGCCGGACAGATTCGCATCAGAGGAATAATTAATTTCCTCTGTATTTTCACTGAATTTCGAGTCTTGCAATCCGTCAATTCTCAAAAAACATCAAAGACCATGTCATTTCTCACATATGGATTACAGACGAATGCACCGAACACCGAAGACCTGTTTTTTGAATCGCGGTTCTGTTCTGCCGGAATGCACCTCAAAAATATAGGCGTGCAGATCACCCAGATCCGACGAGGACCAGTAATGATAGATTCCATCATACCTCCAACTCCAGCGTTTCAGTTTTCCATTGGAAATACCTGTCTGCGCCTCTTCCACTGTGGGCAGTCTCATTCCTAAGCTTTGACATCTTTCCTTTGCATCCGGCCAATTCAGATTGCCCTGAAACTCACTCCATTCGCTCGTCGCAGGGTCTTGAACCGGATTTTCCTCCTCCGCGAATGAAGTAAATGCAGAGAAGAATGAAATGAGTGCAAGGAAAGAAAGTTTGAGTATGTTCATAATCTTTAGACTGGGGAGGGGCGAATAGGGAAGAAAGACAATCCCTGTGCCCCCGTGTTCCCCGTGGTGAAAAAATGGGGTTAACCACGGGGAATGGGGGATAGGACTACACTTGGGTTAGCCTTAAGAGACATAATCTGTAAAATGTTTTTACTTTTTCCTGAAAACCGCAAAAAATACCCAATATTGGGTATTTACAAAATTCGCCTTCAAAAACGATGTGACATTTTTATATATTAAATAAACCGTTATATAATTTTTTTAATTGAATCTTACTGGAACTGTATTGAGATAAGAGTCTTATGTTAACAGCGAACAGCGAACAGCGAACAGCGAACAGCGAACAGCGAACAGCGAACACTTCGGCGCGCTTCGCTTGCTCAATGCAGGCAGCGAAAACTTTCGTATAGGTATATCTACCTATATTCTATCCAATATACGATCAAACAAAGTCCAAGCGGAGGAAACTTCTGCCTCAGCGAAATTACCTCGCTTACGCTATCCCCCGACCTTAGCGAACCGCTTTGCGGTGGGCGTACCTCATCCCCTAGCCCCTTCTCCAAAACGGTTAAGGATTCCGTTTCGGAGAAGGGGAATCCGAGGAGACGCCTTCTGGATTTCAGTAAAGCTCCCTCCTCAGCCCCTCTCCATAACATCATTTCATTGTTATGGAGAGGGGAACGCGGAGCTGGGGTGAGGTTCGAAACACATTATATCACAAACTAAGGAGAAACACATGAAAAATATTTTTAACAGAAAGGGCTCAGGGTTCGGCGGTCAGGGATCAGAGGAAAAGGGAATGGGTCGCGTAGAGACAGATCTCAGATCTGTCCCTGCTGGAAATTTTATCGACCTCGCAGGATTCAAAAAAGGCATCTCGATCGGCCTCGGCATTATCCTCACACTGGTCACCTCCGCAGTTCTTGCGGTGGCAGTGACAGGAACGATCAATACATTTTCATCAGGAGGTGTTGTAGATGCGACACAAATGAATACGAATTTCACGAGTCTGAAAACTGCGATTGAGGGGATCACGAGTTCGCAGTGGACGAGCAGTGGGAGTAATATATATTATAATGCAGGAGCAGTTAGCATAGGAACAAGTAGTCCAGATCAAGGATTAGATATTGTCACATCACAAGGAATAGCATACCTTCATTCTAGCAAAACGATTAATACCTTAAAATTTGGTAGGCTAGGTTCTTTTTCATATGCCAACAGTCCATATATCCCTTTAGTGTATCATACATCCACTGGTCCAGCGGGAACGAATGACAGTACAATTTATGTAGGAGGCGGCACCGCTGCAGGATATGCTGCAAGTTTGGTCACTATTTACACAGCGGCAAATGATACTACAGTAACTGGAACAGAAAGGGTTCGTGTTACAGGAACAGGCAACGTCGGTATCGGCACATCGTCTCCCACCGCACTTCTGCACGTTGCAGGAACGGCTGGAAATACATCGGGGACATGGAGCAATTTGAGTGATGAGAGACTGAAAAAGAATATATTTGATTATAAGGGATCCTTAGAAAAAGTTCTGAATCTTCGTCCGGTGAGTTTTGAATGGAAGGAAAACAAGGAAGGAAGAACGGCAGGCAGACATATCGGATTTATTGCACAGGAAGTGGAAAAGGTATTTCCTGAATGGGTGTCCACGATGTCGGACGGCAACAAGTGGATGACTCCCGAAGGAATGAATGCGGTGCTTGTGCAGTCCATCCGTGAGCTCAAAGAACGTCATGACTCCGTAAAGACGCATTGCAATGCGTCTCTATCATCCGCTGCAGAAGAAAACGCCAAACTGAAGGATAAAATTGCTGCTCTGGAAGCGAGCAACATCGCATCTCAAAAGAAATCGCAGTTATTGGAAGAGCAGTTCGAAAAACGACTGAATGCATTGGAGAAAATGCAGATGGCGACAGCGACGGCGGGAAAGAAATGATTTTTACTTCAAAGTCCGGCATCTCGATACGCGAGTTTGGAAGCCGCTAAGGGACAACAACACATAAAATGATAAAATATTCTACTATGAGGAGATTCTGATGGATTTTTCAGACACTGTGATGAATTTCTGTCCGAAATCAGAATCCAGATTTGAGAAAAGTTTTTCCAGCACGGAAATTTTATTTGCAGATCTTTCGTCTTTCAGTCTCAGGAAAATCACTCCTGAGTGTTCATTTTTTCTGCGGAAGATGAGATTCCTGAAATCTTTATCATTCGTAATGATGATTCGATTTTCTTCTTTTGATTTTCTGAGAACATCTTCATCAGGCAGTCCTCTTGCTTCTTCGTATACAGAAAATACATCGTATCCCAATTTTCGAAGCCAGTCAGCAACTCTGGTACCTGTGCATTCGTCCACAGTAAATTTCATGGGTGGGTCAGGCAGAGAGAGGGAGATAAGAAGAGCTTTCGAGGGAATGTATTGCGAAAATATAGCAGGCCTGAATATCTTCTTTTGTAAGATCAGGATACTCATCCAGAATTTCCTGAAAAGAAGAGCCGGAAGAAAGCAGTCCGAGCACAAACTGAACACTGAGTCTTGTGCCGCGAATGACCGGTTTGCCCGAAAGAATTTTTGGATCAGTTACGATTTTGTTCAGAAGTGCATTTTCGTTATCAGCAGACATATCATAAGCAGGATTCGTGCATTTTCGAATTTTGTCAATTATCTTATTCGGTTCTGTATGGGATCGGAAAAATCGGGTCGTTTACCTCGCTTACGCTGCTTACGCTATCCCCCGGCCCCCAGCGAACCGCTTTGCGGTGGCGTACCTCAACCCCTAGCCCCAGCGAACCGCCTTGCGGTGAGGCTTGCTAGGTTGCGAGCAGTGTCAAAAATTTGCGAGCAAGGGCGGCCATTCCTGACGTTTCGGAGAAGGGGAATCCGAGGAAAACGCTTTCTTGTTATCAGTAAAACATCCCCCTCAGCCCCTCTCCATAACATCATTTCATTGTTATGGAGAGGGGTGGCAGCGCCGGGGTGAGGTAAAAAAAACAAACTAAGGAGAAACACATGAAAAAAATCATCACAAAAACAATCGACATCGAAGGATTCAAAAAAGGCATTTCTTTCGGCCTCGGAATCATTTTCACTCTTGCCACATCTGCAATTCTTGCAGTGGCTGTGACTGGAACCATCAATACTTTCTCTTCAGGTAATGTTGTGGATGCCGCTCAAATCAATACGAATTTTGATACAATTAAAACAGCAGTACAAGGGATTGTTAGCTCTCAGTGGACTAGCAGCGGCAGTAATATATATTATAATTCTGGAAATGTAGGAATTGGGACTAATAATCCGAGTGCTCCTCTAGAAGTTTCCACATCTTCTCTAATACCGCAGGGCTCAAGTTCAATAAATCTGAAAGGAGATAATAATACGGAACGTTTTCAGGTTACTTCAGGAATGGATGCTGGATTTCAAACGGGGGTCTATGGAGGAAGTTTTAGCAGTATGACGGCTGTCACTGCTGGAAGAGCGTTAGGTTTTTTTCTGGCAGGCGGGTATGACGGAACTAATCCATATTTTTACAATTATGCGGGGATGGCCATTTTTTCTGACGAAAACTTCACTTCAATTGCTCATGGTTCGAGTATTCGGTTTTCAACAACAAATTTAGGTTCCGCTGTTCGCACAGACAAAGTGACTATTTCCGCCAATGGCAACATCGGTATAGGTACATCATCTCCTACTGCCCTGCTCCACGTTGCGGGAACGGCTGGAAATACCTCGGGGACTTGGAGCAATCTGAGTGATGAGAAACTGAAAAAGAATATATTTGATTATAAAGGTTCTTTAGAAAAAGTTCTGAATCTTCGTCCGGTGAGTTTTGAATGGAAGGAAAACAAGGAAGGAAGAACAGCAGGCAGACATATAGGATTTATTGCACAGGAAGTGGAAAAGGTATTTCCTGAATGGGTGTCCACAATGTCGGACGGCAACAAGTGGATGACTCCCGAAGGAATGAATGCTGTGCTTGTGCAGTCCATCCGTGAACTCAAAGAACGTCATGACTCCGTAAAGACGCATTGCAATGCGTCTCTATCATCCGCTGCAGAGGAAAATGCAAAGCTGAAAGAAGAGATCAAATCTCTGAAGGATTCGCATAACCGTGCATCCAGACAGTTGGAGGAACGCCTGAATGTAATCGAGAGGATGGTAAGAAAATGAAATCTGTCTTCATTAGGAATGTGTTGTTAATGACTCTCGATTTATTTCAAGAAAGGAATGATCGCTCAAAATGCCTGTAATCGATTCTAAATTCTTCGAAAATATAGAAATCAAATCATCATTGGAAAGATTTCCGGCAGTGACGGCTATCAGTTTGTACGGTTTCTTTTCGAGAAGAAATGAGCTTACGAAATCCTTATCCTTTGTGATGACAATTCTTTCCTCTTTCATAGAAAGACTGATGATAGAATTGTCTCCGGTCCGGTTTTTATCAAAAAGATCCAATGTATGTATGCAGTCAAAACCTTTTTCCCTCAACCAAAAACAAAGTCAGCGAGGGAGGTTTGCATCAATGATAAATTTCATTAGGCAGTAATATGATGAATGCTTTTCACTTTTGCAAGAGCAGCGGCAAAGACCAGACAGGCAAGAAGATCCTCTTTTTCCAAATCTTCATAGTCGGAAAGAATCTCTTCATTTGTCATTCCGGAGGAAAGAAGATCGAGCATCCATTCTACTGAATACCGGAGATTTCTAATGCAGGGTTTTCCGAAACAAATGTCAGGATTCATTGTAATTCGTTTCAGCAGTTCTTCTGAGTTCATATCAGAAGAATTCTGCGGAAGAACAGTAAGTCAAGCGGAAAAATCGGCGCGTTTACCTCGCTTACGCTGCTTACCTCGCTTACGCTACCCCCCGGCCCCCAGCGAGACGCTTTGCGGTGGGTGTACCTCATCCCCTAGCCCCTTCTCCAAAACGGTTAAGGATTCCGTTTCGGAGAAGGGGAATCCGAAGAAAACGCTTTCTTGTTATCAGAAAAGCATCCCCCTCAGCCCCTCTCCGCGACGTAAGGAGCGGAGAGGGGTGGCTGGAAGCCGGGGTGAGGTTAACACATTATATCACCAAATAAGGAGAAACACATGAAAATAAAGTTCATTATAATTATGCTATTCAGCATACCTGCATTTGCAGATACACTTGTGCTGAAGAACGGGAAAACTTTGGAGAATGTGAGGACGAGACTTTCCAAGGAAGGAGTCACTGTCACTTCAGCGGATGGAAAGGTGATGAACTTTGCAAAGACGGAGATCAGGTCGATCAGGTTCAGGCCGGTTGTAGTGAAGACAAATGACAAGAAAGAACTGGAACAGGAAAGAATCCGTATTGCGGATACACTTACGGAAACTTCTGAATGGGAGATTGATCCTTCGCAGAAACCAAAGGTGGCTGTCATCAGTTTTCAGGCAGGAAAAGGAGTCACAGACGCAGAGGCAGAAACCATTCTGGAACTGATCTCTACAGGGTTTGTAAAGACGAAACTCTTTCTTGTAGTGGACAAGCTGACTCTCGATCAGACAGCTAAGGAACTGAACTGCAGTCCGAGAGACTGTTCCGATGCAATTGTGAAGAAGGTCAAAGCTGCCAAGGTTGTGACCGGAAGCATTACCAAAGTGGGAAGTAAATATTTCATAAATGGAAATATAATAGATCCGATTAAGGATAATGTGGACTTTGCGGAGACTGCAGTCGCCGATTCAACAGGCGGGTTTCAGGCCGCATCGGAGCTGTTTGCAAAGAAGGCAGCCGGAGGTATTTCAGATTACACTGATCTCGTGATCGGACAGAAAGGAGGGGAGAATAAATATGAGGCACTTGTGCGGTCGGCTGTTCTTCCCGGATGGGGTCAGTACAATTACGGGGTAAAAAGCGGAAGTGCCTGGCACAAGGGAAAGGGGATTGCGTTCGGAAGTCTGTTTGCTGTGAGTCTGCTGCATCTTGCCTACAGGAATGGAGAATACAGTCAGGCGAAAAAAGATTTTGATTCAGTTCATGGGACATTTCTTATCACACCTTTCGGTTCCGGTGCAGAGCTTCTGTACTTTGCAAAGGACAAGGCAGCTTACAGTCATTTGAAAACAGCGACAGGGGATGTTCAGAATGCGGCTCTCTTTGCCGGGTTCATCTATGTTCTGAATCTGACGGATTCCTTTTTTATCGGGAAACGGTTTCTAGGATTCGGAAATATGGACAAGAAGACAGGATTTCAACTGAATGCCTACCCTGCAATTACGGCAGCAGCGGCACAGAATTTACAGAAAACAATGGAGATGAATTATGAGATTTCGTATTATCACAATTTTTAGTATTCTGCTTTTCACACAGGATTGCAGATGGGATTCCAAAGAGGGCATTTCCTCCAATTTTAAGATGATATTCGGTGTTCTGTCTGCAGTCGAACCGAAAGTTTCCTCCGTTCTTCCGAAGGATAAAAGCACCGGCAATTACAGAAACACTCAGATTGTAATTATCCTGAATACGGATATGAATACAGACACTCTGAAGACAGCACTGACTGTAAAGTCGGATCAGGGTGCAGTGAGTGGAGACATCAGTTTTGACGGAACTAAAGTCGTGACATTTGTTCCGAAGACAACATTAAATTCCAATACAACGTATACCATCACTGTAGGAACGGGTGCAAAATCCGACAGGGGAGTTTCTCCGGCATCGGCTCTCACCATGACATTCTCCACAGGCACCGAAGTCGATACGACTGCTCCTTCGGTGGCAAACACATCTCCTGCCGATTCCAGCACAGGTTTTCCGATCAATGCTGCCGTATCCGTGACGTTTACGGAGACAATCAATCCGACAAGTTTCAAGTCCAGTATGTTCACTCTTGCCGGAGGGAGCATTGCAGGCACAGCCACTCTGCAGGAAAGCACGGTGAACTTTAAGTCAAGTTCCAATCTTCCTCCGAACACTGTGATTGCAGCAAGAATCGGTGCTGGGCTGAAGGATATGGCAGGGAATGCTACTGCAGTCTCCTACACATGGATATTCACAACCGGCACAAAGGAAGCCACCGTCTGCAGATACTCGAACGATAAGTTCAATGACTGTCTGTATCAGTGATTAAACACAGCAAAAGGGCTTTTTTACCTCGCTTGCGCTATCCCCTAGCCCCTTCTCCAAAACGGTTAAGGATTCCGTTTCGGAGAAGGGGAATCCGCCGAAACGCATTCTGAACTCAGTAAAGCTCCCTCCTCAGCCCCTCTCCATAACATCATTTCATTGTTATGGAGAGGGGAAGCCGGAGGCGGGGTGAGGTAAGTGAGGTAAAAAAGAATATACAATATCCAGTATGATATGAATATATTCCTTTATCATGATGAGTAAAAAGGAAACAGCAAGACTGCTGAGGAAATTGCAGACTCCAGCAGAAAAGCAACTTTGGAGTGCACTTAGGAACAGGAAACTGTCAGGACTGAAATTCAGGCGACAATATCCTATCGGGAATTATATTTTAGATTTTTACTGTCCTGATTACCGTCTTGCAGTGGAAATCGATGGAGGAATCCATGCTTTGCAGAAGGAGTATGATGAATACAGACAGAAGGAACTTGAAGATGCGGGAATCCTTTTTATTCGTTTTTCGAATGAAGATGTCATTCGGAGGATGGAAAATGTTTTGGAAAAAATTTCAAAAAGCATCGAGTAGTGTACCTCATCCCCTAGCCCCTTCTCCCAAACGGACACTGATTCCGTTTCGAAGAAGGGGAATCCGAAGAGACGCCTTCTGGATTTCAGTAAATCTCCCTCCTCAGCCCCTCTCTGCGACGTAAGGAGTGTAGAGGGGAATGCGGAGCTGGGGTGAGGTTAACACATTTTATCACAAAATAACGAGAAAAACATGAAAAAACACATGAAAAAAAACATCACAAAAACGATCGACATACAGGGACTTCGAAAAGGTATATCAATCGGCCTAGGCATCATTCTTACACTGGTCACATCTGCAGTTCTCGCTGTGGCAGTGACGGGGACGATCAATACATTTTCTTCGGGAGGTGTTGTAGATGCGACGCAGATGAATACGAATTTCGCGAGTCTGAAGAGTGCAATAGAAGGGATCACGAGTTCGCAATGGACGAGCAGCGGGAGTAATATATATTATAATGCAGGGAATGTTGGGATTGGAACAAGTAGTCCAGTAACTAAGTTTGAAGTAAATGGATCAATATTCGCAACGGGATACAATGCATCGGTTTCTTCCGGAAAAGGTGTGGAAGTTTTTTATCATACTGTTAATGATATTGGATATATTCAATCAAATGATTATTCAACCAGCACTCCGAAAAAGTTAGTAATAAACCCAGCAAATGGGGCGAATGTTGGTATTGGTTCCATTAGTCCTTCAAGTAAATTGTCTATTGGAAATCAGAACACAACTTCACCTGCTGTCTTATCGGCCCGCGATTATGGAGGCTCTGGATTTAGCTATGTCTTTTATTTTGATTTGAATAGTGGGTCAAGTCCTTTTACTTTCAATACTTCCGGGAATGTCGGAATAGGTACTGCATCTCAAGTCGAAAAACTGGAAGTTGTCGGCGACATCAAGGTCGGCACCACCGGCACGAACGGGTGTCTGAAGAACTTTGGAGGAGGGACGATTACAGGAACCTGTTCGTCGGATGAGAAATTGAAGAAGGATATCCGTCCGATGGATTAGGTGCTAGATAAAGTATCCCAATTAGTACCAAAAACATACCACTGGAGAAGTGAAGAATATCCGAACAAAAAGTTCGGAACACAGAAGGAGTATGGGCTGGTTGCACAGGATGTGGAAAAGATATTTCCGGATATGGTGGAGAATGATGCAAACGGTCTGAAGGCAATTCATTATGAAAGACTTCCTATTCTGGCAGTGCAGGCAATCAAAGAACTTAAGACATTATACGATCATGAAAAATCTGTAAGCAGTGATCTGTCACTTCGACTCCGCTCAGTGACCGGCGAACTCGCTGCCGTAAAGACGCATTGCAATGCGTCTCTATCATCCGTTGCGGAGGAAAACGCAAAACTGAAGGATAAAATTGCTGCTCTTGAAGCAAGTAACATCGCATCTCAAAAGAAATCGCAGTCATTGGAAGAGCAGTTCGAACGACGACTGAATGCATTGGAGAAGATGCAGATAGCAGCGGCGGCGGGGAAGAAATGATTTTTACTTGCCCTGCGCCCCCAGTGAACGTGAGGCCTGCAGGGCGATGTCTCTGGTAAGCGTTCCTGGCAAAATGAAGCCGGAGGCGTGAGGTGTGAATTATTCAGTCCGATGCTTTTCATACCCCTGAGTATATGGTTTGAAAAAAATCTTACTGCTGAGATGCGATTGGAACTTTTTTCCTGTATACACCGTCCAATGATTGAGTAGACTGGGTTATCAGAGACGGAATATGAAAATATCGGCAGGATTTTCTGCATTGTCAATTTCAAGTTTATACATCTTTCTCCTTATGGGAGTTTTTCAGAATTGTGTCAGAATAAACAGATCATTTCTGGATTTGAGCACCCCTACTGGATCACTTTTAAATTATATCATACTTACTGCATCAAAACCTTCTGCAGTTTCTTCGGGCAGTACGTCCACATCCACATCCACATCCACATCCACTGCAGCGGCGACACCGGCGGTCAAGCAGCCTAAGTTTCTGGTTGCAGCCAATTCAGCTTTGAGCAATCTGTGCGTTTACAGCATCAACAGCACAGACGGAAGTCTTTCTCCCGTGGCCGGATCTCCTTTTGCCACGACTGCAACGGCTAGATTTGTTATAGCAGATTCTTCGGGAAAGTTTGTCTATACTGCAAATGGAACATCTGCGAGCATATCGGGTTATTCGATCAATACAAGTACAGGTGCACTGAGTCCGATCGCGGGATCTCCTTTTGCTGTCCCTGCAAATCCCTATTCTCTCGTCATTGATCCTTCCGGGAAATTTCTTTACGCGGGAAATGATCAGAATACCTCCATATATCTGTATAATTTCAATTCAACTACAGGGCAGCTGACCTATGTCACAAATTATGCAAGCGGAATAAATCCGGTTGCAGTTGCTGTTCATCCGACGGGATCATTTCTGTATGCAGGGCTGAGCGGCAACCCGGGGAAAATTGATGCATTTACAATCAACAGCTCAACAGGAGCATTGACACAGGTCGCAGGAGCACCGTACAACACCGGTAATGATAATATATCTGTTGCAGTGGATCCTTTTGGGAAGTTTGCATTCGGTGCAAATTATTTCACAACGAATGTTTTTTCATTTGTCATTAATTCCGGAACCGGTGCTCTGACTGCAGCTCCAGGTTCACCGTATGCAGCCGGTTCTGCGCCGGGCTATGTCTATTCTGAACCGCTTGGCAGATTTGTGTACGTAGCGAACAGCGGAGATGCCGTCGGCACTTCCGCAATTTCCGGATATTCTCTCAACAGCTCTACAGGCCAATTGACTGCCCTTGCTGGTTCTCCTTTTCCTGCGGGAATGAACCCGATCGGTTTTTACAGTGATGTTTCCGGGAAGTATCTGTATACAGTCAATACCGGATCTAATAATATCTCCGGATATACAATCAACCCGTCAACCGGTGCTCTCGCTCCAGTTCCCGGATCTCCTTTTTCAACAGGTGCCGGATCTTCTCCTTTCAGTGCTGTAATGATTTCATATTGAAAAAGAATTACAGTTTTTTCATGCATCCAAGTTCTTCCCATTCTGTGGGAGATTCCGATTCTCCGTATTTTTCTTTTCCTTCCACCGGATTCAGATCCTCTGTTTCGAGTTTCATCAGCACTCTGTTGGAGCCGATATCACCGAATTCATAATTGAGTTTAGTTTTAAGTTCCTCTCTCCCGTATTTCTGTGTGAATTCCTTTCTGCATCTGCTCATGCAGTTTGGTCCGTCTTCTTCAGTGCATTCATCTTCGCAGTATTCATCTTTTGTTTCCTTGTATTCAATCTCCACAGTCAATGTTCTGTTTCCTGCCTTCCAGTTTCCCTTGAAAGCAGGGCCGTGACAGGAATATTCTGCATAAAATGATTTGTCCTTTCTGAAGACGAATTTTTCCTCACCGCAGGCTTCTTCAGTACAGTTTGCACCGAGACAGCCTTCGGTAAAATTTTCAAAGATATTTTTTCCTTTTGCATCAATGCAGTTTTCATTATCGGAATATCCCGATGAAACGGCTCCGGAATGATCCTGCTTGGGCTGTTCCTTGCCGCACGCGGCTATGATAAGTAAAATTATAATATATTTGATTGATTTCATAAATTCTCCTTACAGTTTATAGAGATCATATTCTATTTGCGCAAGGTGAGTTAATAATATTTATCGGATCTCCTTGGCTTTTTCGCAGGAAAAACATTCTCAAAAATCCTTTTCTTCATCGTAACGTATGATATATGTTTTTACAGTAACATCATCTATGGTCTCCGTGCTGTTGTCCGGAATGTTTTCATGCAGGTTGTCTCTCAGAAATACGATATAGACTCCCTGACGCAGTCCTGCTTTTTTCACATAATAGGAAAGCTGTTTTTTGCCTTTTTCAAATTTACGTGGACTGTAGTATTTCTTGACTTCGATGAAGTATTCTTTTCCTTCCGCGTTGATCACCATATCGGTATTTCCAAGTGAAACAATCGGTTCACGGTAAATTTTTCCTTCTATCTCCTGCACGAATATGC
>JBPOJG010000134.1:0-1633 GCA_052033835.1 Spirochaetota bacterium
TCCTTTCAGTTCAATTTCCCAGAACTTCTCTGATTTCTCATCTCTGTATTCAAACCTTCTTCTCATAGACTCTCTCATGAATAAATATGATAGGCCACTATTCACAGTTCTCAATCTATGTAAAATAAAATTTAAGTCATTGAGATATGTTCAGTGATTTCATTGATTCACCTGATCACTTCACACCCCGGATGAGTGAAGATTCGGAAACTGCTCAGATTTTCATAAACCTCTCCGAATTTCCGAGAATGTTATTTTTTCACAGATGAAACTGTTCCGAAATTTTAAATCCCGCTTCGCCGCTTCTCGTTCTTCGTTCCCTTTGCGGTAAATTTCAGCTTTTACACAACCCCTGAAAGTAATTCATTATAATTTACTTTTAATTGGATACATAATCATTTATGTTTTTTCTTCTGCTCGTACATCAGAAGATCTGCTTTCGCAATCAGATCCTCTACAGTAATATGCCAGTCATCCTTCACAGTCACCCAACCGACAGAAAAAGAAAGATCATAACCGCGTTTTTTTTCCTGATTATACTTGTTAATAGAAGATCTGAATCTGTCAAAAATTTTTCCGATCCTATCATCAGATGCATCGCTCAGCCATAGAGCGAATTCATCTCCTCCAAGTCTTCCGAAGACATCAACCTCTCTGCAGTTTTCCTGAATAATATTTGCAAAAGAAATAAGGGCGATATCCCCTTCAGAGTGACCGAATGTATCATTAATCTGCTTGAATCCGTTCAGATCAAAGAGTGCCAATGCAGAAGGAATCTCCTGTTTATTGCAGATATTCAATCCCTTTTGTGCAAGTGTCATAAAGCCTCGGCGATTGGAGACCCTCGTAAGTTCATCCAAGGTGGCAATCTGAACAGCCTCAAGTTCCTTTTCCACCATTATTGCCAAGTCTTTCAATGTAAGCAGATCTTCTTCGGAAAATTGTCTCGGCCTTTGATCAATTATGCATAATGTTCCAAGCCTTTGATTATGAACGGTCAAAGGACATCCTGCATAAAACCGTATGAACGGAGGATTCAGAACAAGAGGGTTGTCGGAAAAACGGTTATCTTTTTCTGTATCATCAATCAGAAATATTCCATCTTCCAGAATTGCATGTCCGCAGAAAGAAATTTCTCTTGAGGTTTCTGATACGTCCAGGCCGATACATGATTTGAACCACTGTCTGTTTTCATCTACCAGACTGACAAGTGCAATCGGAACTCCGAAAAGTCTTTTGGCCATTCGAGTAAGCCGATCAAATCGTTCTTCAGCAGCTGTATCAAGAACATTTAAGGATTTTAAAGTCTTTAAACGAATCAATTCATTTTGCGGAAGGTCAGGGGCTTTCATTCAATTGTTCTCCAAATTGGATCGTCTGTATGTAAACAGTTTTCCCTGCATATATATACATTGCTGTTTATATATGCAATCAAAATTAGTGAAAGTTTTTTATTTTAGTAGAGTGCAGAGAGTTTTGATACATAACATAAAAGTATTGACTGACGAATGATTCATTTCTGCCTTGCTTTCAGAGATTGCACTGAAACAGAAAAAGAGAAAATTTTCATCGCAGGTGCATTTCATGATATCGGAATATGGACGGATCATACATTGAATTATCTCCCTCCCTC
>JBPOJG010000010.1:0-2824 GCA_052033835.1 Spirochaetota bacterium
GAAAGAACACCCTTTCCGTGCCTTTTTCCGTCCTTGAATTCTCCTACATATTTATCCCCGTTGGGATATTTTACAGTTCCCTGACCGTTGAATTTTCCTTCCTTGAATTCGACTTCATAGGAACCGCCCTTTGCCAGATTGACTTTTCCCTTGCCTTCAAATTTTCCGTTCTTGAAACCTCCTACATAAGTGTCCCCGTTTGCATATGTATAGACTCCATGTCCTTCAAATTTTCCGTCTTTAAAATCTCCTAAATACTTTTTTCCTGTATTGAATATATAACTTCCCTTGCCGTCAAACTTGCTTTCCTTGAATTCTCCCTTGTAAACGGAACCGGAAGGAAATTCCAGAAGCCCCTGACCATGGTATTTGTAATCTTTAAATTCCCCTGTGTATTTTGTACCATTGGGATATAATATCGTTCCATATCCTTCAAATCTATCGTTTTTAAAATCACCTTCATACCGTGAACCGTTGGCCGCAGTGAATGTGCCTTTTCCGTCTCTTTTATCTGCCTTGAATTCCCCTGTATAGACTCTTCCGTCCGCATAAATGTAAAGTCCCTGTCCGTTTTTTCTGTTTCTGAAAAAACCCCCAGTGTATTTGTCTCCGTTTGAATACTGAAAGAATCCTTTTCCGTGAAAGTCGTCGTCCTTGAATTCGCCCTCGTATTTTTCACCGTCGGCATAGACCATTATCCCTTTTCCGTTTTTGGCATCCTCTTTGAATTCACCTGTATATTTGCTTCCGTTTGCGAATGTGTAAATTCCCTTTCCTTCAAAACGCCCTTCCTTGAACTCACCCTCATATTCGTTTCCGTTTTGAAAATAGAGAGAGCCTTTTCCGTGAAAAATTCCGTTCTGAAATTCACCGCTGTACTTGGTTGCATAAACGTACTTTTTTGTTCCAATCAGTTCTTCACCCTCTTTCACTTCGCCGAAGGAAAGCATCCCTCTTCCGTGAAATTTTCCATTTTTGAACCCGCCGGTATATTTGTCTCCGTTCGAGTAAAACATAGTTCCCTGTCCGTTCACGCATTTTCCGCTCACGCACTCATCTGCAAAAATGCTGTCTGCCAGAAACACGGACAAAAGAAGAAGGGTAATCAGTATCAGTCTATTCATTGGTTTACAAATTAGACCCTGCACCCGCCTGAGACAAGGAGATTTTTCGGAAAGATCGGACGAAAGAAATCGAAGAATCCCGGAATTTTGCCGCAGTTTGGGCTTTTTTGACCGCTAGAGACAGATTTGATGAAGACGCGGCTGCGAAGAAAAAAGACGCCATAACAAAGTCCGGCGACAGTTATGTCGGAAGGCTCTTCGGCAGCCTGAAACCCGACAATCCGATTCACCGAGAAACTCCCCCCGTTCGCCTGAAGGGCGAACCCGGCAGGCCTCGCATTCTTCGCTGACGCTTCGCTGCTCTCGAATGCTCGCCGGGAACGCTTGTGCACACAGCAGACGGTCTGAAACCGATAGAAGAGATCAAAGTCGGGGATCTGGTCAGGACATACGACGAGTCCGGCAGAAAGTTTTTGACAGGGAAGGTAACGGAGCTTTACCGTCATAATGTGAAGTTATTATATAAGATCATACTCTCCGACGGGTCTGTTCTGAAGACGACATGGAATCATCCGTTTTATGTGACGAGAACAGGAGTTGAGCGGACAGCGAATGGCGAGCAGCGAATAGGGGCAAGTCTGTCAGCAATGCTGATTATAAAGAATTATACAGTAAAATCTGAAAGAAAAGGTTCCTGGGTGGAGGCAAAAGACCTGCACAGAGGAAACAGTCTTCTCAATTCCAGAGGAAACCCTGCTTCCGTAGTATCAGTCGAACCCCTTCCAAGCCCGGACATCACGGTTTACAATTTTGAAGTAGAGGGAACGCATAATTATTTTGCAGGCGAACAGGGTGTGCTCGTGCATAATTATGATATGCAGAAATATTTCAGTAATGTTTTCAGTGTTGGGGTGGATGAGGCACAGAATCGCTTGAAGCAGGCGATCAATAATGAAAAGAAAGGACTTGGTTTTTTTACAGACAATGAATTGAACTACGGAAAGACAGAAGTTGGCGAATCTCTTCAATACACAGCACTTGGTCCAAAAACTTGTTTCGGAACAGGATTCTGTGTTGCTAATACTTCAGGAACGGTTTATTTAAAGGAATATGATAAAGACGATAAAGATACAGGTTTCTGGGACAGACAGGGACTGCCGAATAATCATGGGCACAGTCCGGGGGCAGATGAAAAAAGTGATATTTTGGATGCAGCATCAGAGAAAGGGAAGAAGATATACGGGCCCGCCAGAGATTTTTCAGTAATCGGTTATGGAACTGATAATCAGGTTTTCGGGTCATATTTAAGAATAAAAATAGCGGGAGAAGAGAAGGAGCATCTAATTGCACATCTAACGCATATAAATAAGGAACTAATTGACAAAATGGATAAACCGGTTAAAGGAGGAACTGTACTGGGTCAGGCAAATTATCTGGTGGGCTCTACGGGCGGTGTGCACATTCATATTGGACATCTCAATGAAAATCAAAGTATGAAAAATTCCGAGAGACTTGCCTCTTTCAAGATGAAATCTGTGAAGCCATTACAGCCTTTAATCAATCCGCCGCTTCTTTACAGGGTGATGCAGAATGAGGATAAAATGAAATGAAGAATGTTTTGTTTATGCTACTCCTTGTCTTTTCCGTCTGCAAAGATGAATCCAAGCCGGAACCAATACCAAACAGGATTGATCCAAAAAAATATGAGATCAAAAAAGTTGAGATGATAGAACCTGAAAAAGATTATTCTCAAGCATTTG
>JBPOJG010000311.1:0-8119 GCA_052033835.1 Spirochaetota bacterium
TTCACCATTTTCCAGACTCTTGTATAATTTACAATCAGATTTAAGGAATATCATCTCTATTTCAGATGGAAAGAGTTTTTCTCTTAATTGGATAAATAATATTCGGAATTCGAAGTCTGTCTTTTCCAAGATACCTCTCTTTCCTTCCATTGATATAAATTGAAATCCCCTTAATTTCAGAAAATTCGAGAAGAGAAAAACAGAGCTGATCAATCCTGTCCTGCATCAGATCAAGGCCTGCCTCCTCAGTAAATGTTTCATTCAGGGATATGTGCAGAATCCCTTTTCTGAAACGAATTTTCTTTCCAAACTCAAATTTCTCCGGCAGCCCGGAAATGACTCCTTTTTTCTGCTCTTCCGCAGTAGGACCTGAAGACAGTGCCTTGAGAGCCTGACGCATTCTTTTTTTCAGATCACCTCTGAACGTTCTCTGAACTCGGACAAGTCTCGACTGTGCATAGTTTCCTGATCCGAAAAATTTCAAAAAATATATCGACTGCACTGTTTCCGGTTCAGGGGTATCAATTTCGGGGACAAGATGAGAAGCCTTGATGGATCTGCCGTTTGATTCAGAAAAAACAGGAAGTTCCGACACTGCATTTTCAAGAGATTCAAAATCTTCCTCTGCATCTGCCTGAATAAATTGAGGAGAAAAATGCTCAGTATGTTTCTTTTCTTTTGAATAACTTCTGTCAAAAAAAACGAGAACAGCCAGTACAATCAGATGAATACTGATGCTTGAACCTGTTTTTTCCGCCGAATCTGAAAACACAGTACTATTTTCGGAAAAGATCCCGCCTTACTCAGTAAGAAATTCTTCTCCCTTAAAAAATTCGCTTTACAGCATCGGAAATTAGGGAAAATTGACCGTATTCATTTTATGAATCCCAAAGATCTCCTTTCAATTCAGCCAAATCCGGAAACGGATCTTTCAGAAAAAGACCAGCGGATCAGATTTTTGGAAAAACGTATCCAGGAAACTGAAAAGAAAGCTGAAATTTTACGGAAAATGATTGATTCCAGCAGTTTTACCTGCAGCGTATTTGACAGTGAATACAGAATAGTGGAAATCAACCGGCTTGCAGCAGAAATTACGAAAGCGATCACAAAAAGAAATGTGTCGCCTGGCGACAGTTTTCTGGATTATGTAAGTCCGAATGAAACACCTGATTTCCTTAAAAATTCCAAGATTGCACTGGAAGGAAAAACAGTGGAAGTGGAAAGAAGCATAAAAGGACCTGACGGACAGTCCTTATGGTTCCAGTTCACTTATACACCGGTGATTTCTGAAACAGGGGAAAACCTGGTCATTTTTACAGGAAATGATATTACTCACAAGAAAAGAAGTCTGGAAATTCTCCAGACGGCAAATGAAGGCTTAGAAGCACTGATCAAAAGAAAAAATGAAGAACTTCAGTCTTACCACAGACTTTTTGACAGAAAGATTTACGAGGAACAGAAAAAAAATATTCAGATGTCGGCAGAATCAGGAATCCAGGAAAAGCAGAGAATTCTGTCTACTCTTGATCCCGGAAGCCAGGCTTTCCGTTTTGGAATCAGTTCGTCAATACTTTCCAATATTTTCAGAACGGATACGGATTCATTTACAGTAAATTCTTCATTTTTGGAGATTATCAGCAGAGCAGCGGCCTCCGAGTCCGAAGTTCTGATCAAGGTCAGTTCTGACGAAATAGAAATCCCAAAACCTCCCGGATTTTTTTCTGAGGCAGTATGGCTGACAGTTTCAGCTGCTTATCTGTTTTCACCCTCCGAACTGAAGATTGTCTGCAGAAATGCAGAAAATACAGCAGAACTGATTTTTAAATTCATACGACTCAAAACCGAGCTGTCATCTGAAGCTCACTGGAACTTTCTTCTGAACAGGGCAAAATACATAGTGGAAAATATTTTTAACGGAAAAATATCCATTTCACAGGAAGACAAGGAAACAGTATACTGTCTTACAATTCCTGTCTAGACAAGGATTCAATTTGTTCTTAAAAAAAATCATCCGGACAGCTGAAACCGCAATCCTATTCGGACTGAGCGCAGTTCTCTCTCAATGTTCCGTCTTTGAAAAAAGCATTAAGGTAAAGCCTGGAGACTTTGATTACTTTTCCATTTCCAAAAACTATTTTCAGCCCCCGATCAACAGACCCTTTCCTCTGACAGTGCAGAAAGGAAACAATCTTTACAGTTCGATCACTGCTGACGGAAGATATATGTATTTCACTTCCGACAGGAAAGGAAATCAGGATATCTATCTGCGTGATCTCAATTCCTCCGCAGTAGTGCAGATCACTTCTCATCCTGCTTCTGAATTCAAGCCTGCGGTGAGTCCTGACGGGAAAAAACTTGTATTTGTATCCACAAAATTTGATCCGAACGGAGATCTTGTCCTGATGGACATCAATCCGGAAAAAACTGTCAAAAACTCCTTGAAAGGAATTTATTCACAGGGTGAATTCGAAAATTTTCTGACTTCCAGAGAGGGAGAAGACAGATTTACGGATACTGATCCTGTATTTACACCGGACGGAAAATCAATTGTGTTTGTCTCGGACAGATTCAGCCCCGGCCTTCAGAACCTTGTATTTATGACTCTCGGAAAAAAAGAGATGATTCCTCTGACAAAAGACGGAGCAGCTTCTCCCCGCTTTTCTGTGGACGGAAGGTATATTCTTTTTATCTCCAGAAAAGATGACAGGCACGGTGAAGTCTACATATACGACAGAGTGTCCGGCGTCACAGAGAGACTGACGTCCGACTCCTATCCTGATTTTTCGCCAAGCATAAGTCCGGACGGAAATTATGTATTTTTTATCAGCATCAGAAAGGATACAAATAAAAACGGCATCCTGGATGAAAGGGACGAATCCGTGATCGTAAGAAAGGATATGAGGAGCAGAAAGGAAAAAATACTTAGTGCTCCTGCAGTCTCGGCATTCGATGCAAAATATTCCGGTTTCAACGGCGGGAGCATTGTATATTCTGCACCAAAATTTAATGCAATAAACATATACTTTATACCAGTCACAGGTTCAATCGCCAGACAGGAGAATATTGTCGAGCAGTTCAGATATGCAGAAAGATACAGAGACGATCCTGAACCTGAAAACTACCGTCTTGCGCTCGATTCCATTGATTTTTATTTTGCAGACGATCCTCTGTTTCCCATGTACAGATCCCAGTATGAATATGAGACTGTTCTGAAGGAAATCAGCAGGAAGCCGAGACTCGAGAAGATATCCAGACTCGAAGAAGAGTCTCTGAAAAAGGGAGATCCTCTTTTCACTGTTCTGATTCAGTGCCAGCTGAAAAAAATTCAAGGCACTGACTGTTCCAGACTTCTGAACACGGCCTCTGAGAAAAATCTTAATGACTGGAAGGATAAGGATACTCCCCCTTTTGTCCTTTCCCTGGCAGGTCAGGAAGCAGAAAGAATTTCCAATTTCCAGGAAGCGGAAAAAAAATATTCTGAAATCATTAAAAAATATCCTGACTATCATCAGATCAATTTCATCCGTGAAAAAATCGGCGAACTCAGTATGCTGAAAAAAGGATCGGGCTGGCTTCCTGAAATGTTCAGAGAAATTCTGGCTTCGAAAGAATCCGGATTTGAGGACAGAAAGACAGTTCTGAATTCACTCGAAAAGTCGATGAAAAAAAACAGAAGTCCTGAAGAGAGGATCTCTCTCTCTGATTCAGCTCTGAAGGAAAGGGACTGGAAGAAGGAAATTCCGTACATTCACAGCCTCCTGAGTTACGTGAAAGCAGAAGCTCTGTTTGAACTCAAAAAATTCAAAGAAAGCAATGAAATCGCAGATTCGTATCTCCCGCCTATCCCCCCGGAAAATCCAGAGTGTCAGGTAAACTGGCAGTGTGTCAAGCCCCGTGTCTGCAGCATTGATGATCCAGTCTGTCTGAAGGGTCATCTTCTGAAATCAAAGAACTTTGAAGGACTTGGACAGGTCAGACCGATGTTCGACGAACTTAGAATTTATCTCGAAAATTATGAAACTTCCTCCGGCGTAGTCATGGACATCAAGGATATGGAAAAATCCTTCCGTTATTTTGAAAACAGGGCAAAGGAATTTGAAATCCGGGGAAGGCTTTTAGAGTCGGCACTCCACCACTTCTACAATACGGAAAATATGTTTCTTCTGAAGAGCAGAAACCTTTATGTAGATACTATATATAAAAAATATGCTGTTTATTTCCAGAAAAAAATGGTCGATTCGGTTCTTCTTCTCGCCAGAAGTCAGGCAAAAGAAGAAGAAAACAGACTCGCACAGAAACTGAATCTGCTCGGGCAGGAAAACTTCGATGCAGTCGGCAAACTCTCTAGATTTCTGGCATGGGTTCTCGACAACAGACTGACCAAGAATCTGAAATACTTTGTAGATATCCGAAATCTGGATACAGAGGAACCGCTGGGAAAACCGGGAGCCAGAGACGATGCACTTATTCTGATTGAACAGCATTTCAACCTGAGCAGACCCAGAGCCCGTCCAATTCTCTATCACCCTGCCCTTTTCGGTTATGCATACTATCTCATAAATAAGAATATAGAATATGATTCCTATTATAGAGATAAGAAAAGAATGACTGCCGCCAGAAAGGATAAAATCCTCGAGTCTCTGAAACTGGCAGAATATGAACTGAAGTGGATTATCTTTTCTGAACCGACTTACTCGGAAGCCTATCAGCTTTTGGGATGGCTCTATCAGTACATCGATCAGTCCAAGTCAGTCAGACTGAAAGACAGCACAAAACTGGAGGGCGAGGAATTCGCGGATAGTTATGAAAAGTATTTTCCGGAAAGACATCTGGAAGAAAATATTGAACTGTATCAGCAGATCCTTGAATTTATTTCCAATTCGGAAAACAGCAAGGTGCTCGCAGACCTGCATCTGAATCTTGGAAACAATTATCTGCTCCTGAACAAATTTGCCGAAGCAGAAGCCAGTTATTCCAAAACGGAAAATTTCCACAAAAAGATCAGTCACAGTCAGAGATTTGAAAATTACCAGCAGGAAGCGCTTTTCTTCTACAATTTCGGAAGAACACTTCTGTTTGCAAAAAAATACAGTAAGGCTGCTGATTATTTCGCAAAAGCAGCAGACATATACAGTTATAATGAACTGTACAAAAAAGCGGATGCAAAAAAAACCGGAGAGAAAAGTCCTCCTGAACAGAAACTGGCTGTTCTGAATGCATTCATCGGTCTGTCCAATATGGAAGGCGGAAAGTTCAAAGAGGCTGTCTATTATTTCAAAAAGTCTCTTGCACTGAATCTGAACAGAAACTATCTCGATACGATGGGTCTGTACAATGCTCTTTCCATCTGTTACAGGAATATGGGAGACTTCAGACTTTCCTCTCATTTTGCTGCAGAAAGCAGAAAAATGTACGGGCTGCATTCCGATTTCAGTCTGAATATTTCCTCTCCTTCAGAAAGCCTCTCCAGACTGATTTTTACGGAAGACGCTACAGTAAACGGAAAAAGCCGGTTTCCTTACGGATTCAAGGATGAACATCAGTATCTTCTTTCTCTGGGAATTGAAATGGGAAATCAGGAAGATCAGAACGAATTCAAAAAATCATCGGAAATCATGGAGGAAAGAAAAAACTTCATTGAAGACAAATCTCTCGACAGAACCTACACAGGGCAGCTCATTCTGAAAAAAGATGAATGGAGAGAGGCTCTTCATTCCCTCTGCACGGAAAAATCAGACGAAAAAATGAAAACTATTATTTCTGTTCTATCATCAGTGACCGATCAGGAAAAATTTCAGAGAATGAAGCGTCTGGGATACAGAATCATGAAATCTGTTCCGGAAGAATGCAGAGACAGAAAAGAGTCTCTCCTTAAAAAAATGAGCAGTCTTTTGGTACAGTTCAAGAATTCGGAAAATTCAACATGCAGGTCCAAAAAGAACACTCAGGAAATCTGCAGTGAAGAATTCAGCAGAAACTATCCGGAGTATGATATTCTGCTTGCTTACGTATTTCGTCAAATCTCTCTTGAGGTGAAAAATCCTGCTCTTTCCTTATACTACTCCGGCAATTCAGCAGATCTTCTGGAGAAGGCTGGAGGAATTTCTAAGGAAGCGTATTATCTTCCGGGAGATCCTTTAAGCAAATCAGTAAGGCTTCATTCGAGAATCAATTATGCCGGGCTGCTTCTGGATCTGAATGAAATGCCGAAATTCGCAGAAGTATGGAAGGAGTCTGATTATTATGCAGAAGACTTTGCAGATCATTCCTCCAAATTTGCTCTGTATGTGCTGAAACTGAAAGAACTGAAGACAGCGGGAAAAATCGGCCTACGAAAAGACTATCTGAAGAAAGCGGATTCTGTTTTTTTAAATCATTATGAAGTAATGAGATATGCAGATGATTCCCTTGTAAGGGAGTATCTGAAACTTGCACAGGAAATTCACATTGAAGAGAAGGATGCAGAAAGTTTTATTTTCAGAAAGGACTTCTATCTTTACTGGAAAATTTTTCAGGCTGCATTCAGTGCGAAACTGAGATTCGAAGATGAATCTTTCAGAAAGTCCTACGAAGAGTCCTTCTACCTGATGAAGAAGCTTGATGAGACAGAACAGAATCTGAAGAAAACATTCCAGTTCAGCATAAAAATTCCTGAACTTGCAGATGAAAAAAGAAATCTGAATATAAAAATCAAAGCTTCGCTTCAGGCTTTTTCTGAAAAGGACAGATCCAAAAGAAAAATTCTTCTCTTCAATGAAAAGTCTGAACTTAATCTGACCCCGGCAAAAGGTTTCACTGTATTCAGAATATATGAAGGAAACAGAGAGCAGGAAAAATTTATTTCTGTAAGGGAGACGGATTCGGGAAGAACAATGAAAGTTCTGGCGGATCTGAAATCTGCAGCTGAAACTGCTTCCGAATCTGAATCAGTAAACATTAAGATCATTGTCGCAGAAAAAAAAGAAACTGAAACTGAACTCAAAAAAATGTTCCCTCCTTCCGAGAAAGTCTTTTACACAAGAACAGCGCCTTTTCCGAATCTCGAAAGGGAGATCAGTCTGGAGAATACTTTCACTCTGAAATCAAAAGAAAGACTGGGAAATGATATTTATAATTATAATGTAATTTCAGGCGGATTCAAGAATCTGTCCTATTCAAACATTTTCGGAGAATCCTCCGCAGGATTTCTTTCACTGAAGGACTTCTTCCTGAAGAAACATTTTGTAAGTGCAGTTATCAGTCAGAATAATGATCTGAATGAACAGGAGGAGAAAATACTTTCTGCAGTTCTGCCTGCCTCATCGGTTCCGCTTTTCATCAGAAACATTCAAGGAAAAATTCCGGACAGTCTTTCGAGATCCATTCTGAAAAAACAGTCCTCTTTCAACTGTGAGGGCTGTGCAGTCATTTCGGATTCAGAGAAGAAATTTGATATAAAATATATTCTGAATCTTGAAGCAGAGGAAAAATATGCTCAGGCTGCAGAAATTCTTCAGAATATGATGTCTGCTCCTGAAAATAAGGAAAATCTGCTTTTAAAGACAGCTGAGGCCAGAATAAAATCAAAACTCTTTAAAATTAAAGACCGACTTTTCTTTTTCCATCATCTGCTCAAAAGCACAGTCTCGAATGAAGATAAACTGACAGTCGGAAGAAATCTTCTGAAATACTGTTTTTCGAGACTCAGTGAACAGGTCTGCGAAAAAGATTATCAGGACTTTACTGCAATGGAACTGAACCCGACAGTTTCTGCAGATCTCCGGAAAAAAAGCATGGATTATATAAAAATTTACAGATTTCTCTCCCGTGAAAATTACAGAGAAATTCGGAATTTTGATGCTGAACTGCCTGATATGGAATCTGAATTCAGTCATAAA
Organism: Spirochaetota bacterium; assembly: GCA_052033835.1. GTDB lineage: Bacteria > Spirochaetota > Leptospiria > Leptospirales > Leptospiraceae > DAORDI01. Next base: position 7,878 of record JBPOJG010000311.1, read on the forward strand.
ATGGAGCTTGCCGGTCTGTTCAGAAAAAACTTTCTTCTCGATGAGGCATTGAAGATTTACTCCGAGCTTTCCGCTTCTGCCGACAGCCCCGCCAAAAAGGAAATACTTCAGAGAGAATTCAATGAGCTAGACGTTCTGGCAAAACTTGCAGGTGTCAGACTGAAGAAAACATCATTAAAATCTACTGAAAACAGCATACACAGTCTGGGAATAACCAGAAACTGGGTTCTCTTTGCAGAAAA
>JBPOJG010000319.1:0-2712 GCA_052033835.1 Spirochaetota bacterium
CTCCCTGACAGATTTGTAGATCTGATCGATATTCAGGATCAATACTATACGAGAGGGCTTTTGGCGAAGATTCTTTCGGGGAAGATCAGAGAGGAGAATATTGACGGGTTTGTGAAGGCGCTGCAGGTTGTGCCTAAGATAGAGCATCAGTATCCGGAAGAGGACAGGCTGATTCCGGCGGGGGACAAGGAGACTGAGATCGGTTTCAATTTGAAGGATCAGGGGACAGGGATACGTGAGATCAAGGTTTTTGTAAACGGGATTGAGGCGAGAGTGCCTGAGGAGTTCCGGAAACGGCTGAAGGAGAAGTCGGAGGAGTATGATCTGACGATGAATCTGCCTCTTGTGGCTGGACAGAACCGTGTGCAGATCACAGCCTACAATTCAGAAGGCGGTCCGAACACAAAGATAATTACACTTACGAAAGAGGCGGGAAAGGGAGAGACTGTCAATCCGAATCTGTACATTCTTTCTGTGGGAATCAATTCCTATGAGGGCTCGAAGCAGCTTAAGTACAGCGTGGCGGATGCAAAGGCTTTTTCTGCACTTGTCCGAGACAAGAACAGCAGAAAATACAAAAAGGAAAATATTCATCTGAAGGAACTGTATGATGAGGATGCCACAAGAGAAAATATACTGAATGCATTAAATCATATTGCGGAGAAGTCCAAGGTGCAGGATGTGGTTGTGATCTACTACAGCGGGCATGGAGCACTTTCGCCGACCGGAGACGGAAAGGGACTTTTTTATCTCATCCCTCAGGACTATGACTTCGCACAGAAGAATGTGGAGAAGACAGCGAGAAACTACGGAGTGGATATGGATCTCATCACGGCCTCCATGGGAAAAATGCTTTCGAGAAAGGTTGTGCTGATTTTTGATGCCTGCCATTCGGGCGGTGCAAAGATTGCACTGAACAAGGGAACAGAAGAACAGGAGTCATCTCTCGAGTATCTGGAAAAAGTGGCTGCAGGGACTGGACGTTTTCTTTTCACAAGTTCAGCCGGCGACGAGTATTCGAGAGAATCTCCTGAACTCGGACACGGGATATTTACGTATGTCCTTCTGGAAGGTCTTCGCGGTGCAAATGCAGATTTCATCAAGGACGGAGAGATCACTCTCTCTGAACTGAATACATACATTCAGGGAAATTTTCCCCGTGCAGCGAAAAAATTCCTCGGAACAAATATGCAGAGTCCTCCCTGTGTCTTAAGTGTAGGCAGGGATTCGGCCAATGCCAGAGAAAATGATTTTCCATTCGTGCCTGCGGAGTGACTTTTCGTTTAAACCTCGAGGGTTACCATATGCGACATACATTCACACCGTCCCCGCCAAAATTCAGAGCAGTTTCAGAAGAGACATTGCTTCCTGTATTTTCTGAAAATCCTTTTCCGATCCTCCTTTGTCGGGATGATGAAGTTTGACAAGTTCTCTGTATCTGGATTTGATCTCCTCTTCGCCTGCAGATTCAGATAGACCCAGAATATCCAGAGCTTCCTTTCTTCTGCTGAAAGCGGAAAATTTTTTCCAGAAAGAATCCAGCATATCATTCACATCTTTTTCGGATGTCCCGTGCAGATTATCCAAATTTATATAATATTCTCTCAAAGGATCAAACTCTGTGATTCCTTCTGAGGTATTTTTCTTTTTATCGGAAAGCTGAATTTTCAGATAATGTACATAGAGATTTCTGTCCAGATTTTCTCTGCAGTAATCCTGAAGTCTGTAAAGCAGATGAAACAGCATAAAGTTTATCTGAAATAAGGAATAATGACTTCCGAAGGTTTCCGTGCGGAAATCTTCTTCTGTCTCCTGAAGTTTTTTCAGAAGAGTGTACGAACTGACGCCTTCCGGATTTTCATCCAGAAAGGAAACAATATTCAAAAAGATTTCGGAGATCAGATATTTTTTACTGAAAGGAGGTTTTTGAAACTTTCTGATTCTTCACTGAATACAAGAGTGGAGGGAAGACTAGGATTTGCCGGTATCAGACTGAACGCTTTTTCATAGAAGACTATTTCTTCTATCTGTTCTAATGAAAATTCATGATAAATCTGTCCTGAACGGAACTGAAGAACTCCGTCAATCTCAAGCATCTTTACTTTTCCAATTCTTGAAAAATGAGTGAAATCGGCTTCATCCCAGATCTTTTCTCTGATTTTTCTGTCAGTGAACGGAATCTTTCTGGAATAATCGAAATACAGAGTGCCGTTCAGTCGGAAGATTTCATTTGAATAGCCGTTTGAATTTTCTTTTACAGTCCCCACAGCTGATACTTTCTTCGGTTCATCTTCATAAAAAACTTCTCTTTCAGGGATGACTGCATCGTGAATTTCAGGGAAATGAAATTTTGCGGAAAGAACTCTTTCCTGACGGATCTTATTTTCCACTTCCTGGGAGAATTTGTGCTCAGGATATCTTCTGTTCAGAAGAGTCGCTTTCAGATTAACCGGAATCACTGTTTCTTCCTCAGCCATCGGTCTGTAAGAGGTTCTCATTTTTCTTTCAGGTCTGACAGGCGATTCTTTTTTCTGTTTTACGGGTTCATAATATGCATAAAGGAAAAAGGCAATCCCTGCGAGAATCAGCACTATCGCAAAATAAATCATTCTGTTTCTATTATCTGTCTGATTCCGTTTTTTGTTCAGAAAAAAAACCTTGATTCCTGTGCAGAGATTCGAATATTTTCTCCGCCAGTTTTTCTCCGATTCC
>JBPOJG010000315.1:0-5579 GCA_052033835.1 Spirochaetota bacterium
CCTTCTTCCTCTGCTTCCCTGTCCATCTGCTTGAACACATCAATAATGTCCTGATCCGGCCAGTTGACTAGAAGTTCGACTGCACTTTTAGGAGGCATATTTGCAATTTTTCCGGCCAAGGCTCTCAATTTGGAAAGTCGGTTGGCATCTTCTTTGTCTTTCATCTGCATCTGCCTTTCCTTTTCCTTGATTCCCTGTTTTGCTTCTTCGAGTTTCACTTTTTCGGCATCCAGTCTTTCTCTCTCCGCCTGAAGTTCATTCCTGAGTTTTTCAATCTCAGAAGCTTCCTCACTGATTCTCTCTTTCGCTTTCTCGATTTCCAGCTTTTCCACCTCAGTCGGTGATTCCTGATCCCAGCTCACTGCTGCAGGCTTCTTTGCTAAAAATGGAAAAATTTCATCTGCATCTATCAGTTTATAATAATCAAAAACAAAAAAACCTATCGCCAAAAGAAAAATAATTAGCAATATCAGATAAAAGGCTCTCACCCTATCATTCATGGTACCCATTCAATCTCCTCTTCGACTGCACCTGTATATTCAGGTCTGCCTGTACCTTTTTTCAGTAAATTCGATTCAACATCGTAATCACTGCCTGCTTTTAAAAAAGCAGGAAAAAAGTTGCCCCTATTAGGGATTTAGAAATTTAACAACCCCTAAGACCCCGTTTTTTTATTACATCATACTCACGTTTTTTATAAAAACTCAAATCATTCGCTGGAACTCTTCACTAGAGAATCCAGTCTGGAAACTTTCTCTTCAAGAGAAATGGAAATATTGGAAAGATTCACCATAGACTTTGAAACACGAAACAGTCTCACGTCTGTTTCCTTGTCCAATGATTCTACAAAACTCTTAAACTCAGATTCATCTTTTGGGTTTTGTGCCGGCTTCATAATATTCCAAAAGTTTTTCGTAGTCTGATTTTGGTTTTTCTGAAACTTTCTTTTTTTTCTGTTTTTGAACAGGTGGTTTAGGATCATCCTTATCTTTGTCAGCATATTTCAGATTCCTCCTGTCTTCCATCTGATCGAGTCTGTTCCGCTCATCTTCTTCGTGCCGCATTGCACGAAACATTTTCTGCCTGAACTCTTCATATCTCTTTCTCTTTATAATTTCGATAATTTCTGCATCTTTCCGTGCTAAAATTACTTTTTGTCTTGCATCTTCCAAAAACTGATCCTGCTCAGAAACAGATTTCTGGAGCTGTTCATTTTTCAAAGTCAGCCCTTTGATGTAACCGTCAAACATTTTCAGATATTTCATATCTGATTTTACTAAATCCGGGAACGTACTGACTGAATCGGAAATTTCTTTATTATTTTCCTTAATCTCATTGTTCAGTCTATTAATATTTCCTACAACCACAGACAGATTTCTGATCTCTTCATCCACTTTAATTTTTCTGAGCTTCTTTACAGTTTCTAGAGAGAATTTAAACTTTTTCATCAGTAGTCTTCCTCAGGCGTCTGGAACAGTTCTTTCAATTTTCGAAGAGATTCCAGATAGCCGGCTCTGGTTTCGATTTTCTGGATCAGAAACTGATCAATGGCTTCCTTTTTGTCTATGGACATATCCACTTTGGGGTTTGCACCCTTCACATATGCATTTAAAAGAATGAGTTCTTCAGATGTATTGTATGTGCTTATCAGTTCGCGCACAAATCCTGCATACATAAAATGCTCTTCTCCTACAACTGTCTGCATCACTCTCGAAAGTGAGGCTGGAACATCAATGGCAGGATAGAAATTTCTTTCAGCAAGTTTCCTTGTCAGAATAATATGTCCGTCCAAGTATCCTCTGACGGCATCTGCAATCGGATCATCCATCTCATCCGGCTCCGTCAAAATTGTGTAAAAGCCTGTAATCGTTCCTCCTCCTGGACTTGTTCCCGATCTTTCTACAAGTCTTGAAAGTTTACTGAACACAGTTGCAGAGTATCCTCTTGTAATAGGAGGTTCACCGTACGATATGGAAATTTCCCTGCTTGCCTGAGCAAACCTTGTAAGGGAATCCATCAGAAGATTCACATGCAGTCCCTGGTCTCTGAAATATTCGGCCGCACTGGTTGCAAGCATTGCACAGTTGACCTGCTGCATCTTGGGAGCATCAGAAGTGGCGACGAATACAACAGTTTTTTCCAGAGCTTCTTCGCCCAGATCCCTTTCGAGAAATTCGTTTACTTCCCTTCCTCTTTCCCCCACAAGCGAAATCACATTGATGTCGGCATTTGTATATCTGGCGATCATTCCGAGCAGTGAAGATTTTCCTACTCCGGATCCGGAAAATATACCTACTCTCTGCCCTCTCCCTACCGTCAAAAGCCCGTCAATTGCTCTGACTCCAGTGACAAGTACATCGCTGATGATCGGTCTTTGCAGAGGATTGATCGGTTCATTGTCCGGTCCGCGTTCTTCTTTTGCCAGAAGAATTCCCTTATTATCAATCGGTTTTCCTGCACCATTGATGATCCTGCCCAAAAGACTTGGACCTGTCGGGATTGTAAGTCTTTTTCCTGAGGAAAATACAAAGGCCTTTGGGAAAATGCCTCCAATTTCTCCAAGAGGCATAAGTGCATATTTATGACCGTCAAATCCAATCACTTCACACTGCAGATAACCTTTCTTGTCGTGCCTTTCGACTTCCATAATTTCACCGATTTTGGAGTCAGGGGGTCCTTGAGAATAAATCACATTCCCTACAACACGAATGACTTTTCCGCTTTTCCTGATCGGTTCAGTCTTGTTCAGAATAGACAGATATTTTGAGAAAATATCTACCTTTTCCGTGAATTTTTTTTCAATCATTTGGAATCATTTGGCTTAAGCCGCATTAAATAGGCTCAGCATTTCTGATTGCTTCTTCAATTTCCTTAAGCTGTGTGGAAATTCTAGCATCGATGGCACCGACGTCAGTCTCAATGATAACCCCGCCTCTGTCAATTCTGGAATCTTCATAGATATTGACCTTACGGAGGGACTCCATCAGTTTAATGAGTTCATCCTTATGTGCAGTAGTGATTTCCAGATCAGAGAAATTGACACGGATATCCACTCTGTCCCTGTCCTTGATTCTCTTAAGAGCTTCTCTGATATTATTGAGTACGATTTCTTTTCTCTCAATGATTTCGTCTTTGATGACTTTTCGTGCGATGATCAGAATCATTTCGACCATCTGCTTTTCAGATGCCTGGATAATATCTTCGCGGATATCTATCGCCTTTCCTACAATTGTTCCCAGTCTGTCAATCAGACGGCGGACTTCAGCCTGGCCCTTTTTAAAGCCGACTTCCCGCCCTGCATCGTATCCCCTTTGGTAAGCATCGTGTTCAATTTCGGCAACCTTCATTTCGGCTTCCTTCATTGTTCTTTCCACTTCCTGCTTTGCACGGTCTTTGATCTGGTCTGCTTTTGCTTTTGCAGCATCCTCTTCAATTTTAACTTTTTCTTTGGAATCCTGAATCAGCTGAAAGGCTCTTGTTTTTCCATCTTCAATGATTTTTTCTGCCTTGGACTGAGCCTCCGCAAGCATAATCCTGACTTGTTCTTCCGCTTCAGCCCGATATCTGGCGATTTCCTCTTCAATTTCTTCAATGGAAGGGCCGGAATACTGCTCGATGACTTTGCCTTCGGCATCAGCCTCGTACTCTTCTTCAGTTTCAGCCTTATGATATTTCTTGTATTTCTCCGACATAGAGATTTCAATCTGATCATGTACTTCCGCAATCTGCATTGGTTTAAATACAAGCTTAGCCATTTACTTTACCTTCCATAGTTTAACTTTTCCAGTTTCAATATCACGGTTTAAATTTTCTATAATTGCTTTTTGAGATTCTTCAATTTCCGCAAGTGACGTAGGTCCCATCGAATCCAACTCCAGCTTTATCTGTTTGACAAGCCAAGGCTCACATCTTTCAAATATTTTCTCGCAGAGAGAGGTATCTATTCCTTTCATCGCACAGGCAAGCACTATCGGATGAAATCCTGCCAGAAAATTTGTGAGAGATGTTCTTCCAATGTATAAAAGATCCTGAAAAGTATAAAAATATTCATCTATTGATTTTGCAAATCCAGGATCTTTTTCCTTGATATTGGAAAACATTCTGCTGGAAAGATTAGGACTGATTCGGGAAAGAATCTCTGCAACTTTCTTTCCGCTTCTGTTTGTCACCTTGGATACAATCATCCTGGATTCAATCAGATCAAATTTAAAGAATAGAAAACTTTCGAGTTCAGCACGAAGCGATTCTGAATAAAAGTCTACTTTTCGGATTTCCTCAATAATTTTATCTCTCATTGATTCAGGAAAATCTTCAATCAGATGAGATGCTTCATCAGGATCAGCAAAACACATTACCATTGCAACCATTCTGGCCGGTTCATCCCGAATAATCAGCTCAAGCTCATCTCTTTTTTTCTTTTTGAGACTTTCCAATGGAGAAGAATAGTCAAGCTTAGTAGAGTACTTTTTCTCAGTACCCTTTTTATCGGAATACTTGGATCTGCTTCTTTTTTCAGAAGACAGTCCATCCAAAGTGGAAAGCACCTGTCTCTCCTCATTTAGAGAAGGACTCTGCGCATCCTCAAGACCTTCCATCAGCTTCTGAAGTTCCTTAGAATCCAGTTTATCCAAAACCTCTTTAGGCAAATAATCTCCTATGAGATTAAATAAAATAGCTGCCTTGTTTTTTGACTGGATCTTAGACATAGAAGATTAGGAGTTTTCCTCCTCGGAAAGCCAAGTTCGAAGAAGCTGTGCCACCTCTTCCGGTTTTTCCTTGGCCATCTTGATTGCATTTTCGAGAAGTTCTCTTCTTCTCTTCTCGTCCAAGGAAATCTCCGCTTCCACTTCTCCGCCTTCCACTGCACGGAGAGCTGCCTCTCTCATCATCTGCTGCTGAGCAGCAATTTCTTCTTCACGCAGTCTTCTTCTGCGGGCAATTTCTTTCTTGACTGCTCTGTAAATCAGTATGACAAGAATCAGGAAAGTCAGAATTCCGAGGGAAGTGATAATTGCATTCTGCATTGCCTTTCTTCTGGCAAGGTCTGCATCCTCAGCGGCAAATTGAGAATTTCTGTCTCTTTGAAGGGATACCACACTGATTTTGTCACCCCTTGTCGGATCAAGTCCGATGGCGGCTTCCAGGTTTTTCTTAATCTGCGAAAGTTCCTCTTTGGTAACTGCCTTGTATTCTCTCAAATAGTGAGTTCCTTCCGGAGCTTCTTTTTTAGTCCAGATTCCGTCCACAATGACAGAAAGCGTAATTTTCTCCACCTTCCAAGGCTGCTTTTTAACTTCGCTGACTTTTCTGTTGAACTCATTATTATTTACAGTTTCTGATTTTTGGTATTCTGCCTTCTGATAATCTGTGTCCTTATAGCCCGGAGGTAAATTCGGTTCTGTTCCGGCAGGTCCGTCCGGTGTAAATCCTCTTCCAGTGAATTTCTCCACTGTATCCTTTGAAGAGACTTTCAGAACATTTCCTTCTACTATTTCCATTTCATTGTACGGAGTGGAAGGATCATCGGGAATTTTTACCACAGGGGATACACTGTTTTCTTTATAAGAAACCTCGTCCCA
>JBPOJG010000365.1:0-5253 GCA_052033835.1 Spirochaetota bacterium
TGTTTTGAGTCTTCCAAGCTTCAAACTGTTCTGGACGCTCCTTTTTCAAAACTCTTGTGACTGTCTCATTCTGGACGGCTGCATAAATAGCCATGTCGCCAAGTGTGGAAAACTGTCCAGAGTCAAAAGCTTCCAAGACTGCAGCTCTTTTCAGCTCCCTCTGTTCATTGGTCAAGTTCTGCCCTTCTGACTTTTTCCTTTTCCTTCTTTTCATTGGAATCTTGCTTGCATCATTACCAAATATCCAAGTGGAAATTACTGGTAAACCGTTCAAGCAGACTCCAAATAAAATCTGTCCGTATAACTGAATCTTGCTCAATTCGTTCATGCTCTGGGAAATCTCAATAATGAATCCAGACATTGAAAGACTCATTACCAGAAGAACCAAAAGAAAACTTGTGTATCTGAGTTTTTTAATTTTGCTGATTCCTAGAAGGATCTCACTGAACAAAGCAATCTGCATACTTTTAGACTTCGCGGCCTCTGGGGTCATATCCGAATAGACAGTCTGAAGTAAGACAGGTAGAAAATCCATTGTTGCAAAATAAATGAGAACCCCAGAACCAAAGAACAGAACCAGTGAAAAGGCTCTGTTCTTCAGAAGTCGAATTACGTTTTCGAGTCCCTTTATTGGATGAGTGACTGAGTAAACGATTTTAAATAGAAGGGTATTGATTCCCTTCAAGCTCCGATGAAAATTACTGAATAACTGACTGATAAAATTTCCCTTCATAGTGTTACGCTCCGAAATAGTTTGAGATGCTGAACAGAGTCACTGAGTAAATTGAAAACCTACTCAGAACCGGTTTACGTCTGAATTCAGAAAACAGCAGAATCAGGCTGGACGGAATGACCCGTTTATGAGAATCAAAAAGCAGGATGAAAACTTGTGCTATGAATCCGAGAACAAGTATGATCTTTATCCGTTGTATCCATAGCAGGTCTTTCAGGTTTCGCGGGAATAGGAGTCTTTTCATTCTTTTTCCCCCTTCGCAAATATCCCGATCCAAAAAAGCAGGCAGAAACAAAGGTTTGTTGCAATCAGGCCAATTATAATTACGTTGAAAAGTAAATCCGAATTTGTCGCTTTCCATGCAATCAGCCATTGAGCAATCGAATACAAAAAGAATATAAGGTATGCTGTTTTCATTTCTGCCCGCCTTTTTCTTGCATAAGGATCTTTATAAACCCTGCAAAGATCAGAGCTACAAAGCCCGCAAAAAATATGTAAACGCCATCCCTTGTAGCTCCAGAGGAAATAATTGATTGTGTAAGGTGTGTAAGATAAAACATGAATCCGGCAGATACAAAGAAGATCCCGAAAAGCAGGTGAAAAGTGAATATGCTCTTTTCCTGTCTCGGTTTTGGTTCTGCTGGATACTCATATCTGTATTCTGAATTTCGCAGATTGTATTTCGGTTTGGATAGTGGTTTAGGTTTGCTCTTGTGCAAGTCCTTCATTGGACGCTCCTTTTACGTTGTTTGAAAAAATGCCCGTAAAAGAAAGCTTGACCTCTGAGAACAAAGCTCAAAACTTCTCTTACGGGTTAGACCGTCGCAAGCCTGACAATTCTTCGCGGGATTCAGCAGGCTTGTGTTTCCTTTACTCTTAAATCATAATGCTATTTGTCCTTACCTTTCGCAAGTTTCAGTATGTCCTTCTCTGAAGTTCCTAATAAAAGAAGTTCTATAATTTCACCTATAGAAAGCCCTGTTTCAGCAGAAAGAATTTTCGCTTTCTTGTGTGCCTCTTCTTCGATGTTTACTGTTTTCTTGCTCATAAATGGTTTCCTTTGCAATGCTAAAATGCTAAAATGTTAAGTCTACTCTTTTTTTGTGTCCCTGAAAATAATCAGCAGGGTCATGAATTTACCCATACCTCATAGACAATTGCTATGTCTGGAATGTAGTCTTTTGGATTATCCCAAAGATTCATTTTCTCCTTTGGGAAATCCTGCGTAATGTTATGGTATTTCAGAAGTCCTCTTACTGATTCATGAACCCTGAAAACTTCCTTCATTAAAACAGGATCAGTTTCAGCAGTGAATGACTCAATCTGTTCCCGGGTATCCGAATATACAGCGTAAAGGTTCTGAATGTTACTCATAAGTCAAACTTGCTGTATTTTCTATGAAGCTTGGAAAATTTCACAGTGACTGTCTGACTGAATGCAAGTGAGTCAATAAGATACGTGAAACCCTCATCATTCATTTCCAGTATCTGCCCGATTTTCCTAGTTCTGCTAAAACTGGTCTTCTCGTTGAATTCGTATTCATATTCAAGGCAATAGCCTGATTTTGCAGTCGCGTCCAATGTGATTACATAAACAGAGGACAATTTTCCATCCTCATGAAACCTGTATCCAGACCGGATTTGATTCAGTTCAATTATTCGATCCTTTGTGAGTTTCGGAGTTTTCTTTTCACGTTGACGTGAATTTTCTTCAGGCTCATTTACCGGTTTTTCGGAGATACGACGTCGTATCTTTTCATCTTTTTCTTTTTTTGCAAGCTCCCTTGTTTTCTTCACTGAGAGTTTTTCTTCTTTAGCTTTCTTCAGAAGTTTTTTCTGTTCTTCAGTTTTAAGAGACCGTGTTTCATTCACTATTGAAGAAGGCAGGATTTTTGCTTCCGGTGTGTTTTCTGCAATCATGTAATGAGATATTTTTTCATTAACCCATTTTTCAGACTTTCCGATCTTTCCAGCAAGTTCCTTGTCTGAGAGTTTTTCCTTTTTTTTCAGACTGTTCAGGGTCTCTGCAATTTCATAATCTGTCAAATCGGTTCTGTGAATGTTCTCGACAAGCTGAATCGTTTCTCTGTCCTTCTTGTCCAGTTCAATTTTGACAAACTTTATGGAGTCCCATTTCAGGATTTCTTTTACAGCCTTGAATCTTCTGAATCCGTAAATCAGATTATCGTTTGCGTCTATTCCGACCGGTTCAAGCTGTCCGTGTTTCCTGATAGATTCAGCAAGTTCTTCAATGCCTGAATAGTCCTCTCTGATATTCTTTTTGAAATCAGCTTTTACCATACTCAAAAGAATTTCATTTACTGAAACGTCTAAAGCTTCCTTTTTCTTGCTCATACAATCCCTTCCATCAAATAGTAAATTTTCTTAGTTTCTTCTTTCACCTTGTCTGAGAATTTCAGTTTTCGAATTGTCGGAAAATTCGGAAATGTGCAGACCGTTGAACTGCTTTCAATGACTGGATAGTTCTTCAGGGACTTTTCCATTTCCTTTGTAAACTTGTTCTGCCTGTTAAAGACTGTAAACAGCTTCGCTTTTGGATTCTGTTCTTTTGCTTCTTCAATGGTAAATGAGACCGACTTCATATCAAAGTTAGAAAGTAATGAAGGAATGATTATTGTATTGCTTGCAATCAGACCGGATACAATCAGATTATGGTAACTTGGGGAATGATCCATTATCAAATAATCATAGGAAAGCTTACCGAAAATCTTTTGAATACCGTTGAAAGGGACAGACGATTGAATTTTCAAAATCCTTAAGTCTCCCTGGATGAAGTGCAGGTTTTCAGAAGCTTCTTTGATTGCATCTTTGACAGGGATCATTCCGGCAAGGACTGGAAAAATCGTCTTTTCTTCTTTCTCGTTCTCACTGAAATAGTGAGTCAAGCTTTCTTGGGAATCTAAGTCTAAGGCTAAAACTTTTTTTCCTGATTCTGAAAGATAGTTTGAAAGGAGTATGGACAGAGTAGTTTTCCCTGTACCGCCTTTTTGATTATAAATAGAGATAACTTTCATCCTGCTTTCTCCAATTCAATTTTAATTTCACTCAGAAAATCTATGCAGTCTTCCAATGTCGCCCTGAACTGATTTAAACTCATTCCGGTTTTCAATTTTCCTGCATTCTCAGCATTCAAATTCTGGATGTCCTTCAGAGTCTCATTCAGGATTTTACTGAACCTGCTTTCAAGTTTAATGTGTGTTTTGTAGTGCATAATTATAATAAATCCTTTTCCCGTTTTTTCAAGTCCATGAAAACATACATGTCCAGAGTAGTCTTCGCGGATGAGTGCCCTAAGTATTCCTGCACAAGCTTTACATCCTTTGTCTTTTCATAAATGTGGCTTGCTCTTGAATGGCGAAAGATATGAAGATAAATTTCTTTCCCCAGGAATTCCTTTCCGGCCCTGCTTATCTCATTGTAAATGTTTCTTCTGTCCAGTGGGGTTTCTCGTTTGCTTCTGAAAAGAAGCCCTTTGTCGTTTCCTGTCAGTTTTATGATTTGCCTGTAAAGCTTTACCGGCAGTATAGGAGTGTTTCTGATTTTAGATCCCTTTCCGAGAACCTGAATGTTTACAGTCTTTCCTGATTCTGACAAAGTGCAGTCCTCATGAACCGCGTTCAGAATCTCAGTGATTCTGCAGCCTGTCCAGTATAATGATTTTACAATCAGAGAAAGGATTCTGTTCTTGTCCGGATTGTAGTTTCCAGCATTATCCTTTATCGTCGGCTTAGTCCAGAGACATTCAGCAAGCTTTTCAATTTCGTCGGATGAAAGAATGTTCTCTCTGCTGACTGCCTTTGACTGCTTTACCTTGTATCTTTTTATAAGTGCATTTATTGTCTTGTTCAGTTTCGCTTTCTGTGTTTCCTTCAGATCAGCATTCAGGTCAAGATACTTCTGAACCGCTTTGAGCATGGAAACAAAAGTATTCTGCTTTTTGTCCTTTCCGGTCGTCTTGCTTTTCTTTTCAGAATCCAGCCATTCAAGAATCAGTTTTTCTGAGAGAGGTTCTTTCCGTTTCAAAGCGAAGGATTCGAAGGATTTCTGATAATGACTCTCTGCCGGGTCAATTGAATAATAAATCAGGTTTCCGCTTTCTGCCGTATCCTGTCCGCTTGCCGTCAATGCCAGGTTCATGATTTTTACAGTTTTCCGGAATGAATTATTTGTCAACGTCTTTTTATCCGTAAAGTAATTTTACTGACTTCGTCTGAGGTTCGCAAAGTTCAGCAGGTTCTTCTGTTCTGCCTCTGAGGGTTCAGGGACTGCAAAGAAAACTTTCTGAAGTCTCTGAAGCGAAGGACTGAACCCGCTCCCAAGTCCAGACCGATAATGAATCTATGTGCGGTCGGCTCTGGTTACAAAACAAACTAGGATACAAAAACTATTTCGGATTCCCTGAACAGGAAACCTTTGAACTGCCTGAAGGGGAAATTTTTCCATCTCAAAAGACCGGTTCTGTTATCCAGACCGGAAAGGACAGAAAGCTGAACTTAATGC
>JBPOJG010000127.1:0-3835 GCA_052033835.1 Spirochaetota bacterium
GCATTAAGTTCAGCTTTCTGTCCTTTCCGGTCTGGATAACAGAACCGGTCTTTTGAGATGGAAAAATTTCCCCTTCAGGCAGTTCAAAGGTTTCCTGTTCAGGGAATCCGAAATAGTTTTTGTATCCGAGTTTGTTTTGCAACCAGAGCCGACCGCACATAGATTCATTATCGGGATCTAACCGGACAAACTTCTATTTACAACTTTTCATATAAAATGTATTGACGTAAAAGAAGGGAAGTTTTATCATGCTGTTATGTTCGGAGATATTACCAAATCAGAACCGGTTCAAAGACATTCTGAAGACAGAATACTTTATCATTCCATAGACCCGACTAAGGCACATTATCAAAAAAGTTTTGAGTCCTTTGCTTTGGCGAAGAAAGAACCTCTGTCTGAAAAACTGATTCTCGATTGGATTGAATCGGAAAAGAAAAACAAGCTGTCCAGAGGAAACAAAAAGCCCGAAACTTTTGTCCTCATGCTTCGCAGTCTCAGAGACTATATTGAACTGAATGCAGACTTGAAGGACACACAGAAAGCGAAGCTTACAAAAACAATAGATGCTCTCATCAAACGATACAAGGTAAAGCCGGAAAAGGAAATAAAAAGAGATGAAATTCTTTCTATGGACGAAATAAAAATTCTGACTGAACATCTTGAATCAAAGACTGCGAAGAAAGGGAGCAATCATTCGTATCCTGAAAAATACAGAATCCTGTCTCTTTTTATTCAGGCTTTATACTGGACAGGCTGCAGAGTATCGGAGCTTGTAAATGTGACTCATGAGGACATTACAAAAGCAAAGACCGGAAAGACCGTATACCTTAGAGTGATAGGAAAAGGCAGAAAGGAAAGATCGACTCCCATACTTCCAATAAAGCTTTATAATGATATTTTATCAGCCACGAAAAACAGAACAGGAAACCTTTTCCTGAACAGTCACGGAAAGCCGATGGACAGACACAATATTTTTACTGATCTCAGAAAGGAAGGACTGATCTGTCTGAATAAAAAACTCTACCCACATATATTTAGACATTCCCGGGCCTCTCATTTATATGCAAAGACAAAAGACGTAAAACTGGTTCAGAAGTATCTCGGTCACAGTTCTGCAAAAACCACTTTGGATATGTATGTTTTCATGGATATGGAAGAAAGGGAAAAGGATCTATTGTAATGCACTACAAAACACACATTAAACTTGAAAGCAGGTTCAGTAAAATCCTGAATGAGACTCTGAAGGACATTCAGAATTTGAATGCTGAGAATTCAGGAAAGCTGAAAACCGGAATTTGTTTAAATCAGTTCAAGGCGACATTAGAAGACTGCATAGATTTTCTTACTGAAATTAAAATTGAATTGGAGAAAGGGAAATGAGCATACAAAACTTTTTTACTCGCAAACTATCCGAGGTTACTGAAGAAAATGGTTTTCCGGTTAATGACAGGATAATTACAAAGTCAGTCTGCCCTATCTGCTTGACCTTTGGAAATATTCGAGACTGGACAGAATCAGGGATTGAAGGACAGAAAGCTGCAGACAGATACATTCAGGCAGATACAACGGAAAGACTGTCAATCTGCAAACACTGCGAAATTGAATTGTATGAGCACTTTCAGAAGACAGGGAGTGAACTGCAATACTGCAATCTGAGAACAGGGGGAAGGGAATGAAAGTATTGAATTTTTACAATGTAAAGGGCGGCTCTGGAAAGTCTTCTTTATCCTACTTGGCAGGCAGTTATCTTGCAATGAAAGGAAAGCGTGTTCTCTTTGTAGACCTTGACCCTCAATGCTCTTTGACTTCAATTTTTACAGCAGAGCCTGCAGATAAAACAGTATATGATTTCCTTTCCGATTCAGAATCTATAGACGATGTAATTACAAAACATTCTGATAATGTTTCATACATTCCCTGCAGTCTGAAAGTATTCAAGATTCAAGACAGGGTTCTGCAGTATAAGTTTGAAAAGGCATTCAAGAAAATAAGGAATTATGATTTCATTGTAATTGATAACAGTCCAAACTATTCAGCATTGACGGTTTCTTCCATTCAGGCAACGGATTTCCTTTTCTGCCCAAGTTTGTTAAGCCGATTTGATTTCGATTCTTTGGTATTTACAATCGGGCAGTCTTTGGAAATAAAAGAAGAACTGTCCCTGAATATCGTATTAAACAGAGTAGGGAAAAATGAAACAAGAGAGGAAAGGCTTTTCATGGAAAGCAAGTTTCTGAGAGATTTTTCTTTCAGCAGATTTCAGAACCAGAACAGCATAAGAAAATTTACTTCAATGAATGAAGCTTTAGAGAAACCAAAATTCCTTAAACTGAGAGAGTCAATTCAAGAGGTTTTGAGAGAGCTATGAAAAAGCATAACAAATATGATTATGTAAATCTGGTCAGAATAGGACAGGAAAAAGAAGAGACCATTTCTGCAGAGCCTGCTGTAAAGAAAATCACAAACCTTTATAAAGCAGTAAGTGATAATGTGCAGGACTCTCTTGAAAAGCTTTCAGAGATAGGCAGACTGCTTTCAGAGCAAAAGGAATTGTCAGATCATGGAAAGTTTACTGAATGGGTAGAAACTAAACTGCCTTTTGGAATAAGGCAGGCTCAAAAGTATATGAGACTCTTTGAGAATAGAAATTTATTGATAAATGCGAATTCGAATTCGCTTTTGGAAATAAATTCCTTAGAGGACAGTCTGAAGCTGATTTCTAATCCAAAGGTAAGATCAGACAGTTCTATTGAAAACAAAGAGCATAAAGAGAAAGCAGAATCTGGCAAGGACAGAATCAGTGAACTGAAAGCAGAGATTAAGAATCTGAAAGCAAGGCTGAAGAAAGCAGAATCAGAACTTGCGAGACTGGAAAAGAAATGATTATTTCCAGAGGGCAGAAAAAAAGTAGTGGACTAAAAACGCTTATGCGTCTATACGTTTAAACATGACTGCTAATGAAAAAGAAAAACTGAATCTTACTATTGATTCAGAGGTAAAGAAGGAAGCAAAGAAGCAAGCCTTAGACGAAAAAAGAACGGTCTCTGAACTTGTGGAAGAACTGCTTTCCGATTATATCGAAAAGAAGCACAAGAAAAAGTAGTCATTATTTTTTAATTAAAATACCAGTCTGGAAATCTTTGGTCGGATAGTCAGACTGGCAACGGTAAACCCCGTGAGGAAACCTTTCGACGTTTCTCTGTAAATGTCAATCCGTTTTTTCACGGGCAATTTTTGCACAACGTGAGGAAACAAAATGAGAGATTTACAAAGGGCAGAAAAGCCTAAACCACTATCCAAATCAAAATACAATCTGATTCAGTCAGATTATCATTATGAATATCCAGCAGAACCGAAACAGCACAAGAAACCAGAGGGATTAGGCTTTCACCTACTGTTTACAGTCTTCTTTGTCCTGGGCGGTTTCCTCTTCTACCTAACACACCTTACACAGGCAATCATTGCCTCTGGAGCTACAAGAGACGGCGTTTACATCCTGTTTTCGTTTTTTATTGCTGGAATTTTCATGATGTTTTTCAAGGCGGCAAGATTATGAAAACAGCATACCTTATATTCTTTTTGTATTCTATTGCTCAATGGCTGATTGCATGGAAAGCGACAAATTCGGATTTGCTTTTCAACGTAATTATAATTGGCCTGATTGCAACAAACCTTTGTTTCTGCCTGCTTTTTTGGATCGGGATATTTGCGAAGGGGGAAAAAGAATGAAAAGACTCCTATTCCCTCGAAACTTCAAAGACTTGCTTTGGATACAACGGATAAAGATCATACTTGTTCTCGGATTCATAGCACAAGTTTTCATCCTGCTTTTTGA
>JBPOJG010000334.1:0-22197 GCA_052033835.1 Spirochaetota bacterium
ATCAGCTTTCAAAATTCTTCTCAACGCATCTCCTTTTCTCAATCGGTTTTAAGGAGTCATGAATTATTCCGCTCATTTTTCAATGGAACATCTCTGGACGCTTCTTGCCTGCACAGTGATGGCTGCAATTTTTCCCATGAAGTTTCTTAGGAGATTCTGTTTTTCTTTTGACGGGTGCTCTGATAGTAGGATATGTGACAGGTGATGCGCAAATGTTGTCCTTCAGAGAACTCTGGAAATAATGGACAACATTGGACTGAATTATACTGTATTTAAAGACATTGCAGGAAGAGGAGAATGTGGCTCAAAAAGTGCAGAAAATGTGCTGACTGTCCTGTACATATATCCTGTCAGTATGTTCATAGGAAAAGGCATCGAAGCTGGCAGATTCTGTAACCGAACTTCCGGAAATTTATGGAGGAACTTACTTTATCACAGAGACGATGATTTGGGATAAAACAGGACTGTAGAAAAAAAAACGAGCATATAAAAAAGGAGAATGCTATGAAAATATTTTTAACTGTTATTTCAATTATTTTCATTATATTTGGACCATTATATTCCCAGGCAGACAGAAGTGAGGAAAATGAGAAAACTGCCAAAGCAGTGAAGGAAATTGAAGATTCTCTGAAAAGGAATCAGGAAGAGCTTGAGGCTCTGAAAAAAAGACTCAAGCAGTCAGAGACTTCAGGTTCATCGAAAGGCACGGATGAAAAAGACTATTTGTCACCTCTCAAAACAGGCGGACTCACTTCTGAATATAACCGCTCCATGCTTTTGGATTCAGATCAGTCAAAGTTCTACAATAAACATCAGAAAGGCTGGCTGAATGACTGGGTCAAAGTCGGAGCACATATTCGGACCCGTTATGAGGACAGATACAATTTAGGTTTTGATAAACAGGCGAAGGGCTATGTTTCTAGAGTTCTTCAGACGACACAGCTTATGGTCATTATGGATCCGAGTCCCTATTTCAGCATAAAAATCAATGTTCAGGATTCTAGAGTATTGGGAGGTTCTACTCCCGCAAGCACCGGAGATGTCAGAGCAAATACTTTTGCAGGTGTTGGAAATACAGTGACTGCAGGAAATTCATATAATATACCGAGTCAGACAGCAGTTCGTGAAGCCTGGTTTATGCTGAAAAACCTTCCTCTGGATGCAAAGATACAGGTTGGCCGTCAGATTCTTGCCTACGGTGATCAACGAATGCTGGGAGGAGCAAACTGGACGATAAACGGTCTCTCATTTGACGGTGCCAGGCTGATGATCGAAAAAGAATATTTTAATTTCCATATTTTGGGATATAAACTCATCAGCAGTCAGTCAGGAACAAACGGAGTGCTTTCTGCCAGTGCACCTATATTCAGCTCAACAGTTGATCCTGCCACTGGGAAGCAGCTTGCACTGAATCAGGGACAGCCAAATCAGTATATCTTCGGAACTTACAATACTGTGAAAATGAAAAATTGGTTTCATCTGGATCTGTATTCTCTAGGTCTTCTGACAGCAAGAACACCTTATTATCCGACGACTGCCACTTCCCTGGCCTCAGTGAATGCAAACCTTGGGAATTATCTGTACCAAAGTCCATGGACAAAACAGCAGAACAATCTCATTACAACTGGATTCAGACTCACAAACAGGACATCTTCAAATGTTCTTGCTTCGGACAGTCCTTGGAAAGGCTGGGACTGGACTTTTGAATCTGCTTGGCAGACCGGTCTGACCGGAACAAGAGTCATCAGCAATGCCCAAGTAAATACTGCAGCCAATCAGATTCTCGCTGCAATCGGTCTTCCGACGGGGGTATTTACAAATCAGAACCAGAAATATGCAGGTGCAATGTATATCGCTCAGACAGGTTACAGTTTTTTTGAGAGACTTCGCATTGGTGCACAGTATCTGTATGCGACGGGGGACAATCGTTCGGGAGACGGATCAAATGGAACATTTCAGACACTTCCAGGTCCCCGTTTCAGCTCAATCCCTTGGAACAATATGGCCGGTCTTGCAGAAAATATAGATATGAAGAATCTGAAAAGCACTCAGATCAATATCTCTTACAAAACAGAAAAATTCGGAACATTTTATTTGGCTCATTTCTGGAACAGCAAGACAGAGACAAATGATGCATGGTATGCAGTCAGCGGTGCTGCAAATACAGGAGCAACAACAGACTATTCTTCAAAGGCTGTCACAGGAAACAAGGGAAGAAGAATTTATAATGAAATTGATTTTACCTGGATGTATGGAATTTATGAATATGTATCCATTTGGATAGGCGGCGGAATGCTGACCGCAGGAAACGCAGTCAAAGGACAGAAGAATGCTGTCTTCAGTTACGATCCGACTGTTTTAGGAAATATAAATGGATATAATATAAATACATCAGTGGCAAGAGGCGCGAACGGAGCTGCATCGCAGGCGTACTTTATGTTCTTTCAGGTCAATGCCGTTTTCTGACCTTTTCGATACAGTGCAGTATTGCCGAATTTCCGGAAGCGAAGCTGCACTCAGAACAGAATTAAAAATTCGCATATCATCTATGGATCCGGTGAAATGGAGTAGCGACAATGCGCATTCCTTTTTTTACAAGTGATCTTGTGATTCAGGAAACGATGACTCTTTTTATGGCAAGAAAAGAATTGGAAAAGGCTAAACTGTTCTGGTCGAATCTTTCAGATTCAAAAATTATCCGAATAGAAAGAATTGACGAAACCAGATTTCAGAAGGCAGGCGACTTTTTCTGCAGGCATAAAGACCGACACAAATAAACAATATATAATTTGACATATTAACTGAAATCAGAAAAAATACATTTTTATGATGAAGGTTGTTTTTCTGGTTTGTATTTTTTCGGCGAGTGTTTTTGGAATTGGCGTTGGGGCTTTTTATGAACGGCTGTATTCCGAGTCTGTACTGCCGGATTATTTAAATGCGTCACTGCAATTGGCGGCGGCAGGGCAGAACGAAAAGCCTGTTTCGCTGAAAGCTGTCGAGAAGGAGCCGGAATACAAAGCATTTGAAAAAAATGAAAACGGATGGCAGAATGTTCCGAAGGACAGACAGGAAGCCTGGCAGAAAACGCGCAGGGTCGCACTGATCGTGGGCGTGGGAAACTATCTGAAAGAGTCCCGTCTGAATTCTCTGAAATACACTTCAAACGACTCTCAGAAAATGGCATCTGTTCTGAAGGATATCGGTCATTTTGATGAAGTGGTTCTCCTGAACGATGATACAGGATTTTATAATAACAGATATAAACCGACTAAGGAGAACATCATCCGCGAGTTCAGAAGACTTGTGAAAACGGATCCTCAGACATTTCTCTTTTATTTTTCCGGGCACGGATTTGAAGAGAAGGAAGAAAATATCGTTGCGCTTTCGGATACAGTGAAGGAGGCAGGAACAAGCAGGAATGTGCTGAATGTTGCGAAAGAAATTATTGAACCGGCAAAACTCTGGAAACTTCGGGAACGTCAGGAAAAAAACAGGAAAGGCGAAACGGAAGAGGATGAATACAATCCTCCAGGAGTGAATGACGGGATTCCGCAGATCATGGTTTTTCTGGATGCCTGCCGTGAGACAATCGACGGGAAGAAAGGCGGTGAAAAGGGAACTGCATTCGGTGAGTTCAAACTGCCGGAGCGTCTGCGGGGTGCAAAGGGAGTGGGAATTTTTCTCGGCACATCTCCAGGAGGTTTTTCCTATGAGGATTCGAGTCTGGGCGGAGGAGTATTTACTGAGTTTCTTGTGAAAGGCCTTTCCGGTGAAGTGCAGAACCGAGGCGGGGAATACGTCACGTTCAACGATCTCAAGCTGTATGTGGAACAGGAGATGAAGGCTTACATCAAGGCCAAGGGAAAAAATGAACAGGCTCCATATTCGAGAGGAGACTACACAGGAGATTTTCTTCTGGCTGTCGGAAGACCGAAGGGAAGCGTTCATTTAAGTGAACAGAGCTACAGAATCGGATCGGAAAATGCGGAAGGCAAACGGCTCTTCGATTCTCAGGGAAGACTTCTGAGGCTGGCTTTCTTCAATTCAGGTGCGGACGGGGAAGCGGTTCCTGCGAGCATAGACGGCATTTCCCGAATCGTCGCGAGCTATCATGATAAATGCTTTGAAAATAATGGAATCAGCTATACGAGCCGGAAGGATGAGTTTGACAGGCCCTGTCTCTCTCTGCATCAGTTTGACCGGAAGGGAAATCTGGAGTTCGTGCACGAAATCCGTTACAGACCGGACAGAGGCTGGGAAATACTGCGTCCCTATCTGGACGAGACAGGCACAAAGAATGCAGTCCGTGAAAAGGAAACCGAAATCCAGTATCAGAGAACAGGATACGATTTCAACGGAAATCCGATTCTGGATGAGTACTTGGGCAGGATGAAGCAGGACGAGAAAGGAAGTCTGGAAAGACTTCTTCCGGACAAGGAAGGGATTGCCCGGGTCGTTCAGAATTTTGATGTGCTCTCCAACAAGACCCTTGAAGAATACTACGATGAGAACAAGAATCTCAAACCGGACAAAAACGGAATCGCCCGCACAGGGTTTGTGTATGATTCGGTCGGAAATCCCTTAATTAAACTGTATACCAATGAGAAGTCCAGACAGGCCAAGGACGGATACGGGATATACAAGACAGCCTATGTATATGATTACTCTAAAAATCCTTATGGAATCATTAAGGAGAAAGTGCAGTTTGCCAAGACGGAAGAAGAGATGGCAGAGGGAGAGGACGGACTGGCCAGATTCGAATATGAATACGATGAAAACTGTCTCTCCCGATATTCGCATACGAAAGAGGATGCGAAAAATCTGAACTGCGTGAAGCTCATTTCCCGGAAGGGAAAAAACGATCAGTTCAAGGGAGACAGAAAACTCGTGGCTCTTGGAAAATTTTCCTATGATGAAGAAGGAAGACTGTCTCAGGAAGAATACTTTCGGGATTCGGAACTTCCCATGATCGTAAAGAACGGGATCACAAAAATACAGTATAAATACGATGCATCCTGCTGGAGCATGATGGATGCAGGCCGGAAACTCAAATGCAGAGAAACAGATGAATCCTGTATGGCATCTGAAAAAATCCATTCCACCTGTGTGAGCGAGATCCGCACATTCAATTCCGGCGGATTGCTGGAGTCCGATTTCGGAGGAGTGGCTGTTTATAAATTTCGTTACGATCCGGGCTGCCTGCAGTTTGTTCCCAACAAGGAACGCTGCTTCGGACTGGAATCCGCTCTGGACATCAAAGAAAAACCCACAGTCTGGAGAAAGGAAAGAAAAGAAGAACAATTCGACGAAAACTGCCTGCGACTGGGTAAGAGTGCAGATGGTTGCAGGACGCTGATAGAGTTTTATGGAGCGGATGGCAGGTTGAAAGGTGACTCCTATGGAATAGCACGAACAGTCTATAAATACGATGATCGAGGGAACAAAATCTTGGAAGAGACTTATGGAGCAGACGGGAAGCTGAAAGGTAATTACCAGGGAATAGCGCGAGAGGTCACTAAATATGATGAAAACTGTTTGAGTATTGTCAAAGATGCGAATCGGTGTAAAACCATTTCAGAGGCCTATGGAGAAGACGGAAGGCTCAAAGCGAATTACAATGGAATAGCGCGGTATGTCTATAAATACGATGAGAACTGTTTGAGTATTATCAAAGATGCAAATCGGTGTAAAACCATTTCAGAGACCTACGGAGAAGACGGAAGGCTCAAAGCGAATTACATTGGAATAGCGCGAGAGGTCAATAAATACGATGAGAATTGCCTGCATTTTACTAAATACCTATATGAATGCAGAACTTTGATTGAGACTTATGGAGAAGACGGAAAACTCAAAGCTGACCGCTTCGGTATAGCCCGAAGGGTCTATCAATACGATAATCGAAGAAACCAAATCCTGGAAGAGAGTTATGGAGAAAACGGAAAACTGAAAGGTAACTCCAACGGAATAGCGCGGGTTGTAAGTAAATACGACGATCGAGGGTACATGACCCTGTTAGAGAGTTATGGAGAAGATGGAAAGCTGAAAAGTAACCCCAATGGAATAGCGCGGGTTGTCAGAAAATATGACGAACGCGGGAACCAAACTCTGTCTGAGACCTATGGAGCAGACGGAAAGCTGAAAGAGCACAATATATCAAAATACGATGATCAAGGGAACCTAGCACTATATGAAACTTACGGAGCAGACGGAAAACTAAAAGATGACTCCTATGGAATAGCACGAAAAGTCCATAAATACGATGATCGAGGGAACCGAACCCTGTATGAGACCTATGGAGAAGACGGAAAACTAAAAGGAGACTCTACCGGAATAGCGCGGTATGTCTATAAATACGATGAGAACTGTTTGAGTATTATGAAAAATACTAATCATTGTAAAACCATTTCAGAGACTTATGGAGAAGATGGAAAACTGAAAGGTGACTATGATGGAATAGCGCGACAGATCTATAAATACAGCGAGAACTGTTTGCGTAAGGAGAAAGAAGCATATGTATGCTACTCTTTGCAAGCGTATTATGGAGCAGACGGAAAGCTGAAAGGCGGCTCCGATGGAATAGCGCGAGTTGTCTCTAAATACGATGAGCGTGGGCATAAAACTCTGATTGAGACTTTTGGGGAAGATGGAAAGCTGAAAGGTGACTTCTATGGAATAGCGCGATATGTCAATAAATACGATGATCGAGGGATAATAATTTTGGAAGAGACTTATGGAGAAGACGGAAAGCTGAAAGCTAAATATGATGCCGGAATAGCGCGAAAAGTCTATCAATACGATGATCGAGGGAACCAAACCCTAAAAGAGATTTATGGAAAAGACGGAAAGCTGAAAGGTGACTACGAGGGAATAGCGCGAGTGGTCTCAAAATACGATGATCGAGGGAACCGAACCCTGAATGAGACTTATGGAGAAGATGGAAAGCTGAAAGGTTACCAAGCACGAGAGGTCACTAAATACGACGAGAACTGTCTTAAGCAGAGCAAAGAGTTTAGAAAGAAAAATAATGACTGCATATCCTATTTTGAATCTCATAACGAACAAGGGCGAGTCAGGTCTGCTGTAAAAAGTACCTTTGATGCGAACGGAAATTATTTAACTCGACAGAATTTGGAAGAAAGAATCGGAGCCAAGTGGTGGACAGCACTGGAAGATCGTATGTATTTTTATGAAAAACTCAAGGATGTCAAGGAAAGAAAAACGGAAATTCGAGAAGGCAAACCTGTGGAAATCGAAGAGACTGTTCCTGTTCTCACAGATGCAAATTATTCCATCCGTTTTCCCAACCCTCGCGGCGCTGACGGCAAAAAGAACTTCATCGTCGAGCTGGACAGATTCTATCGTCCTTCCAAGGTGAGGTTTGAGCCGTAGAAAGTCTTTACCCGAAGAAAAACATTCGTCCCGCACCCCTCTCCATTATGAAATATTTTATCATAATGGAGAGGGGTGCGGGACGCGGGGTGAGGTCAAAAAAGCATCGAAAGGAACGCATTGCGTCCATCCCTGGAGCGAGCCAATTTGTCGCCACTTTGTCATCCCGAACAGCGAACGCAGTGAGAAATCTTAACGCGTCATCCAAGGAAGACAACTGGATAATAAAGATTATATAATGATCGAACAGTCATCCTTCCAGAATGCTTTAAGATCTCTCCAGCTAGTTTGTAAGCTGCTGTCGAGATGACAGAATGGGATGCATTTTTGTGCAAGCATATGCTTGGAGCTGAAAGTCAGTCTGTCCCTTTTGTCGCATTGCTACTGTCGCCGTACGGCTATTTCGAACAGCGCAGTGCCCTATTACTGCTTGACAGGCTGATCTGCTGAAAGCAGGATAGAGAAAATATGAAATTCTTCAATACAGCCGGACCAAATCAAACTGACATTCATTACACACTGAATCCTTTGTCCAGGTGGAATTTGGATGAAATCCTATCACTCATCGAAGCAAGAAAATACTTTATCCTTCACGCTCCCAGACAGACCGGGAAAACCAGCTGTATGCTCTCTCTGATGAAATACCTGAACAAAGAAGGCAAATACAATGCTCTTTATGTAAATATTGAAGGAGCACAGGCTGCCAGAGAAAATGTGCACAGAGGGATTCAAGCCATTCTCAGTGCATTTGCGACCCAGCACCAAATTATTTCCAAAGGGAACTTGATCGAAGACAATTGGAAAGAAATATTTGATAAAAATGGAGCGGAAGATGCTCTGAATAAAGTTCTGCACTTCTGGACAACCAAAAGTGACAAGCCTACAGTTCTGTTCGTAGACGAAATAGATGCTCTGATCGGGGATACATTAATATCTGTTCTCAGACAAATCCGTTCGGGTTATGCAGACAGACCGGAATCCTTTCCGCAGTCCATCGTTCTCTGCGGTGTGCGGGATGTCCGCGACTATCGAATTCATTCTTCAAAGACCCAGGAAATCATTACAGGCGGGTCAGCGTTCAACATCAAAGCGAAATCACTTTTACTGAGCAACTTTTCCAAAGAAGAAATTGCAGCACTCTACTCGGAACACACAAAAGAAACGGGACAGATATTTGAGGACGGAATCCTGGATCTGGCCTGGAGGTACACCGGAGGACAGCCGTGGCTGGTCAATGCTTTGGCTTACGAAGTATGTTTTGAAAACATTGAAGCAAATGTCCGAACCAAACCCATCACACTTGAAATGTTCAAGGATGCCAAAGAAAGTCTGATATTAAGAAGGGACACTCATTTAGATCAGCTCACAGACAAACTGAAAGAAGACAGAGTCCGAAGAATTATTGAGCCAATCTTAAAGGGTGACGATTCAATTACACAGTTTAAAGATGATGATTTATTGTATCTTCTGGATTTGGGATTAGTGAAAAAGTCCACCGGCGGCAGAATAGAAATATCCAACGAAATATATAGAGAAATCATTCCCAGAGAATTGGTATGGACAAGCCAGGCAGGCATTCATCACGAGCAAGTTTGGTATGTAGACAAAGTTACAAATAAAATAGACTTTCACAAATTGCTCAAAGCGTTTCAGGAATTCTTTCAGGAGAATTCCGAAATCTGGATTGATCGGTTTGCCTATCGGGAAGCTGGACCGCAGCTTTTGCTCCAGGCATTTCTGCAGCGTATCGTCAACGGCGGCGGTGTTATCAACCGCGAATACGGTCTTGGCACAAAGAGAACGGACATCTATGTAAAATGGTATCCGGATGAGAATAATCATTCTGTATCCCAAAAAGTTGTAATTGAATGCAAATTGCTTCATAAGACTCTGGAGAAAACTTTACAGGAAGGTTTAGAACAAGTCACCGTATACTCTGACAAGTGCAGTGCGGAAGAATCCCACCTGATCATTTTTGACAGAACTAAGGACAAACCCTGGGAAGAAAAACTCTTTTTAAAAGAAATGGAATTTCAGAACAAAAAGATTACCGTCTGGGGAATGTAGGGAAAGCAGATATTATCGAATTTTAGAAAAAATATTGACAGGAATTTGTCTTAGCACCCATATCATATCCGGGAAGATATCGAAAGGTTAACAAGCAGCGATCCGCATTCAACCCAAAAATTTAATTTATTGAGGTGTGTATGTTTTTTTTGGAGAGAGGTTTACCGGTTGTCGGCAGGCCATTGTCTGCAGTGTTCGTTGTTCTTATCGGAATTACTGCCATTTTGGGCTGTACTAAGAAGAAAAAGAACTATTTACCTCTTTTCGCTTTAGCTTTAGCCTCAGTAAGCGCAAATGCAGGAACAAATACTGCGGTTTCCACATTCAGTATCGGAGGCACAATCACTGGTTTGACTGCAAGTGGACTTGTTCTGCAGAACAATGCAGGAGACAATCTGACTGTGGCAAGCGGTGCGACTACATTCACTTTTGCAACGAAGGTAAAGACGGGGGCAGCGTATGCAGTGACTGTGAAAACTCAGCCGGCTGAATCAACTTGTACAGTCAGCAGTGGAAGTGGTAATGCAAGTGCAAACATTACGAATGTAAGCCTCAGCTGTGCAAGTAATTGTGCTGGTTCAACTCTCACAAGAAATTGGGGTACATTTACGGATTGTAATAATGGTACTGTAAAATTGGCAGTCAATGCAGGAACCTTTGGCGGACAGACCTATACTGCACAGACTTTGACCTGGATGAAATGTACCTATGGACATACATATGATTCTGGAAGCAATACATGTACGGGAACTACTACAACAGGAACATTTTGCAGTACACAAACCAATGCCTGCAATGATGGGACAACTTTAAATGGTTCAGGAACGAGCGGTGCATACACTGCCTGCAATAGTTTAAATGCTAGTGCTGTTTATGGAAAAACGAATTGGCGTGTTCCTACTAAGAATGAGTTGAAGCTGCTGGTCAAATGTACTTCTGATACAGAAATGGTTAATGATGCATCTGCATGCAGTTCTTACACAAGTCCAACAATTCATACTAGTCTGTTTCCGAATACAGGTGCAATCTATTATTGGAGTTCTACCACATCCACGCTCACAACCGCCTGGACAATCAATTTCGACACTAGTGATGTGATAGCCTCTGTTAAGAACTATTCCGGCCATCTCCGTTGTGTAATGTGAATATGTTATTCGTATTTTCTGCCGGAACATCCAGAGGACTGTGCAGACATATCCTTGCAGTCAGGATATACTTGAGTCCGCTGACTGATTCTTGAACTGCATCGAAGTCATTGCGGTAATTTTTTTAAAAGCGGAACTGAACGCTGACTTGGACTGAAAGCCCAAGTCCATCCCAATATTCACCTGCGCTGCAATTCACTGAGCATAAATCGCCTGAACTTCCGCTGCACTCAGAACAGAATTGAAAATTCGCATATCATCTATGGATCCGGTGAAATGAAAAAAATTAGCCATTTCTCCTACCCTCAGTAAAGTATTCGTACTGAATACGGCAGGCGCACTGCTGGAACCTATCAAAGTTCCGTTTACATAGAGTTTAGCAGACTGAGCTGTTTTATCAATCGTTGCGACAATATGCATCCATACTCCATACTGCAGAAGATTTGCAGATGAATCAATTGAATAAGGAGTCGTGCCGTCTCCAATCGTGAGTGAAATATTCTTTGATTCGGAATTGTACTGATTTACAGTTATTGCAAACCCGTCTGCATTTCCGGTCGTAGCCGATCTGTTGGAGACAAGAGTCTGAAGTTTTTCAGTATAGGATGCATGAGGCTGAGTTGTATTTATCCACAATGAAATAGAAAAAGCGGAGCCCAGATTCACTGCTCCAAAACTGACATAACCTCCGTTATTATATGCAGTGGAAGATACAGTGAATCCTGCGGAATTGGATCCCTCTTTTACTGTTGCGGAATATCCAGGAATCGGTCCTGAACCAGTTTGTACGAAGCTTCCCGTCAGGACATTCGAAGTTGAGCTGTTTAAGTTTCCATTGAAACCCCACTGATAATAGGCATTGGGAACGGCAGTGGTACTGCTGCTGATTGGAGTATTGTCAATAAATTGGATCTGACTTGCAAGAGAGGTGGAACTGATGGTTAAATTTGACGGAGAGAGACTTGAGCCTGTGGACAGTGTTCCTCCCTCACTGAAGTAATTCTGCATTGCCGGAAGCAACGTGCTTGTCAGCGGTGTCGCGGGAAGTGTCAGCTGACTTGTACCTGCTCCTATTGCGATTGCGCTGCCTGTGCTGCTGAGACCGTCAAATAATCCGTCTTCGAAATCCTTTGAAAAACCAGTCAGAACAGAATCAATATCTGTAACCTCAACGGAGCTTCCTTTTTTATATTTGTTTGCAAGATAGGAAAACCCGGAGAGTATGGAAAGATATTTTGCTGTGACTGGGCTTGAAGGGTTGTTTATATCTAAATCAAGGTCTTCCAACTCAGGATAACTGGAATCAGTTATGGAGGCCTTTACCCCGCTCAGACCGGAGCTTAATCCGAAACGAATTACAATTTCTTTACTGGCCTTTTTATAAAGTGTGTTCTGATCAGCTGTTCCATTCGCCTTGACCAAGGCAGCAAACCGAGACGATAAAAGTTTTGAAAAAGGAGAAACCGCTCTCGTTTTTGCGGGATTGGAAGTAATCTTTGATTCAGGCAGGACTGTAATCAATTCAAACTTGGAACTTTTTTCCATCTTAATGTTGCGGCCTGATTTTTCATCATACATCGTTGTATTTCCTGCATCTGCCGGCGAAATAATAACACATATAATAGAATTGGTTCGAGGATATTTTATTGAGTAATTGCCGTTTGAATCGGTTGATTCAGAAGCAAGCACCCTGCTTCTGTCACAGGTCCCATCTGAAGCGAGAGGAAAAACCTGAACCAATCCATTTCGAATCACTCCCTTCACTGCAGTCCCGTTAACAGTCAGTCGGTTTGCTCTGCCGATTAAAAGTCCAAGACTTTCTGTCTTTGCCTGATCCGATGAATTCTTTGTACAAAAACTGAACCCAATCGCTATAATAAAACAGGATACCAATTTCACAAATAACCTCCAAAATTCCGTAAATATTTCTTTCTATAATCTCTGAGACAGAGTCACCATTTTGACAGCAATCCTGAAATTGCTTACAATATAGTTTTTGACTAAAAAACACTCGTCAGGAAATATCATAAATTAAAAATAAAGGTCAACTATTTTTTTCTTAATCAGCAGCTTTTCAAACAGTTTCGAATATGCCTTAAATCATTTATGAAAACATTCATCACTCTTCAAATAATCGTATACAGCCTGATTGCCAATTTCATTTTCCGCTCTTTTCTCCAAACTCATCAGTGCAGGCTGAAAATCTTCCAATTATCGGTATGACTGAAAGCCCCCAAAGAATGAATCCATCATATCCGATCACAAAAAGGGCAGTTTTTCTGATTTGCATCAGCTCGGCAAAAAAGGAACTCAGATCTCCTTATTTTGAAGATAATTCACTGTAAACCTGAGATTTTACAAAAAAAATTCCTGAGATCTCTGTCCCAAAATGAGCAAATTGAGAAAGAAAATTAAATTAGTACTTGAAGAAAAAAACTCAGTGATTACAATCTTACCCGCAAAGGTCAGACATGGAAATTATCCAAAGTTTTTATATTAATTACTCTACTATCAGTACTATTTTAACCGCATTGATTACCTTCGGTGCAGCAGTTTTCCTGCTGAAACTGCCAAATCATTCCAGGGCGACAACTTACCTGGGACTGATGTTTCTCTTCATTGCAATTCCAGGAACAGGCTATTTTCTAAACAACGGACTTTATTATCCATCATCATTTTCCAGATATCTCACTCTGATTTCCATTCCAATGCGTTTTACTCTGCTGGCTCAGTTTCTGATCTATTTCCCGCGTTTCAGAAACCCCAAATTCGCCAAATGGTCACTGATTGTTCAGTGCGGCATCTCCGCTCTTCTTGGTATCTGGCTTCTGGCGATAGGCCCCAGTTCAGAACTGTATTTTGATCTTTCCGGACAGAGTTATGATCTGAAAGTTCCTTTGTTCTTCAAAGCATACAGTCTTTTCCTGATCATCTTTATTCTTTTTGCGATGGGAATAGCTGTCAGAAAGGCACTTACGCATAAAGGTGAAGAGAGAACAGCAGTCATCATTATCATTATTGCACTGATTCTGGATATGGTCATCCCGACAGCCATCAATGCAATGAACAGAAACGGTTATATCAGCAGAGATGCACTGATGGCAGCGCTAGGGATGCTCACTCCAGTCGGCACATTCCTGATTCTGATTGCGTTTATCAATACGACAAAGGACAAAAGCACATTCCTTTTCAAAATTGTAGGAATCAGTTTTCTGACTTTTGTTTTTGTTTATAATATCATTATTTATGTCTTTATGAAGGATAAGGAATATTCCTATGACGAGGACAGGATCAATGATCTGAAACTTGTTCTGAAGGCAGGAGAACGTCCTCAAAATCTGGACTATCTGATGGAGTATAAACCGTCTACCGGAGAAATTAAATTCAGTTACAACAGAAATGAAGCTCAAATTGCGGAATTTGAACCCAAACTCATCAATTCCTACTTTGTAGAATCACTTAGACTTTTTCCTGAAAACAGTTCCCCGCAGGAAATCATCACAAAACTGGATTCAATCGCAATCAAAAATTCTCAGTATCTGGAACCTCATAAAAACGCACTCAAGGATTATTTGAATTCATACAAAGGAAAAAATCCGCTCAAAGACTCAGTTCAGTTTCTCATCTCAAAAGAAAGAACTCTTTACTACCATTCCAATAAGATCAAAGAAATGAGTGAGAAAGACTTCAGAGATGAACTGAAGACATATTTTCAAAAAACGCCTCCTGAAATGCAGAGATACAAAGAGGCAATCTTAAAACACTCTGAAACAACTGTTTCGGGCGGACCGCAGCTCAAACTGGAACTACTTCGTTATCTTACCCCGGTTCTTTATGAAGGAAAACGAATTGTAAGAGAAAGTGCAGACAGAAAAGCTCACTTTCTTGCTTATCAGGAAAGTTCACCTGACCTGGTACATGAATTAGGTTTTTCTTATATAGGTTACAGAAAATTCATTCACTCGACCGGCAAATTTTTAACCTATATTCTGCTTCTGTCCATCTTCCTGTTCTTTATCGGAACTCCTCTGTTTATGAAGGGCGCATTAGTTGCTCCTCTGGAAAATCTTCTGAATGGGCTTCGAAAAGTCAGAAAAGGAAATCTGAATGTAGAAGTTCCAGTCAAAGTGCAGGATGAAATCGGCTATCTGACAACGTCCTTTAACGGAATGGTGAAATCCATCCGTGAATCCAAGGAGAAACTCGAAGAGTATTCAAATCAGCTGGAAGAAAAAGTCAAGGAAAGAACAAAAGAGCTGAGATACACTCTCGATCAGGTGGAAAATCTGAAAAATCAGCAGGACGGAGACTACTTTCTGACCACTCTGCTTTTAAAGCCTCTTGGAATAAAGACTGTGGACAACAGCGGGAAAGTACTTGTCGATTTCTTTGTGAAACAGAAAAAAGAATTCCAGTTCAGAAAAAAAGATATGGAAATCGGGGGAGATCTATGCTCTTCTCAGGAAATATTTTTGAGAGGAAAAAGATACATTGTATTTCTAAATGCAGATGCGATGGGAAAATCAATGCAGGGTGCAGGAGGCATACTTGTGCTCGGTGCAGTTTTTCAGTCCATCATTCAGAGGACATCCGCATACCAGACTCAGTCTGAAGTTCCTCCGGAGATGTGGATCAAGAGTGCATTCAAGGAAATGCACAAGATTTTTGAGAGCTTCGACGGTTCCATGCTCGTATCCCTAATCTTCGGACTTGTGGAGTCAGATACTGGACTTGTATATTATATCAATGCAGAGCATCCTTGGATGATTCTTTATCGAGACGGAATTGCGGACTTTGCAGAAAGAGACAGTTACTTCAGAAAACTGGGAACATCGGGAGTGAAAAACGAGATATTTGTATCCACTTTCAGAATGATGCCGGGAGATCTTCTGATCATCGGTTCAGACGGAAAAGACGATGTTGTTCTTTCCGAGGCCCAGGAAAACAGCGACCGAGTCATCAACGAGGATGAGACCCTTATCCTGAAAAGAGTAGAAGAGGCAAAAGGCGATCTGAACGGTATATTCGGTGTAATTACAGGCAAATACAAACTTATGGATGACCTTTCTCTGATGTCTATTTTCTACAAGGGAGAGACAGAAGAGGATCTTGAAGAAAAAGCCAAAATTACAAAATATATAAAAAGAGCTGCAAAATATTTCCAAGAAGGGGATTACGAAACCTCTCTGAAAATTATGGAAGAAGCAAGGACGGTTCACGCTTCCAATTTCACTTTGGTAAATTATACCCTTCAGCTGTATATGAAGATGAAGATGTATGACAAGGGAGCAGATCTCTGCAGGCAGTATCTGAAATCAAATGAAGCGAACACACCGTTTATGATCAAGGCATCTTACTGCCTGAAAATGAATCAGGATCTGGAGGCTGCGATAGAGATTGCGGAAAGAGTGAAACTCAGAGAACCGAACAATGTCAGAAATCTTATCCATCTTTCAGATATGTATGCTTATACAAAGAACTGGAAACGTGCAAAGAAACTTCTGGACAAAGTGAAGATGATTGATCCCGTAAATCGGAATGCTGAAAAAATCAGACACGTTCTGGAAGATGCCTACAGCTGAACGGGATTACTTAGAATTAAAGCTTAGTGACTTTTAAAAACATCTGAGTTCCTGATCCGTCAAAATCCACATATGAGTGGATTGGAACCTGTATATCCTCCAGAAGTTCAAGCATCGAACTTTCTTCACGATAGTAAAGTGCCCAGTCCATAATATACTCCATATACTTTCTGGTTTCGTTTGTTTCATGGTAGTTGCCGATAATCATCATGGACCTTTCACTGAGCATTGAAAAAAGCTTCATTGTCAGAGCCTTTGCAACCGAATCAGTGAGATAATCATAAAGTCCCATAGAATAAATAAAATCAAACTGCCCGAAAAGAAGCTCCGGTGATTTAGTCTTCAGAATTGTTCTGACTGATTCTTTAATGAATTCATATGAGAAAGGCTGTCCTTGATTGTCGATGGACAAAATACCATTTTTTGCTTCATTCAGTGCTTCATCATCCTGATCAAGAAGATGAATCTTTACCCTGTGTTTGTAAGGGCTGTCCTTTAGAAAGTCCTGAATTTCCCAGGCAGGACCGCAAGCAATGGACAGAATTCGAAATTCCTTTTTGTCTGATTTGGAAAGAGTCTCGTTCATAAAATGATTGATGAGTTTTCTTCTGTTTCTGACTGCATCGGCAGCTTTTGTATCGCAGGCATGTTTATGAAATATCCTGCCGAATGATGATTTCCCAAGATACTCATTTCTGTAGAGCATTTCCATCATCACAGAATCACCGGCATAACCCCTCGGTCTTAGATTAGTTCTTTTGATGAATTCCGATTCCAGAATAAAGTGAAAAATAGATTTTCTCAGGAAGAATCCCGAACGCTCATTTTCGAGCTTTGTATAATTTCGTGTCATTGCAGAAAGCTCTTTCATAGAATCGGTAAGAAATTGATAAAATTCCTTGCCGATTCCCTGAAGCAAGGAACTGAAGAGAGCTTCTTTCAGTTTTTCAGGCTCGTTTTGAAACTTACTGTCAAGTTCATCGAGAGAGATTTTGTAGAGAGAAAGACCGAATGTAAAATGTGAACAGAATTCAATGTATTTCTGAGATAGATTTTCCTCTACAGAAAGGTGCATTTTAACTTTTTTAATTTCATCTTCCTGAAGAAACAGGGCCTGTTTAGTCAAAAGAAAATCCATATCAATGAACTCTGAATCCAGAATGATTCCAAGAAGGACTTCTTTGTTTTGAGACTCCATTCTTACAAGTTTTGCAGTGCCGAGCTCCTTCGTTTTTCCGAATGCATAAATGGTACAACGGTCAATGATCTGGCTTGTATGAAGCTCATTACTTTCTTCTTCTGTAATTGAAATTCCTAACCCAAATCTGGAATAATCATAAACCCTTCCATTATATGTTTTTCCGCCAGAATTGATTTCTATTCTGCAGTTTTCCTCATCATGAAACCGAAGTCTTACTGTCTTTCTCTTTTCGTTGATGCTCATACTTAGACCTTTCGAATGATAACTAGTGTAATATCGTCTTCCTGCTTCGGAAATGCTGATATAGCTTCTTTTACAATTTTATCTATGATTTCCTTGATTGGAAGATGAATGTATTTTTTCAAACTTTCCTTCAGTTTTTCATCTCCGTACATATTTTTTTCTGATGCACCCAGTTCAGTAATCCCGTCAGTGAAAAGAAGTGCTGTGTCTCCCGAATTCAGGCTGAATGTTCTGTCCTGCATATAGGGCTCTACATCATCGAGCATCCCCACCCAGGTTCCATAAGTAGGAACTGCTTCTACTTCTTTCAAAGACTTACGGACAATCAGAATATCCTGATGTGAACCTGAATAAATAATCTTGTCAGGCAATAGAGAGAATGCAGTGATTGTAAGATATCTGTCCACTTTGAGGAGGGCAATGTTTTCCTTGATGACCTTGTTCAGCTGAACCAGAAGTCTGCTTGGACTGACCGCGGGATTTTCGGAAATTACAGTTCTGACACTTGTCTGAGTCATCATCATAATCAGTCCCGACTCCACACCGTGTCCGGATACATCACCGATCATCACCCAAGGATTATTATCAGTTTTGATGATATCGTAATAGTCTCCCCCGACTTCTTCAGCAGGGATCATCACCGCAGCCATTTCATAACCGCCGAGGGTATTGTCCGGAGGTGTCAGTGCAGTCTGGATCTGTTTGGCAATTTCCATTTCGCTCCAAAGAGCATCCCTTGCCTGCTTGAGATCTTTCCGGCTTTCAAACTCCTTCTGAATCAGAACATACTTCACATGATTGATGCTCGCTGCAATAATCAGAGTGGAACTCATAAAATAAAGATTATTGATCAGATTGTAGTATTCGAATTTTTTTCCGAATGCAGCATTCATTCCCACATACAGCAGAAGAGTGAATAGACCATTCATTGCGGAGTGAAATGCTTTCCAGGGGAGAAGAAGATTGACTGCGATGACGACCAGATTGAGTCCCGCGTAATAGGAGGAATCGAATCCTCCCAGATCCACTGTCATCAGAACAATTGCACCGCACACAAAGAAATTGAATATATATCCGTGCAGAAAAGACAGATTGGACGGTTTTGTCCTGCTGATAATAATGAACTGAAGAACGACTACGGCAGTAGCAAAACCTCTGTACACTGCAAACCAAGGAAGAAGATGTTTCTGATCTGAAGGAATAATAAAAATATCCAGAACGAAGAAAATCGGAACCAAAGTAAAACCCAAAATAGTGAGGGTCTTCAGCCAGGAATGTATCAGAGCATTCAGATAATCGGAAAAATTATCCACATCAAGCATGGATTTTTCCAGTTCAGGACTTGCTTTAAATATGTTCAGAATAGACTGCATTCAGATCAGATTCCGCTTACATCCACAACGCCGGGTATATTGAATACTCGAAGAGCTGAAAAACTAAGTTCCTGCCACTTGAGTCCCTTTTTAAAGTAGATCGTGATTTTTCTGTTTTCACGCTTGGCATGTTCTATCTGCTTCACAATTGGAGTAACCGTGGATGAATTCATGTATTCCAATTTGGTAAAATCCAATACTATCGGATTCTTCGAATCCTTTGAGTATATATGTTCAAATACAGGGGTGATAAATTTTATCGGTTCTCTTTCTTTACTCTCTCCCAGCCATTTGACAGTGACTTGAGACGGTTCAAAACTGATTTCGAGAGTAAGACGACCATCCTGATGAGTTTCTATTGCTGACATTTCCGTTCCCTTGATTTGCTGATATTAATATTCATATACTGCAGACACTGCAAGTATGTTTTCTTCATTTACAAAAAAATCCAGTATCGCCTGTCCTTCATAGGCAATTCTGACTAGCCCTAAACCGCTTTCCCCTTCTGCAAGATGTTTGCTCGAAACTTCTTTCAGTCTCTCCACATATGCCTCAAAAGGATTCTGATAACCTCGGATCCATTGAATCTTGGAATCGAGTCTCTTCAAATGTTCAAGCTCCGTCTCTTTAATCGGATTTTTGACTTCCATAATGAAACGGTGTCTTTTCTTTTTGAGAATCAGTCTTACTTTGGATGTCGAATCCGGGAAATATCCATATTTGATTCCGTTTTCGACTAGTTCTGTAGTTACCATATAAACTGCACTGAAATGATCTTCGGTAAATTCGGAGGGATCAAGAAAAGATTTGAGAATTCCGGAAATCTTGTCTAATTCCGACCATTCAGGATTTAATGAAACTTCTATCTGACTGGACGTACTGCTCTGCATATTCTACACTAAGCGAAAAAAAAGGCACAGAGTCAAGAAGATTTCCTCTGTGAATAGAATTAAGAATTGTATTTTGAGATTTTCTGCAAAAATTCTGACATTTTAGTACGGAATTTTTACATTGACAATTTGCGAATCTGAAGCAGCCTGATAGGCAAATCAGAGGTGAGATATGATCATACAGGAGACAATAAGGAGTCCTGGCGGAATTTCTGGAACTGCAGACCCGGTATCAGAATCTGGATGTGCTCATCCATAATTTCGAAACCGAAAACGGCATAAAGCGAATCCAGTATAATGATAATATATCCATCCTCGGTTCTGATCAGATAAAATTTCTGGACTCCTTTGCCGGTTTTCTTTCCATCCGAAATTCAGAAAACGAATACGCAAAGTTCCGCACATACTGCAGTTCTGAAATTGAAGACAGAAATGAACTGAAAAGAAGAATCCATGAAATTGAAGAAAATCCTGAGATTGGAGTTTCCTGGGAAGAAGCGATAAGAAATCTTGAGGCTAGGATTGGAAAAAAAGTTAAGATTACATCCAAAAGCAAATATGGTAATTACCGTTTTCTCCGTAAAAAAATCTGGACAAAATGACCGATATGTCATAAACATACAATTATCATTCAGGAGACAAAACAGCACTTTATATTTTTTGTATCCCGAAAAAATTTACTGGAGAAAAACCAATGAAATCAGGATCTGTGCAAACAGCAAACAGCAAACAGCAAACACTTCGACTTCGCTTCGCGGCTCAGTGCAGGCAGCACAACTAAGCTAATAAGCATCACTGCCCTTCTCGCATTCGGCCTCATCGGATGCACAACTAAGAAAAAAGACAATTCGAAAGCACTGATAGGACTTCTTGCACTGAATTCGCTGAAGGCTCCGAGTGCCTGCGATGCATCTGTGAATGTGGTTGCAGAACCTACATCGGCAGGCGGATCTGTGACATTGAAATTTAAACAGTCTACAATTGATACATCCAGTTATCTTGGGTATATGACATTTTCTCCGCTTACAGACAGATTTTTTACTCTAGATTTTACGAATTCAAATATTTCCGGCACTGCTTCTTCTGGTGCTGCCAACTTTTCA
The DNA here is from genome assembly GCA_052033835.1 of Spirochaetota bacterium. GTDB lineage: Bacteria > Spirochaetota > Leptospiria > Leptospirales > Leptospiraceae > DAORDI01. The sequence continues at coordinate 20,997 of JBPOJG010000334.1, forward strand.
TCTATAGTACTTAATTCAAATTGTAATACTGATCAAGCAGGAAGTATAACTTCCTATTTCACGGGATATGTGTCTACTTCCAGTCTTCCCAGTCCGTATACAGCAAATTCTCTTGCATCTACAGATACAAAAAAAATCCTTTATCGAACCATAAGGACAGTTTCAAGCACATATACAGTTCAGATAACAGCAACCTCCAGTGCGACACCGACGGGAGTAACTGTCACAAGAGCAAGTTTTGGAAACTGATAATCGATGAAGCAGTAAAGCAGTTGGAAATAATCTAAAAAGCTGAAAGAAACATTGAAACAGGAAGAACTTAGTACATAAATGATGAGAATACGGCGTATTTCAAAAAGATGTAAACGACCGTTCTTCCTGGATCTCCAATCCTTCTTTCCAAACCGAGGACACTTGCCGCAGAGGCGGTGAGTGCTCCCTCTCTTGGTCTTCAGAGTTTCCAGAATTTCGATAAGCAGAGCATCTACAGTCAGTTATTTTTCTGAGGAACATCATTACAGAGAATTAGGGATTGTCGCAATTGGTTAAAAACTTCCGGAACAACACTTTGTAGGAACTCCTACGATTCTCAGAGAGCCGGGCCTTGTAGGAACTCCTGCGATTCTCAGAGGGCTGGGCTTTGTAGGAACTCCTGCGATTTCGAGAGTGGGATTTTCCGACCAGGTGTTTTATAGGAACTCCTACAAATTTCGAGGGCGGGATTTGCGAGCAGGCATTCTGTAGGAGCTCCTGCGGATTTCGAGGGCGGGATTTGCGATCAGGCACTTAGTAGGAACTCCTACGATTTCGAGAAGGTGGAATTTTGATCAGGTGTTTTGTAGGAACTCCTACAAATTTCGAGGGAGGGGTTTTTGGGCAGGCGTTTTGTAGGAACTCCTACGATTTCGAGGGAGGGGTTTTTGGGCAGGTGTTTTGTAGGAACTCCTACGATTTCCGAGAGTGGGATTTTCCGACCAGGTGTTTTGTAGGAACTCCTACGATTTCCGAGAGTGGGATTTTCCGACCAGGTGTTTTATAGGAACTCCTACAAATTTCGAGGGCGGGATTTGCGAGCAGGCATTCTGTAGGAACTCCTACGATTTCGAGAAGGTGGAATTTTGATCAGGTGTTTTGTAGGAACTCCTACAAATTTCGAGGGAGGGGTTTTTGGGCAGGCGTTTTGTAGGAACTCCTACGATTT
>JBPOJG010000448.1:0-11360 GCA_052033835.1 Spirochaetota bacterium
CGATGGCATTGGACTTCACATACTTGGCCACCGTCCAGGCAAACAGCATGTCCTGCCGTTGGGCCGGCGTGGGCTGGCGGCGCGTGACCACCTTGAGATCGGCCGCCTGCAGCACATGGTTGTCGGCACTCTGCTTGTGCTTTGACATTCCTTTCAATTTTTTTCATTACCTTGAAAATTGCTGCGGAATGAAATTTGTGAATCGGTGCAAGTTCCTTGAGATTAGGAAAGGATGTCCCTCCTTTCAGTTCATTGTAAATATTCTGAATGAGCTGAATATGTTCTTCTGCATCCTCGGCAAGCTGCTTGAAAAACTCCTTCACCGAAGTGCCTTCCTTTGATTCTTCATAGTTTTTGAGATAAAACTCAAAACAGTCTTTTTCATACTGAATTGCAGACGCAACCGCATCTAGAATCTTGGTGTCTCTTATCTTGTCCATATTCTTCTCCCGGTAAAGATAAATTTCTCAACCCTGTCAAATAAAATCAACCGAAAATTAAATGACATCTCACTTAAGAGAATAATTGTAGTCTAAGGCTGTAATATGGAATTTATCCAAAATTTAAATCATGAAATCCTTCTTTTCATTGTATTCAATCTGATCGTCATCTTCCTTCTTGTGCTGGATCTGGGTTTTCTCAGCAGAGGTTCTCACAGCCATATGAGTTTCAAAAAGGCTCTTGTATGGACTTTTGTCTGGATTGGAGTTTCATTGGCTTTCGCTGGATTCATTTATCTGTATGATACGAATCCTGCTGATCCCGGAGCGGGAAAAAGAAAGGCGATGGAGTTCATTGCGGCCTATCTCCTCGAAAAATCCCTTTCCGTAGACAATCTGTTCGTATTCATCATGATTTTTCAAAGTTTCCGAATCGGAACCGACAGACAGGCAAATATTCTGAAATGGGGGATCATCGGTGCTGTAATTCTTCGTGCTGTGATGATTCTTTTAGGGGCGGCCCTCGTTGCCAAATTCCACTGGATTCTTTATATATTCGGCGCAGTTCTTCTATATACAGCCTTCAAAATGTTCTTTCACAAAGAAGATGAAGAAAGTGAATTTGATCCGGAAACCCATATCGTCTACAGAACACTGAAAAAGATGATGCCTCTTACAAAGAATTTCAACGGGGAAGATTTCTTTACACGAATTGACGGAAAACTTTTTGCCACTCCGATGTTCGTTGTTCTTGTTCTGATAGAAACGAGTGATATCGTTTTTGCATTTGATTCGATTCCGGCAGTGTTTTCAGTCAGTGAAAGTCCATTCATTGTGTATACTTCCAATATTTTTGCCATCCTCGGTCTTCGTGCCCTTTTCTTTATGATCAGCGGGATCATGAATCTTTTTGAACATCTCAAAACGGGAGTTTCCATAGTGCTTGCATTCGTAGGCGTGAAAATGCTTCTCCCTCTGGTTTCTCCTTACCTAGTGGGAGAACCGATCCACATTTCCATCAATGTATCACTTACAGTGATTTTAGTATGTCTTACTGTTTCCATTCTGGTATCAATTCCGGGATATCTCAGGCAGAAGGAGGAGAATTCCAAATGAAAAAATTAGGGAAAGCTTTATTAGTTTCAGCTTTAATCTTAAGTTCAGGTATTTCCGCAAAGGAAGTTCCGGGTTCAGGCGAAATGATGTTTGATATTGTCGCCATCAGACCTTTAGGAATGGTTACCTTGGTGCTTGGAAGTTCTCTCTGGATCGTCGGTGCCCCATTTGCACTCTTTACAGGAGATGCAGTAAAATCATGGAAACAGACAGGAAGAAGACTTGTGCTCTATCCGGCAAAATTTACTTTCCAGAGGCAGATTGGCGATTTTCCCGGTTATATGGAAGAGCTAGAATATGTAGTTGAATAAAAAGGAGAGGGATATGGAAAAAGCAGATTTTTCATCATGGGAAAAAACAGCAAAAGAAATTGATCTGAAAGGAAAGGAAACAAGTTCCTTGCACTGGAAGTCTCCGGAAGGGATCATTTGGAAACCTTTGTACACTTATGAAGATTTGGAAAGTCTCTCCAATCTGAATACAATGCCCGGGATTTTTCCTTTCATCAGAGGTCCGCGCGCTACAATGTATGCAAATCAGCCCTGGACAGTACGGCAGTACGCCGGGTTTTCCACCGCAGAAGAGTCTAACGCATTCTACAGAAAAAATCTCGCAGGCGGACAGAAAGGACTTTCAGTCGCATTTGATCTGGCCACTCACAGAGGATATGATTCCGATCATGAGAGAGTTCGCGGAGATGTAGGAAAGGCCGGAGTGGCAATTGATTCCGTAGAGGATATGAAAATCCTTTTCGACGGAATTCCTCTGAAGGAAATGTCAGTGTCCATGACAATGAACGGTGCTGTCATTCCAGTACTTGCAATGTTCATTGCCGCCGGAGAGGAACAGGGAGCAAAAGTTTCCGAACTTTCCGGAACAATACAGAACGATATTCTAAAAGAATTTATGGTAAGAAATACTTATATTTACCCGCCGATGCCTTCTATGAAGATCATAGGCGACATCATTGAGTATACTTCCAAAAATATGCCGAGATTCAACTCCATCTCCATCAGCGGTTACCATATCCAGGAAGCAGGCGGGAATGCAGTTCAGGAACTTGCATATACTCTTGCGGACGGAATGGAATATGTGAAGACAGCCCTCGATCGAGGTCTTGCTGTAGACAGCTTTGCTCCAAGACTTTCTTTCTTCTTCGGAATTGGAATGAATTTTTTTATGGAAATATCCAAACTGAGAGCGGCAAGATTCCTCTGGGCGAATCTGATTAAGCCGCTGAATCCTAAGAATCCGATGAGTATGGCTCTCAGAACTCACTGCCAGACATCAGGCTGGAGTCTGACTGAACAGGATCCTTACAATAATGTGATCCGTACAACAATTGAAGCAATGGCGGCCGTTCTCGGAGGAACTCAGAGTCTGCATACAAATGCACTTGATGAAGCAGTTGCACTGCCTACAGATTTTTCTGCGAGAATTGCGAGAAACACGCAGCTCATCATTCAGAACGAGACTCATATTCCTAGAGTCGTAGATCCTCTCGGCGGTTCCTACTTCATCGAATCTCTTACCCACTCCCTTGTAGCTGAGGCTCAGAAACTGATTGATGAAGTCAATGAACACGGAGGAATGGCGAAAGCTGTCGAGAAAGGCATTCCAAAGATGAAAATCGAAGAATCGGCTGCAAGAAGACAGGCAATGATTGATCAGGGAATTGAAGTCATTGTAGGTGTGAATAAATTCAAACTTGCGAAAGAAGAAGAAATCTCCATCCTTGATATTGACAATACAGCAGTCCGCGAAAGCCAGATCAGAAGAATCAATGAAATGAAGGCAAAAAGAAATCAGTCTGAAGTGGACGCCCTTCTGAATGAAATCACTTCTATTTCCGAATCTGGAAAAGGAAACCTTCTGGAAGTGGCAGTCCGTGCAGCAAAAGCAAGGGCAACACTCGGTGAAATTTCTTATGCTATGGAAAAAGTATTCGGAAGACATAAGGCAGAAATCAGAACAATCAGCGGTGTATATTCCAGCCTGAATGAAAACAATGCTGATTTTAACGCCATAAAAACCCGTGTAGAGGAATTTGCAAAGAAGAAAGGAAGAAGACCTAGAATGATCGTTGCCAAAATGGGTCAGGACGGTCATGACAGAGGGGCCAAGGTCATTTCCACTTCATTTGCCGACATGGGATTTGATGTGGATGTTGCCCCTCTTTTTCAGACACCTGCAGAAGTCGCAAAACAGGCTATTGAAAATGATGTGCATATCATAGGTGTTTCGTCTCAGGCCGCAGGTCATAAGACACTGATTCCTGAACTCATCGGAATACTGAAAAAAGAAAAGGCAGAAGACATACTGATAGTTGCGGGAGGAGTGATTCCTCATCAGGACTATGATTTTCTTTACAAGAGCGGCGTTGCAGCGATATTCGGTCCCGGTACAGTGATCACCGAAGCAGCTGCAAAAATTATGGATCTTCTCGAGAAATAAAATTTCGATTTTTCGAAAAGAGGATGAATTTGAATAAAAGCAGTATGCTGAATCCCGGAAATCTTTTCAGCATACTGCTTGTTCTGTTTTTCGGACTTCTCTTTTTTTTCATTGAATATTCTGACAGAAAAGAGAATGAAATACTGAAGAGTCGGGAGGCAGAATATGAAACTGTCTTTGCGAGAATCAAAGATATACATGCTGTATACAAACGAAACAGAAAAAATTACACAGTAACCTACGTATTTTCCGACAGGACAGGTATGCTTCACGAAAAAACGGAAGAAACCGATACAGCTTCAGTCAGCAGACTGAGAGTCGGAGACATTGCTGAATGCAGAAAACTGGAAACCGAAAAGCAGGGAATTATTTATTCCAGACTGAAAGGCAATGCAGTTTCAGTAAGAAGACTGGAATTCATAAAAACGTTTACTCTCTATTGTCTCTATTTTTCTGTTCTGCTTTTTATAATCAGTTTTTTTATCTAAGCACTCAGAATTTTTTCTTAAACAGTTTCCATGCAAATGCAAGTGCCTGTTTGAAAACCTTCTTATTGAATGAAGAATTTGAAAATTTGTAATGAATAGGCAGTTCTTTTACCTTACCCCCGTTTTTGTATGTAAGATAAAGTGCTTCCATATGAAAATCAAAAGCAATTGATTCCAGTTTATGTTTTGCGATTCTTTCAAATGCCGATTTAGAATACATTCTGTAACCTGAAGTACAGTCCTTAATGCCGGGTCCCCAAAAATTCAAAATGGAAGGAGACAGGCAGTAATTCATTACCCTTGCTGCACACCAGGAAATCAGTTTTCTGTATAACGGAACATTTTCAGTCACTGCCCTCTGGCCGATCACAAGATCAAAATTTTTAAGTGCAAAAAAATCAGGAAGTCTGTCCGGATCATGGGACATACCTGCATCCATTGTCACTGTGTATTTGTAATCTTTTTCCAATGCAAGCTTCATTCCGTCCTGAATTCCGCCTGGAATGTGGGTATTCTTAATATGTCGAATGATATGAAGCCTGTCCCCGAATTCAGTCTTCAGTTTGCTCAGGATTTCAGGAGTACTGTCCTTTGAACCGTCATCAACGACACATACATCAGAATGTCTGATTGTCAGCCTGACTACTTCTTCAATTGTCTCCTGTTCATTGTATGCAGGAATCACTACCAGGGTTTCAGTCATTTGGGGCCTCTTTAAAATACAAGGCATTACAGGTGCATTTGAGGTCAACCGAATATCAGTCCGGATTCCCCTTTCTGACTGCTGAAAGTAAGAGAACTGATGAATATCATTTCGAAAGATCAGAAAATTTCTTGTGCTGTCTGTCTTTATCTGAAAAAATGGACAATGCCTGATTAGGGCGACTAAAGAACTTACTGGAAGCAGGAAAAGATAATATATGAGTATCCAGAAAAGCACAAAAAAAATATCTCCTTCTCTTGCGGAAGAACTCAGCCGTTATATCAGACTGCTTGCAGTCACAGGCAAGACTATGTTCCATAAACATCTGTATGCACCGCTTGTTTACGCGGGCTGGGAAAGACAGGTAAAATACAGAGACTCACAGTTTCTTATGGCGAGAATCGAAGAGTCCAGATTCGATTTTTCAAAGCTTCATACCCTTGGACCTCTGTGCAAGCGACTGATTTCTCAGTCTATGAGGGAATCATATACATCACTCGGAAATTCAAGTCTGTTTGTACTCGACAAGATCAGTTCAAGTCTCGCACTTGCAAAAAGTCAGGAAGCAGTTGAATTTATTACGGTCATTGAAAAACCTCTTTCAGAATTCAATGAAGAGAATCAGAAAAAGAAGGAAGAAACATTTACGGACAGACTGGAAAATCTTTCTTCTGATGAACTTAAGACGACTCTTAACGCTCCTGTCATTGAACTGGAGAAACCGGAAATAAAAATTAAGATCCAGAAGGAAGCACTCAGTCTTTTCAATCAGATATCCATATACAGCAAGAAGGACGATATTGCCAGATGCAGAAAACTGATTTCCAATTATCTGATCTATTATGCTGAACAGGAAGACAACAACAGAGATGAAGTGGAACAGGTCATTGATGCTCTCGAAAACAGAACTCCTGGATTTCGGGCAGAACTGAATGATCTGATAGCGATTCAGCTTTATTATCTGATATTCAAAGGAATATCAGACGGTGAACTCCGAAAGGCAATTCAGGGAATCAGGAAGTATGCGTTCATTTTTCAGGGAAATTCCGAAATCAAGTATTTTATGGAAATCGACAAACTGGAAGGCAGAATGCATAAGGTAATTTCTGAAAAAAATCTCTGGAAGGAACTGAAAAAAAATTCGTAATGAAAGCCTGATTTACTGATCACGGAACAAAGAAAAGAATCACAATTCGGCAGACAATATGCATTCTTATAATAGGGAGAGAAGAAAATATGAACATTGAAGAAATTGAAACGGACGGAGTCTGGATACTGATCATCACCGGAGTTATGGATGCACACACATCCCCTGCATTAAAAACAAAACTTGAATCAGGGATCGCATCAGGAAAGACTAAACTTGCAGTGAATATGAACGGTGTGACTTATCTGTCATCGGCAGGAGCCGGTGCACTTCTGGCAGGTCTCACTGCATCTCGAAAAAAAGGCGGTGAACTGAGAATCTGCAGTTTTCAGCCTGCAGTAAAAGATGCATTTGATGTAATGGGTTTCTCAAAGGCTTTCAAGGTATTCCCGAGTCTCGATGAAGCACTCAAGGGTTTCTGATTTTATGAGAAGGCGATGATGAGATGAAGTTCCACAGACTTCATCTGAAAAACAGTCTTGAGGAACTTTCATTTTTCCGTGAAGAGGCGGAAAAGTTCATCGGGAATTCACTGAGCTCTAAAAATAAAATGAGGGTGGTACTCTCTCTTGATGAAATTCTTTCAAACATTATTGAACATGGATTTCCGGACAGAACTGAATCCTTTATAGAAGCAGAGATGACACTGTATCCTGACAGGATTATATGTGTTTTTACGGATGAAGGAATTCCATTCAATCCTCTTTCTGCTCCGGAAGTCAACATCAATGAACATCTGGACAGAGGGGAAGACGGAGGGATGGGAATTCATATCGTCAGAAAAATAATGAAAGCATCATACGAATTTACATCAGATAAAAAAAACAGACTGACTCTTATCAAGGAACTGAAAGGTGAAGACAATGAAAATGTTTGACTGGAAAAAAATCATCAGAGGAATCAGGGAGAAGCTGTCTTATTTTACAGCCTTCTTTATTACAGCAATCATTATTATTGCCTCTATCTTCACTCTGGCAGTTCAGTATAGGGCACTCGACGACAATCTCAGTCTTAAAGTCGGTGCGGTAAAAAAATACATCAGTTCTGCAGTGGAAGACATCGAAATATCAGCAAAAAGTCTGATTATGGTTGAGACTTTTAAAGAAAATGCAAAAGAAAAAAAAAGAGAACTTCAGAAATACCAGTCAGTTCAGTACTTCCAGAAAACAAAAGAGGCAAATCTCGGATTATTCAAAATTAAAATGGGCGGAATGCTCGGAAAAATCGTCGGGAAAGAAACGTATGCAGCAATGGGTTCCACATTCTTTTCCCAGTATCTTTCAGACAAGGATATTGAGGAACTCGAAACCAATGTCAGGCTTCAGTTTCGAGACAGGAACGGTAAAATAATTTCAGATCGGGAATTTCAGAAACTGAAAGGTTTAGCCGGCAAAGCTGCTAAAGTCCAGATGGCGTACAATGCAGCGGTCAATAAAACGAATGATAGTTCCAGTTCCAAGAAAGATGACTTGGAGAAAAAAATCGCAGAACTGGAAAAGGATCTGAACAAGGCAAATAAAAATTTACGGAAAGAAATATTCGGTTATTACAAAAATGAACAGAAAAGGAAAATCTCAGAATTAAGTTTAGAGTTGAATAAGGAAAATGATCTGGATCTTTCATTGGATAAAATAAGAATACAGTCTTATTCTATTCACAAACTGGGCAATGATATTGAAGCAGTTGTCGGATTCGATACGGTCTCATTTTTAACGGACTCAAAAGAAAAGGAATCCGCTTCGAAAATCAACGGAGACAAAATGCTGGATTTTGCAGAAAAGGATTTTCAGGAATTTCTATCCGTATTGAAAAAGAATTCTGAAGAAAAACCCTTTTTGGAAAAAGTCAAAGCATGGATCATAAAACCGAAATCAGAAGAAGACTTTATCAAAGACAAAAGAGATTTTAAATTTGAAGACAGAGCTTTCCGAATTCAATATTCCATCAACTACAGCCAGTACCCTATTGTAAAAAGAATCAGAGCACTTACAGCTTTTTCAACGGGACAGGAGTGGAAGGAATATCTGGAAAATGAAAAAGCAGTTCAGAAAAAATTCAGTGAGATTTCCGGTAAAATCAAAACTAGACTTGAGGCACTGAGAAAAGAGAAAATAAACAAACCTCTTTCTGATGATTTAATATTCAGGAATCTGTATTCCGAATATTCCAAGGTTATTGCTGAAAGAAAAAAACTTGCAGATGAGACTTTGAAAAAACTGAAACATCTGACTGAATATGAAAAACGGCATCCGGAAAGTTACAGTTTTCCGCCTCTTTTGGAAAAGGAGGCAATGCTCAATCTGAGAGATGCTGCGCTGTATGAGAAAATAGTTCTGAAATACAAATCCAGTCAGTATGAATACGAAGATTTCATTGAAGCGGATTCAAAGACTAAACAGTCTGAAACTGAAAAATGGAAAAAGATACGAGAGTGGATTATAAATGCAAAATCTGAAGCCCCTCCTGCTGAATTGAAAAAGCTGATTTCCGGAGGAATTATAAACAAGAGCCGATCCGAAGCAGAAGAGATAATGTGGGATCTGGATATGACTCCCATTTTAAGCGGTGAAAATGAAAGCGGTCTGACAGATCAGCTGCTCGACGAGAGCAAGGCGGGATTCATTCGAATTATTACCGATATGCAGGACGGGTATGATGGGATATGGAATAATTTAAAAACAATGCTTTCTGTGCTTTTCCTTATCGGTATTGCAGGGACAGTTTCCGCATTTTACTTCTCCGGAAGAGTAGTAAAAAAGATAAAGAAAATTATAAATTCTGCAGATGAACTTGGAAAAGGAAATCTGGACACAAAGTTTGAACATGGCGGCAGTGATGAATTCGGCATACTGACCACTGCATTGAATAAGATGACTGCAGATCTGAAACACAGGCATGAAATGATGATGGAGTACGCCGCTGCAGAAGACATTCAGAAAGGTCTGCTTCCGGTGGAAATGCCTTCGAATTCCACCGGTGTCCTCCAGTTTGGAAATTTCTACAAATCAATGTCCGGAGTGGGCGGAGACTATTATGATTATATGAATTCAAAGGACGGAAAGACAGCTTTCTGCATTGGAGATGTTTCCAATCACGGGATCGGACCTGCACTTGTAATGGTGGCACTGCGTTCTCATCTTCATTCACTGATCCGGTCCGATGAAACTGATCTGCTGAAGATTCTTCTGCTTCTGAATGAACAGGTATATCAGGATACTCCTTCTCATATTTTTGTCACTTTTTTTCTGGGGATGTTCGATCCTAAGGACGGAACAGTGACTTACTGCAGCTGCGGTCATTCCAAACCGGCATTGTACAGAGCTGATTCGAACAAGGTGGAACTGCTCGGTTCCGGCGGAATGCCTCTTGGAGCAATTGACAATGATATCTTTGAAACCACACTTGAAGTATGCACTGTCACTCTGAAAAAAGGCGATATATTCTTCCAGTATACAGACGGACTGAATGAAGCAATGAATTCTGCAGGGGAACTTTACGGAACCGACAGAATGGAAAACATCATTCAGAAAACATCCAAGGACAATGTGGAAAATCTGACACTGACACTTGCCCGGGATGCTGAAGAATTCTCCGGAAAGAAAATATTCTGCGAGGGTCCGTCTGAACTGAATGATGATATCGCAATCATTGCATTCAAGAGGATTTGATTTCCTGCCGGATGAATGTTCTAAAAGCAAAAATCTCAGTCAGGACATAAGTAAAAGATACATTAGATGTTTCTAATGTATCTTCCGGATCTGAGTAAAAACAAAGCAGCAGTAAGTTCAGATATATTTAAAATTTCATTAGAAAAACTTCTTCTTCCAGAAATTTTTCATATTCATCAAAAATAACAGAGATGTCTCTGTAATGTTTCTGCATTTCTTCACAGGCCGAAAGAGCTTCATCTTTTTCATTATTTTCTATTGCATTCTTTATCCGCTTCCCTGACTCATGGAGGAGTGTATGAGGGACTTCAATTTTTTCATGAATTCTGTTCTGGTCGGGATTGACTATATGAGCAGCATAGTACCAAAGTCCCATTTTGCAGTTTCTAGGATTGAGTTCAGGGATCAGCAGAGCATTCATTTCTTTCACTGCTGACTGGACCGCCCTCACCCACTTTAAATGATCATTCCGTCTGGCTCTTATGAATTCAAACAGCCATACAGGATTTTCAGTGCTGATAATTCGGACTGTATCTTCAATCAGTCCGTAAATTCCAATACTTTCATTTCGGATGCTTTCATTTACCTGAAGAAGGACGTCTGCTTCTGATACAAGCATTGAGGCGCGTTCTGCAGTATTTTCTGATTCTTTTTTGATCTGATCAAGACTTTCCTTGACTGAAAGAATATTTTTTGAGAGACTGTCCATTCCAAGCTTAGTCTGTTCAGAAAAACCTCTTGTTTTTTCCAGCTCATCTTTAATAATCTCAATTCCCGAAATCGTTTTATTTGCGGTCTCTATATGAAGGTCAGTGTGCTCCTTCAGATATCTGTATTTCTGTTCTATGTCCTGAAATGATCTGTTTACGGATTTCATCAGTTCCTTCGAATTGACTGCAAGATTATAAATTTCTTTAGAAATGATCCCGAATCCTTTTCCGTATTCCTTTGCATGAGCTGCTTCTATTGCTGCATTTACCGCCAGCAGATTTGTATTTCCGGCAATTTCCCGAATATCATCCAGCCAGCCTCTGATTGCAGAAAGAGACTCAAAAAAACCGTTCATTTCAGTTCTGCTTTTTTCATTTGCCTCTTTCAGCTCCATTGCATACCCTTTTAGTCTGACAATTGTTTCAATGCATCCTTCCATCTTGGCATTTTCCTCCAGGGAAAGATACATAATTGATTCAGAGATATCTGCAATTTCTTTCATTTCTCCGCTGATTTTTTCAGCCGATGCACTGAGTTCTTCAGACGAACTGGCAAGGTTCTGTGACATACTCATCTGTGAATTGACTGATTCTGTAAGTGAATTCTGTGTTTTCTGTATCTGTGAAATCTTTG
>JBPOJG010000370.1:0-7191 GCA_052033835.1 Spirochaetota bacterium
AACTTGTATTCAAGGAAGGTATAGACAAAAAAGACGGAAAATTCTACAAGAAAGAATTTGAAGGAAACAGTTATATCTACAGAATCACTGAAATCAAAAAAGTAAAAGCAAAGAAACTCGAAGCTTATCTGAAAGGAAAATTCAAGGATTTCCGTGAGATGGCAATTGAATATCAGAATGCTTCCCAGAACGAAAATCAGAAAAAATCTGCTGAATACTATGCAGAAGATGATCCTAAACTTTCTGAAAAAGCAAAGATGACTGCAAATCATTATACTAAAAAATTTGAAGAAAAGATCTGGCCTGAAGAGTTTGAAAAACTTCTGAAAGATTCAGGTTACCAGATTGCAGAAATTGCAAAACAGAGACCGGAAATTCTTTCTAAAGAAAAGCCTGAAACAGTTCTTTTATCAAAAGGTGAATCTAAATTTACAATCGCTGATCTGGAAAAGGAATTTGCGAAAATCAACGGTTACAGAAACAGCTCCCCTGACAAATCGGCTGAGATGCTCGAAATGCAGAGATTTCTTCATAATCTGATCATTCCTGGAAAAGTCATTGCTGAATCCGATAAAGGAAAAACAGTCAGAAGTTCTGAACAGTATAAAACTGCTGAAAAATTTATGGAAAGAAGTCTTTACTGGGCACTTTTCGTAAAAGACATTCAGACAAAAAACAGAGAAATTTCAGATGCCGAAGTAAAATCTGTTTATGAAGCAGGAAAGTCCACTGCTTATGCCAAAGTCAGTTTTGATCAGGCAAAAGACAGGATCAGACAGGAAATGATTCAATCAAAATCTGAAATGGAGATGAAAAAATCAGTTCAGGATTTGAAAACAAAATACAAACTTCAGTTTTTTACAGACAAGCTGAAGGCAGGGACTGTGTAAGCCCAACACGCGGATAATGCATTAGATAATTATAATATAATTATCTAATGCATTGAGTTACCCAGGTATTATGGAATTTAATTCAATAGACTTGTCGTATCTTCGCGTTCTTCGTGCCCTTCGCGGTGAAAAACAGCTTTTACACGACCCCTTTTTTTCGCAGCGCTAGGCTAACCTGAACGGCACATCAGCCCCTGTCACATATTACAATTTTTTTAGCATTACAAAAATCTTATCTGTAAACTTTGGTCTGTCGATTTTAAATCTGACCCGGCATTTTCACTTCACGTTAAATAAATGCGCTAAAGCATATGGTTTTTTGAGTTTTTTTCTTGACCGATGATTTAAGAAAAGGCAATATAAAATCATGGCAACTCTTTCCGAATTGGAAGAAAAATTCAAACCAGTCTTTTCAAAAGAGCATTAAAAAATATTTTACCACCAGCATCTTTTCTGAAGTTCCAGATTCAGAAAATAGGAATGCAGCTGAAATCCCAGATGATTGAGATGCACCTGATCAAAAAAAAGCTTTGAATCAAACTCCGGCTTGACGAATGCCAGACTCACTTCACTGTCATAAGTTTTCCCGTCATTCTTTGGATAATAAGTTTCATACAGTCTCAGATTAAGCCCCATCACTCCCTGATTTACCGCTTTTGTTGATGCAGTCTTCACTTTAGGATTTGCATAAAAATGAGTCTGCACAATGACAGACTTGTTCCAGGATCGAAGAATTCTTACAATTTCCTTTACATCACTGTGAATGCCGTCCAGGATTTCTTCCCTCTCTGCCACATTCCAGGAATAGACTCCCTTCCATTTATGAATATGCCTAAGAACATCATTTCCGCCTACAAGCACAACTACCCTTTCATGCAGAGATTCCGGCTTGAGCTTCCCGTCCCTGAGAATGGAAACCCAGTCAGATGCTGTGCTTCCCGCAATTCCCGCATTCTGAATCCCAGTCTTTCCTCCCGAACATCCGGATCTGTACTGACCGAGATACGGTTCGTCCTCCCAGTCAGCGGTCGGTATTCCCGGCAGAAAAATATACTGAGTTCTGCTGTCTCCGATCATAGAAAAGGCATCGGATATCTTTACTTCGGGTTCACGGAAAAGAAGTTCCTGTGAATGAAGAATCAGAGCAAATCCGAAAAAAATACAGAGAACAATAAATACATATATATTGTATACTTTTAATATCGTTTTCATTATTTTCTGAAATCTATGACCGCACGGTATCTGATTTTATTCTGTCTGACCTTATCAATTGCAGTTTCAAACTCTGAAGGCGAAAAAACTTCAATGATCGGAAAAATTTTATGATCAGCTGCAGTCTGAAGCATCTCATTCATAATTGCTCTCCCGCCTATCGGACTTGCAGTGATCTTTTTTCTTTTGGCAAGCAGCTGTCCGATATTCAGACTTAATGGGGAAGGAGGAACTCCCACAAATGTCAGTGTACCGTCACTGTCCAGAAGATTCAAATAATATGACCAGTCCAGATCGTTCGGGGCAGTATTGATAATAATGTTCATCTTTCTGGACGGTTTTTCCTTTCTTTTCGGATTGACAAGAACTTCAGACGCACCGAGACTCTGGGCAAACTCTGCCTTGTCCTCACTTGTTGTAAACACTGTAACTCTGTTTCCGAGCTTGGAAGCAAACAGAAGAGCCAGATGGCCAAGTCCTCCCATCCCTATCACTCCGATATTGCCTCCTACCTGTATTCCTGCATAATGAAGAGCTGAATACACTGTAATGCCAGCACATAAAAGCGGTGATGCTTTCTCGGAAGGAAGAGCTTCAGGAATACGAAATGCAAATCTGCTGTCTAGAGTAATCTCTTCTGCAAATCCTCCATTCCTTCCAACAATGGTTCCAATGTTCTTATCACAGAGATTTTCATCTCCGCGTATGCAGTCAGAACATTCCATACAGGCTCCTGCCTGCCAGCCTACTCCTGCCCGGTCGCCGATTTTCAGATGACCGACCATTGCACCCGTCTCAATGACAGTACCTACAATCTCGTGCCCAGGCACAAGAGGATAACTGCTGATTCTCCAGTCATTGTCTATCATATGCAGATCACTGTGACAGATCCCGCAAGTCTCTACTTTGATTCTGCAGTCGAGCACTCCCAGTTCAGATCTTTCTGTCTGAACGAGTTTTACAGGTCCGCCCTTTTCGAGCACTGAATAAGAATTATATTTCATAAAAAGATTTTGGAAGGTCTGCAGTTTCTGTCAAGTCAGATCTGAACACAGTCCCCACGGCAGAGTTAATTCAACTCGCCTTTCCAATTAGTCTAATAAGTCATTGTGAGCTGACCTTGGCCTTAGCATAGCTGAAATAAATCCAGTGAAGGTACCTCATTTATGATAGACAGCACCCTCTGCCGACAAAAAATCTGTGTATGAAATTTAAAAATGGAATTCAAGTGTTTCTGGCCGTCACTGTCCTCTTTTCTGTATCCAATCTGATCTCTTATTTTGGTTTTTACTCTGTCTACAATGTTCCTCCGGTTCCCTCAGAGATGCTTGTGCTGAATTTCGTTCTGGGATTTGTTTCTTTCCCAATGTCTGTTCTGAGTCTGTTCGGACTGGATCAGTCTGTGATCCTTACCCCATTTATCATAGGATACGATATCTGCGCACTGTACTGCATCTTCAGAATGTTTAAAAGTCTATTGATAAGAGAATATATTATTTTGTGTGTTATCGTTCTTCCTGCTTCCTGGAAGCTGACCGTGATGAGTTACACTCTTCTTTCGGCGTGAGAATGTGCAGCGGCTTCCAAGTTTGCAGCGGCTTCCAAGTTTGCAGCGGCTTCCAAGTTTGCAGCGGCTTCCAAGTTTGCAGCGGCTTCCAAGTTTGCGAGACCTTAGGGCCGCCGGCACTAGTAGTGAGCAGCCTGCCAAATCTAGGCTCACTGCGTCTTTGACTCAGAGAGTGTGTAAAAACTCAGAGTTTATGCAGAGTTCAAAATCTACAAGAGATTTGGGTCAATAGCGAAGCGAAATCAGTGCTCCGCGAACCCCGCGTCTTTAGCGTGAACCCCATTTTTATGCTTTTTACACAATCCCTGAGTTACAAAAAACTCACCGTTCCGAAGTGTGACCGTAAGAACAGATGATTCTGTCAGGAAATGAATTTCCGAAGCTGACTTCGTAAAGAATCTTACCGTCTTTTTCACTGATTTTTCTTTTTTCTTTCAGATTGGAAAAAGGATTCGGTTTTGTTCTTTCCGGCTGATGGAGTGTTCCTGTTTCAGATATTTTGTATTCTTTTTTCAGTATGGAGAAAGGATATTTCTGAAAATTCAGATCCTCTCCCCTGCAGGATGTGCCGACTGAACTGAAAAAACCGGGACTCGGAACAGAAAACCGGACATTCATCTGAAAATCAGAGGCAAGTTTCCATTCTTTCAGAGGCCAGAGTTCATAACTGAATTCAGCCGCCCATTTACTTGAGGAAAAATATCCGTAACTTGTTTCAGAGTATCCGAGGATCTGCCTGTATTCCGCACTGATTCTGTTTGTGCCCTTCTTCAGAGCACCGGTAAAACTCACTCTGTACAGAGAAATTTCATTTTTATCCGTGCAGGCGACGCATCTTTCATGACGGACCCTGTAGATTTCCTTTTCAGAATCTGTAAGTTTTTTAATAATCACTGGATTTATTTTTTGTGATTTTTCCTCATTTACTGTCACTGTCGTCTCATTTGAAGAAGGAAGGATAAATTCAAAACGGAAAGTACTGTCTCTGTCTGCACCGATCTCATAGACAGCAGTGACAGTGCAGAATGCCTCAAGAGCTTCCTGAGAGAAACCGCCCTTGTCGGATGACGGTTTCTCATATTTAGGACAGTCAAAATGGAGGTCCTCTTTTTTTACAGTCAGTTCGCCTGAAACTGAAGAAGCAGCATAAGAGGCCGGACTGAAAAGAAACAGAGGTGCACGCATATTTGCAGAAAGCGAAACCGATACTAGAATAAAAAACAGATTGAATATGAGTATTTTCATAAATACTTATATAGATTTGACCGGCAAGGAAGTCAATCTGTTTCGGGAAACTGAAAGTCCATTAAATCAGCCCGCGAACATTAGGCAGTCTCCACCTAGTACTACGAGACTGTCAGTTTTCTCGCCTGCACGTCATATTCGTAAAATTCATTCCACAAAAATCTGAATTTCGACTCTTCTGTCGTTCCTGTTTCCTTTTGCCAAGGTCTCTTTATTATTGAGAGACAGACTCTTTCCCAGAAATTTCAGAATAAACAAGTTTTCCGACAGTTTTGTCTTTGCTCTTATGTACTGAAAAGCTGCGTTTGCTCTTTTCCTCGAAAAATCAAGGTTGAGTTTATCACTGCCGGGCGCATCGGAATATCCGGTGACTGCTATTCCGAGGATTTTTTTTTCCTTCAGTTCCTGACTGATAAACTCATCCAGTTTTTTCTTTTCTGCCAGGCTTATGCCTGCAGATCCTGAATCAAAAAATAATGCAATGTTCTTCAGACTGCCGGAGGCCTGATTGTATCTCAGCTGCAGCCCGCCGTTTATCCCTGTATGCAGTCCGTAATATGTGCTGATTTCCTTAGAAACCGAGGGGCCCATTTCCATTTCTTTCCATCGCATCAGAACTGCACTGTCCAGATACTGATCCCCGTCAATCTGTACCGTGTCTAAAACTTTATGAAATTCCGGCCATTTCCCGATATACAGTTCATCTGCAGGTTTCGTATTCCGGTTTCGAATGAGAAATTCCGATACTGTCTTTTTGAAATTATTTTTTTCCTGAAAAACAAGAATGTTATCAGGAAATTCATCCGATGCAAGGAAATGTTCTGATTCGATAATTTTATCTTTGAAATAAAATTTTGCAGCATCATTGTCATCAACCATTGTATCAACCAGAAGTGAGAAATTCACTTTCTGAGGATAGTCCATGAGGTTCTTCAACTGATATTCAATTTTATAATATTGCGTAGTTTCTATGCTTTCCGTTTCCTGCAGTGTTTTGGTGACAGGGATCAGCTTCTGCGCAATTTCGATTCCATGAAATTGAAAAATTTTTTCTCTTTCATTTCCTTTGGACAGAATGAATTCAGCCTTGCAGCCGAAAACATTGGAATTGCTGCCGTACAGATCATTTACCTGAACGACAAAATGAGATGTCGAGATGGGCATCGGATAACCGTACATAATACGCCTGCCTTTTACACCAAGTGTAAAACGTCCGTCCTCTGCGCCTTCCGTCGGAGGAAAATTTTCTTTTTGGTAGATCTGACATCCGTTCTCATCCTGCTTTCTTTCCGTCGGCGAAGGAATCGGATAAGCCCTCTTTTCCACAGCAGGCGGCGTTTCCTTTACCGCCGGAATTTCCTGAACGGAAGAACAGGAAATTCCCGCTCCCAGTACAATAATGAAAATAAATTTATACTTCATGCTTTCTCCTTTATTTACAAACAGATTCAACTATTAAGTGCAGCGTTTATGTGTACTGAGCAAAGGCCTTAGAAGGCGTTGCATAGTATAATTTCTTTCTGGGACGATCATTCAAAGTCCTTTCAATTTCGGCAACCTTCTTTTCAGGGATCTTCTGAAATCTGTCTTATCAGACCATTCGGATTTTCATTCAAGCATGAAAATCCGCTATTTCATCAATCAATAGCATATCAGCAATATTCAGACCGACCGTTCCAAAACTTCCGTCTATGAAAATTTCTTCTTCATGATAATATATTCAGATTCTCACATCAAAAAACCTGTTCCATAAACTAAGTCCATCAATCGCTTGATTTGGCTTCGCTATTGATCTAATTCATTTTGCTTTTTTGAGATCCGGATTAAACCTTAGTTTTTACAAAGCCTCACCTGCATACCGACAATATCAATTCAGATCGGGGTTTTTCTGATCTCCAGTCTTTTCCTGCCGCCGGATACTTCCAATTCAAAAGTTCCCTGCATTATTTTTTCATCCATTGAATTCACATATACTTCCACTTGTTTTTCTGATTTTTTTTCGAAGACAAAATATGCCATAGCGTGTCCTGAGGGAATTATGCAGGATCTGCCGATTTCAATCTTTTCAAAAGGAGAATAAATTCCCAAAATTCCGACAGAAACACCTGAACCGGAATCATACGTATATATACATTCATATTTCCCGTCATCATCGAGATCACAGACCACAGTCTTGAAACTGTAACCGAAATCTCCTCCAAGAACTGTAATTTTCTGATTATGAACTGTATAGAACAGAACCTGTCTCTCTTCAGATCTGAATATTTGAGTCGCCAT
>JBPOJG010000416.1:0-2046 GCA_052033835.1 Spirochaetota bacterium
CAAAATGTCCCTCGGCGTAATGATCGCGAGAACTCTTCTCCGCGAAATTCTGGAACTGACCAAAAAAATGAACGCAATCAGTTCCCTTTCGTCCGGCGTGGAACAGATCAGAGACAATATGTCTCTCTCATATTATTCGATGGAACCTTCCATGTTCAAGGACATTGAAAAAGAAAAGTATATATATTCAGAAGACGAGTACATTTCCGATGAATGTCTGAGGCTTGTCAGAAAAAATCTGAGCACCTTCTGGGAAAGCGGGGGGAAACTTCCTGAGACGGTTCAGAGAATGTTCTTTGATGAAGATCATCATGAACTTTTAAAGAAGGTATATCCCGAAGAGATCGAGATCGAAGATGAAGAGTTTCATTTTATGAGAAAAATTCTCGCCCTCGATCCTGCAATCCAGACACCTATGTATGAAGCAGATATTTCCATACTCATCAGAATATGCGAAAAATTCTCACAGTCATTTTCAGCAATGGTAGATGATCTCGATGAGCTTCTGACAAATCTCCACAGTTCAATGAATTCTCTTTACGGAGCAGACGGACTGATAGACAAATTCTATATGGTTCTCGATCTTGCAGAAACAGGAAGCGGAGATGAAAAGCCGGAAGTCATTGTTCCATTGATGGAGACAGTGGGAGAAAAATGCTCCAGATTTCTTCTGGTATACAGAAACATATTTTATAAGGAATATCCGGGGACTTCTCCGAATCTGAACAATCTGATTTCCAAGGCAAAGAAAATTGCGCAGACTCTGGATTCAAGTCTTCTCGACGATATTCTTCCTGTAGGCGGAGCAGACACGACTGTTTCCATCACAGTGGATATGGAAGCTCTGAAAAGGGATCTGGACAACTCTGCATCCAAGATCCTGAATTTTGCAAAAATTCCGCAGGAGCAGGTCAAGGAATTCACGGCTCTCCTCGCCAAGCTTAAGACGCTCAAAAATCCTTTTGATGCGGACAATGAGACAAGAAAAATCAGAAAGAATCTGATCAAAACATACTGGGATGTATATTCAAGCTGTATGCAGAAATACATCACAGGAAATCACAACGTTCCGAAGCCTGTGCAGATGATGCTCAAATACGGATACTTTGATGAGACACTTCTCGAACCCAATCAGGTGATGTATCTGTACACTGCTGAAGACACCGAAAAAGGTGCACCGAATATTCCTATCCATACAGGAACAGAATGGCTCGAACAGATCTACAACAAAAATTTTGTCACCTCCCTCGATGAACTCGGTCAGACATACTTTGACAAAATCAAAAATGATGACAAGGATATGCCTTTCAAAAAAGAATCAGACGTACCTGCCAATATTGATACGAATGAAAATCGACTGAGATATGAGATGAATGCTATGTATCAGCCTAACGTAAGACTGACTACAGGAAATCCAGGAAACTTTCTTCCGATCCTCACAAAATTTCATATCACTCTTCCTTTGGACAAGACGATCGTCACAAGAAAGGCTCTGTCGGATACATTGAACGAAATACTTCAGATTGACTACTCTGCATTCAACAGAGAAGTCATGATCAACAATGAACATATCAGAAAAGAATTCGTACAGAGAAGCATCATTCCTGATTTCATTCTTGTTCCTTCCATCGGAAGCAAGATTATGATGTGGCAGGATCTTTCGGTTCTGCGAGGTGCTGGTTCAAAGGAAAGTCCGGGAAGAATCATATTCCCCATTTTCATATTGGGTGATTTGAAAACGATGATGCTTGAAGCAATTGCTGCATTCAGATGGGAACTCTGCAAGAATATCCTCGGTCCTGAATGGAACAACGTCGGAGTTCCTTCGATCACCTCTGAGTATATGGATTATATACAGTTCTTCAAGAAGAACAAGGATATTTCCATTGAGGTTAAGGAGAAGATTGCTGCTGAATTCAAACGTTTCAGGACAGACAGAGATAAATTCGTAAATGATTATATGTTATGGATCAAATACGAATCAGAGGGAATTCAAAGATTGAACCGAGTCGTACGAGGAATTTTCTACAAGCATATTCCTTTCCA
>JBPOJG010000056.1:0-7208 GCA_052033835.1 Spirochaetota bacterium
GTATACCTTTCACGATTGCTTCATAGATTCTTGCTCTTCCGAGCATATCATCCGACTTGATTGTCAGAAGTTCCTGAAGTGTATGAGATGCCCCATAAGCTTCCAGTGCCCAAACTTCCATTTCCCCAAGTCTCTGACCCCCAAACTGAGCCTTTCCGCCGAGAGGCTGCTGAGTGACAAGCGAATATGGACCAGTAGAACGGGCATGCATTTTGTCATCCACAAGGTGAGCGAGTTTCAGCATATAAATATAACCGCAGAACACTCTGTTTATGAATCTCTCTCCAGTTCTTCCGTCAATCAGTGCAAACTTGGAATCCTGAGGAAGTGAAGCTTCCTGACTGTATTTCGAAATATCCCCTTCCGTTGCACCGTCAAATACAGGTGTTTCAAAGTTGAGTCCCAGTTTTTCACCGATGAAACCCAGCTGAGTTTCAAAGATCTGACCCAAGTTCATACGCGAAGGAACCCCAAGAGGATTCAGAACGATATCGAGAGGCGTGCCGTCTTCCATATAAGGCATATCTTCCACTGCTACCACTCTTGCGACAACCCCTTTGTTTCCGTGACGTCCAGCCATTTTATCACCGACAACCAGTTTTCTCTTGCGGGCAACATAAACCTTGACCATTTCCTCAACTCCTGCAGGAAGATCATCACCTTTCTCTCTGGAGAATCTTTTGATATCAATGACTGTTCCTTCGGAACCGTTCGGCATTCTGAGTGAAGAATCTCTCACTTCTTTTGCCTTTTCCCCGAAAATGGAATGCAGAAGTTTGTATTCAGGAGTCAGATCAGTTTCTCCTTTTGGAGTCACCATACCGACTAAAATATCCCCTGCCTTGACTTCAGCGCCGATTCTGATGACACCAGTCTCATCCAAGTCTCTAAAAGCCTTGTCTGAAAGATTAGGAATATCTCTTGTAATCTGTTCCTGACCGAGTTTAGTTTCTCTTGCCTGGATTTCGAATTCTTCAATATGAACCGAAGTAAACACATCATCTTTTACGATGTTTTCACTGATGACGATCGCATCCTCGAAGTTGTACCCTTCCCAAGGCATAAAGCCTACAAGAACATTCTTTCCAAGTGCGAGATATCCGTTGTCAATTGCAGGACCGTCAGCGAGGACTGTTCCTTTTACTATAATGTTTCCGTTCGGATCGAGTTTTTCACCGTATACAACCTGACCTGCAATTGCAGTTCCTTTTGTAACATGAATCCCCTCTTTTACGAGAGGAGTGAATTCTCTGTAAGTTTCAAACAGTTCATAATTATATTTTACACCAGTTTCAGAAGTGAATTCAATTCTCTCCTTGGTAATCTTGGTGATTTTCCCGTCGTCAGAAGCCATAATGACTTTTGCAACAGGCTTCTGATTGAAGCAGGTTCCCTGGTTTGTCTTCTTGTATTTCAGAAGATGGTACTCAACCAGTTCTTTTACACCCTCTTCTCTCACGCAGATTTTACTTGCATCTACCTTGACGACAACTCCGCTTCTTTTAGCAATCACACAGATTCTGGAATCATAAGCTGCTCTTTCCTCCATTCCTGTTCCTACAAAAGGAGCTTCCTCCACTAAAAGAGGAACTGCCTGACGCTGCATGTTCGAACCCATAAGAGCACGGTTCGCATCATCATGCTCCAAAAACGGAATCAGTGCAGTGGATACAGAAACGACCTGCATTGGAGCAATGTCCATATACTGGATTTCATTTGGACTTCTGAAAGGGAAATCAGATCTGTGACGGGTAGGAATCAGTTTATCCTTAAAATCCCCCTTGTCGTCAATCGGCGCAGATGCCTGTGCGATATAATGATATTCTTCTCTGTCCGCAGTCAGATATTCAATTTCCTTTTTGTGCACTCGTCCGGACTTTACAAGTCTGTACGGTGTTTCGAGGAATCCATAATCATTGACTCTTGCATACGACGACATAGAGAGAATAAGACCGATGTTTGGACCTTCAGGAGTTTCAATAGGACACATACGGCCATAGTGACTGTAATGAACGTCACGCACTTCAAATCCTGCTCTGTCTCTTGAAAGACCGCCGGGGCCGAGAGCATTCAGTCTTCTCTTATG
The DNA here is from genome assembly GCA_052033835.1 of Spirochaetota bacterium. Classification (GTDB taxonomy): domain Bacteria; phylum Spirochaetota; class Leptospiria; order Leptospirales; family Leptospiraceae; genus DAORDI01. The sequence continues at coordinate 2,087 of JBPOJG010000056.1, forward strand.
AGTCAGTTCTGCCAGAGGATTGATCTGATCCATAAACTGGGAAAGCTGGGATGATCCGAAAAATTCATTTATGACAGCGGTGATCGGTTTGATGGAAATCAGAAGTCTTGGAGTCTGCTGCTCCACTTCCTGAACAGTCATTCTCTCTTTGATGACTCTTTCCACTCTGGAGAAACCCAGCTTCAGCTGATTGCTTAAGAGTTCTCCTACTGATCTGATCCTTCTGTTTCCCAAATGATCAATATCATCATGGAAATAATTTTCAACTTCTGAAATAAGCATTACCAGATATCTGACAGTTTCAATAATGTCTTCAGGACGGAGCGTTCTGTCTTCACATTCCTTGAAAATTTCAGGTCTGTGGTATTCAAACTTACTGTTGATTTTGTAGCGCCCTACTTTTCCAAGATCAAATGTTTTTGGAGAGAAGAAAAGTCTTTTCAATTCTGCCTGAGCATTTTCCAAAGAGGAAGGTTCACCGGGTCTCATAATCAGATGAAATTTTTTGATTGCCTCTTCGTAGTCATTGACTGCGTCTTTTTCGAGACAGTTAATGATTGTAGGATTGTCCTTCTGCTTTGGAAAATCAATCAGATCCACTTCCTTGACTTTCATTTCTTTCAGAATGTCAATATTGTCTTCATTGATCTTGGAACCGGCCTCAAGCATAACTTCACCGGTTTCACTGTTCACGATATCCGCTATCGTTCTTCTTCCAATGATCTTCTTCAGTTCCTTAGGATTTGCACTTTGGAGTTTTGCCTTAGTTGAAGTGTAGAAAAGTCTGAGAACCTCTTCGTTGCTTCCGATTCCCAAAGCCTTCAACAGAAGTGTTGCTGGAAATTTTTTCTTCCTGTCGATTTTAGCAACCAGAATGCCCTTATTGTCAATTTCAAATTCCAGCCAAGAACCTCTGTACGGAATGACCCTTGCAGAGAATGTTCCTTTCATCTGATCCTGTGAAAAGAAAATACCTGGAGATCTGTGAAGCTGACTGACGACAACCCTTTCAGCTCCATTGATAATAAATGTTCCCTGTTCAGTCATCACGGGAACATCGCCCATATAGACGACTTCTTCTCTGATCTGAATGGTTTCTTTTATAATAAGACGTATGACTGCCTTCAGGGGAACTGCGTATGAAGAATCTGTATCCTTGCATTCCTGAGGCTCTCTTTTAATTTCACCTAACAGATAATGGCTGTATTCCATTATCACATCACTGTTTGGGCTTTCAATTGGAAAAGTTTCCCGGAAAACTGCCTCCAGACCCTGATTCTTTCTCTTGGTTGGATCCTTTACTTCTGGCTGAAGGAACCAATCAAATGACTTTTTTTGGATTTGGATGAAATTTGGAAGATATGTGAGATCAGTGATCCTTCCGAAATTTACTCTTTTTCTATCTTTGGACTTGCTCATGAATACACCCTTGAGAACTCGGATTTGGTAAAATCTGCGAGAATAAATATGGGAATTACCCGTAATTCGATTGAACAGAATTCAGGTCTCTTCAAGAAATACATCCCCAAAAAAGTATTTCTGTAAAAAAGACATAATCCCGGCTTTGAGAAACTCTCCACCGGTTTTTAGTTGTTTTGCTGTTTTTGCTTAACGCCAAAGGCTTGCCAAAGGCTGTAATTACTTAATCTCGATTTGAGCGCCTGCAGCTTCGAGTTTAGCCTTGATTCCGTTAGCTTCGTCTTTAGAAATGCCTTCTTTCACAGGCTTGTTTCCTGCTTCTACGAGGTCTTTCGCTTCTTTCAGACCAAGTCCAGTGATTTCACGGACTACTTTGATCACGTCGATTTTTTTGTCGCCATGAGCTTTCAGAATAACACTTACTTCAGTCGGTTCTTCAGCCGCAGGAGCACCGCCGCCGGCACCAGCCACAGCTACAGCTACTGGAGCAGCTGCGGAAATACCAAACTTTGCTTCCATCGCTTTCACGAGTTCAGCAGCCTGAACCAAAGTCAGATTACCAATCTGCTCTAATAAAGTTTCTGTTGTTGACATACTTTTTAATTCTCCTTACTCTACTCTTTTAATTCCAATCTTATTTTCCGTTTTTCTCAGCAACAGCGTTGATAGCTCTTGCGAGACTCGCCATAATCTGATTGATTCCAGATGCAATTTGTGTTGCCGGTGCATTCAAGCCGCGAGCAATCTGAGCCAAAAGTTCTTCCCTGCTTGGGAGACCGGCAATTGCTTCAACGCCTTTAGAATCCAATACCTCACCGGAAAAGAATCCAGCTCTGACATCGAATACTTCGTTTGTCTTTTTGAATTCTTTACAGATTTTTGCAATTGCAGGAAGATCCTCATTTGCAAAAATTGCTGCCATAGGGCCTTTATAATCAGGTCCAAATTCTATCTTAGTCCCGCTGTGCTTGGAGGATTCCTTCAATGCACGGAGGAAAAGATTATTTTTGATGACCTTGATTGTAGCATTGGATTTGCGAAGTTGCTTTCTCAAATCCTCCATTCCTTTTACGGTCAGTCCGCTGTAAGCTGCCAAGATAAAATTTGGAGCTGCTTCAAGTCTTTTTTTAAGTTCAGCTACTGCTTCTACTTTTTCCGGTTGAGCCATAATAAATCCCTTTAATTGATTGCGTTGACGATTTCTTTGATGTCGACTTTGACACCAATTCCCATTGTAGCAGATACGGAGAAATTTTTCAGATAATCTCCTTTTGCATCAGAAGGTTTATCCTTCATAAGAGCTGCAACAACTGCACGGACATTTTCAGAAAGTTTTGCTTTGTCAAAGGAAACCTTTCCTACTCCAAGGTGAATCACTCCACCTTTGTCTGGCCTGTATTCCACACGCCCGCTTTTCAGCTCGTTGACTGCTTTCGCTACATCTGTTGTTACTGTTCCAGCCTTAGGCTTTGGCATAAGACCTTTTCTACCTAATACGGGACCAAGCTTACCTACATCCTTCATCATATCAGGAGTAGCAACACAGGCATCAAAATCTGTCCAGCCTCCTGCTACTTTTTCGATGAGGTCTGTATCACCGACAAAATCTGCACCTGCATTTTTTGCCTCATTCTGCTTGTCGCCCTTGCAGAACACAAGAACTCTGACTTTTTTTCCTGTTCCATGCGGAAGGGAAATTGTTCCTCTTACGTTCTGAAGACTTTTGTAATTTACCTGTGTAGCAATTTCAAGAGTTCCATCAAACTTGCTGAAAGAAGTATCTTTCGCCAGGGAGATGGCATCTTCCAGATGGTAAACCTTCGTTCTGTCTACTTTTGGATACTGTGCTTTGTATTTCTTTCCGCGATGCATTTTTTCCCCCGATTATAATTCTACGTTTACGCCCATGGAACGACATGTTCCTGCAATGATCAAAACTGCTGCATCCAGATCATTTGCATTCAAATCTTCCATTTTTGTCTTGGCTATTTCTTCGAGCTGCTTTCTAGTGATCGTTCCCACTTTTGCTACGTGAGGAGTTCCTGAACCGCTCTCGATTCCAATTGCCTTTTTTACCAAAAGGGCAGCTGGAGGAGACTTAGTGATGAAAGTAAAACTTTTATCAGAAAAGGCAGTAATCACAACCGGAAGTTTATAACCTATCTGCGATTTAGTTCTTTCATTGAACTGCTTGCAGAATTCCATAATATTGAGACCTGCCTGACCGAGCGCAGGGCCTACGGGAGGAGCTGGATTTGCTTTTCCGGCTTCCACCTGAAGTTTGATTTGCTTAACTACTTTTTTAGCTGCCATTTCTTAAATCATCCTTATAAGTTTTAAGAAGGTTTACCAACCTGTAAATAATCCAATTCCACAGGAGTGGAACGACCAAATATTTCTACCTTTACGCGCAGACGTCCTTTGTCCGGATAAATTTCATCCACAATACCGCTGAAATTCGCAAAAGGACCGTCTACGATTTTCAAAGTATCACCCACTTTATAAAGAAGGCGAGGCTTTGATACCGGCTCATCCGATTTGACATCTTCCATTTCACTGAAGAGATTCTGTATCTCTTCCAAGGTCAATGGATCCGGCTTCGACTTTTTCCCTACAAACGCCGCAACTGAAGGAAGACTGTGAATCCTGAACTGCAGATCATCATCCATCTTCATCTCAATGAGAACGTATCCCGGCATCAGTTTCTTTTTGGAAACTTTCTTCTTGCCGTTCTTCATCTCAATAACATCCATTGTAGGAATTTTTATCTGAGCAATTTTTTCCTGCAGGCTGTGCTGAGAGACCATTTTTTCTATATTGGCCTTGACTTTGTTTTCATGACCCGAATAGACCTGCAATACATACCATTTAAAATCGCTCATAGAATATCACCAATTATCTGGCTACTGCACTCCAGAGCCAAGTTAAACCTTTCACAAAAAGAGAATCGACAAAAAAGAGGAAGAGGGAAAATACTATTACAGTGCCCAATACAACCCCAGTGGACTTGTAAACCTCGTCTTTACTGGGCCAGGAGACCTTTTCCAGTTCCGCTCTGCATTCTTTTAAAAACAACCAAAATTTCATTCCCTAAACCTTAAAAACCATATTTGGCAGGCCCGGAGAGAATCGAACTCCCACCAAGGACTTTGGAGATCCTAGTTCTACCATTAAACTACAGGCCTATTCACAACCCATTAGCCCTCTACCAGACTTGAACTGGTGACCCCTTCCTTACCATGGAAGTGCTCTACCAACTGAGCTAAGAGGGCAGATAGAGCCCCCAAGCTGTAAAAAAACAGCTTTGAAATATCACTATTTTTTAAGGGGCTTATGCGTCAAGGGTATTTTAAAAAATTTCAGATAAGTGCTTAAGACTGCCGTTTTCATTGGCCGCCATTCGTTCATATAAGAAATCAGTCTTTAAATTTTTCATCAAAAAAAAGAGAATTCATCAGATCTTTCGCGGTAACAATTCCCTCCAGAAACCCCTCCTCGGAAAGGACTACGAGACATTCGATATGATGAATATTCATTTCATTGACCGCCTCAAATGCAGGACTGTCGGGACTGACTGAAAAAAGCCTGCTGTGATGCCTAGTATCTGCAATCATTGTGTGAAGCTCCGAAATACTTTCCCTAAGAGCAAACTGCAGAAAATCGGAAACTGACATCACTGATACCGGTCTGTGATTATCATCCA
>JBPOJG010000229.1:0-19872 GCA_052033835.1 Spirochaetota bacterium
CCTTTTCAGATTCAGAGTCTTTTTTCAGAGAATTTTTCTCCTTGTCCAAGGATTCGTTTACAGCTGTCTTTTTCGGAGTTTCAGCTGCAGTCTTTTTATTGCGACTTTGTCAAGTCAGAATGAATAATTATAAAGCCTGAAGAATAGAATTATACTGGCATTCTGCATCCTCTTTATTCATGATGAGCCATTCAAGTTTCAGTTTCTGAAGATATATTCTGTATGCTTTCAATACCTCGCCGAGAGTCTTCAGTTTTTTTTTTACCATACCGTAAAGTGTATTTTCGTGCTGCATCCATTGAAGAAAGCTGTAGGCGGCAATGCAGAGAGTCCAATGCCGCAGAATCCTTTCCATTGACCGGACCTGATAATCATCTGCTCCGAGAAAGTCTTTCACTTCACGGTAAAAAACTTCTATCCAGTTTCTGAGATGATAGAACTTCACTACAGTCTCGTCTCTGAATGATACAGCATTCGAAATCAGAAGTCTTGTATTTTTGCTTTCAGAAACATTTGAAGGGTCATCTGTTTCCACGATCACTCTTCTCTTTCCTTTCAGGCCTTTTATTTTCAAATCCATCCGGATGAAGAAACGCTTCATCTTCGAACCGTCCGCCAGCTGAATGACTATGGGTCGAAAATCTTCCGCCTTCAGGAGCGGGATAATCTCCTCGAGCGTGTGTTCATTGCTTTTCCGTTCTCCGGGCATTCTGAAAAAAACAGTTCTGTTCTTTTTTATTCCTGCAATGTATGTCAGATTATTATCTTCCAGATACCTAATAAAATCAGGGTTGGAACCATACCAGGCATCCGCAGTTACATATTCAAACTCAATCTTTCTCTGTATTGCTTTTTCTATAAGGCTTATTGCCAGAACAATTTTGGTCTTGAAATTCGGATTCAGTTTTTTCGGATCAGGAATATATTCAACTATGTCAAGCGGAATATGTTTTTTCGAATCTGCAAGATGAGATGTCACAAAGACATTTCCATTCGCAACCTTGCCCACCTGTCCGATATACTGATACCCGACTCCTTCCGTCGCTGTCCCTCTTTTCACCACCCCTGTGTCGTCGAGAATCAGCGTCGCCCTTTCTTTCGGAAAAGCACGACTGTCTTTTATGAACGAAATTCTTTTTTCATTCATTTCATTTCTGTCCCAGGGAGATACTGTCATAAAATGATGCAGGTCCTGATAATCCTGATTCAGAAGTTTCTCCGACATCCTTTCTATATTTTTCCGGTGTGTTTCTGAAATCAGTCCCATCAGGGTCCTCTCGAAAAACTCTCTCTGTTCCCTGCGTGACCAGAGATCATCAAATGCTCTGAAATATGACTGTGAAATGTCGCCGCTTCCCGGAAGTATAATGTCCATATCGGCAATCTCATACAATTTCAATCTTGTACAAGTCCTTTTTTAATTTTTACACTGCTTTTATCTGTCTGCGACTTGACAAAGTCGCACTATATTGAGCTTCAGTTCAATTCAGGCTGAATCAACTCCTCCGCATTTCAGTTTTTAAAAGACTGATGTTCTATACAGGACAACGTTCTAAACAGTGTCTAAGATATTTATACTTACAATATAATTATACTCACAGGAACCATAACCTGCCTTATTTATGATGAAACACGGGAATGATTCCAAAAATAAACTGTGCAGTCAGTCCAAGCAGACCAGGCAGAGTCTGCAGACCGTCCAGATATTCACTCCATGACTGCCCGAAAATATAAACAGCAAATAATGTTTCTGTAATGATCAGCAGAAAAAATCCCCATTCCCCAAAAAAGAGCAGAGACTTTAAATCCTTTGGAATAGAGCAGCGACTGATGAGCCGAATAGAGAAAAACCAGGAAACCGTAAGCATAATCGGAATCTCTAAAAGGACTCCATACAGAGCACCAATGCGCGGAACAAGAACCAGAGTCCGTATTGTCCCCAGAACAAAGCCGAGTGCAAAGATTCCAAGAAAGTACAGAAAACCCGATTTAACTATTATTCGTATCTGAGACGGATTCATATTTTTCATTCTTTTTCCAATTCAGGAAAAAAGTCCAGTCATTCCAAGGCAGTCAGATCACTTTATCTCAGACGCAAAACTTCCGTCCCAGCTTATATCAGGAGGATTTCTGATATAGTCTTCGCACCTTCTCATGTACAGTTCGCTCAGATAATCATTCTGAATTTCACTGAATGCAGACTTCGCATCTTCAAATTGTAAATTTTTATACAGTAAAAGTGCTTTTTCAAAATCATCCCTCAGGCGCATTTTTAACATCTGCTCTGCCGGATCTTCAAAACCCATCACTTCATAAATTCCTATACTGTTTGATCTGCCTTTCACTTTCACATTGTCCACTTCTCTTGCGAGAATTGTGCCGTCAGAAATCTCGTTCTTCAGTTCATTGTATGTGGACTGTGAAATGAGGATAGGACACCTGTAAAACTTGGTCAGTCCTTCAATACGGGAAGACAGATTGACGTTGTCCCCGATGACAGTATAGTCCAGCCTCTTTTCTGAACCGATGTTTCCTGCAATGACATCTCCGGTATGAATTCCAATTCCTATTTCCAAAGGACTCTGCAGTTCTTTATGAAGTGCATTAAAGTCTTTGAGAGCTTTTTCCATTGAGACTGCAGTTCTGACTGCCCTCAGAGCATCATCGCTGCTCTGAATCGGTGCACCGAAAACTGTCATGATTGCATCACCGATAAATTTATCAATAGTGCCTTTGCTGCTGAAAATTATATCTGTCATAGTTGAAAGATAACTGTTCAGGAGTGTCACAACGGCATCAGGAGTCATAGATTCAGAAATGGAAGTAAATGATCTGATATCTGAAAACAGCACTGTCACCTTGCGAAGCTTGCCCCCGGGCTCAATATTTGCATTTTTTTTATAAAGTTCACCGATAAGCTCGGGCGGAAGATAACGTTCCATCATCCTTTTGGTGTCTGCTTCTTCCATCATCTTTCTGCTCGAAGCAGTGATTGAATACCCGATAAGAAGCATCATTACCAGACTGAAAAGCATAGGGATCAGATTTTCAGCATCTCCTCTGTTATAATAGGATGATACTCCAAGGAAAAGTCCGGCAGACAAGAGAGAAGAATATACTGAACCTGCCTTTGAGTAGCGAAGCAGATTCAGCAGAAAAGGAAACAGGGATGCCACAAATATCACCCAGTAAATCAGCTGACCTCCTTTCGGAATTGTAGGATCAAAAATCAGCATCATTGCAATCAGCAAATAATCAAATGTAATCGCAAAAAATTTAATGAAATCATAATAGATATTGTTCAAAAGAAGGACGAGCAGAAACCCGGAGACGACAACGACAAGGCCGTCCATCATCAGAGATGTGACCTGCGGTCTGATTGCTGTATAATCAATGACACCAAAATAAGCAAGAACATCAAAAATCATGAAAAGCAAAAACATCCCAAAACGAGCAGCAGCAACTGTCCTCTCATTCTTAAAAGCACTCTCACGAAGAATATTGTCTATTACAGTACGTCCCATCTCCCGCCTCCTTTTATCTCAAATCTCAGATCTAAAATCCCCATTTCTCCAGAAGCTTCTCCCTGATCCCGGATGCAGTTTTCCTAAGATCCTGCTTCTCCCCAGCTTCCAGAGAAACAGAACTCATATTCTGTGCAGAGATCCCGCAGGGATTGATATTGCGGAATACCTCAAGGGAATTGTTCAGATTGACTGCAGCTCCGAAACTGGTGAAAAATGACTTGAAATACACACCGATGGAAACAATTTTTTTATCAGGATTTTTACTTAAATACAGTCCGGGACGTTTAGGATCGCAGAAAAGAGAAACACCTGAGGCAGAAAGGACTGATTCTGAAATCGCATCCTGAAAACTCTTCAAAAAAAAATCAATTCCCCAGTTTCTTTTTTTCAGATCAATATGAGCATAAATGACCAGCTGACCCGGTTCATGCGCAGTGAAATCGCCTCCCCTCTGAATCTCCTCATAATCAATTTTCTCGGCTTTCAGGACGGACTCGGAAACCAGAAGATTCTCTTTTTTAGAGTTGATTCCTGCCGTGATTACAGGAAAGTGCTCCAAGAAAAGAATGTTCTCCTTTCTTTTCTCTCGAAATCTTTTCTGAGTTTCGATATACTTTTTATAGGGAATGGGCTGCTGAAGAAAAAAGAATTTCACACTGGCAGAAAGAAAGAATGGAAAAATTAAGACAAGTCATTTCCTATATTTTAAGCGAGTCTCCGAACGGGCGAGGCCGAGTCGACCTATGTAAACTGATTTATTATCTAGACGGCGTATTCTTTCAGAGACATGCTGTCACTGTGACCGGAGAACGGTTTCTGCACAGAGAAATGAGTCCCGAAGCGTTTCATTTCAATGAATGCATTGCGGCAATGACGGAAAGAAAGGAAATTCTAGTAGACTTGGTTCTTCGCGAAGACAAGGCAGGAGGATTTCATTTCAAATCAGGTCCTGCAAAAGTGGAGAATTTTCTTCTCAGGGAAGAAAAAAGAATCATTAACAAGGTTCTGAAAGCTTTTCCGGGCAGAGTCCTTGATGAGAACAGATTTTATCCAAATTTGTATGAAAATTACGTAATCACGCCCGTTTATTCCGAAATTCCGTTCAGTGTAGACAGAGTGAATACAAAAATAAGATATTATAAACAAAAAAATCTTTTAACTTATTCCGGCAAAATTTTTAAAGTCCTATTCGAGGACTAAAAAAGGTTCGGGGGGACGGCAAGTATGCTAATCAACGTCTGCAAAAGCAAAATCCACAGGGCAACCGTTACGGAAGCCAATCTGAACTATATTGGAAGTCTGACTGTAGATGTCGATCTGCTGGAGGCTGCCCAGATGCTTCCTTACCAGCAGGTCAGTGTAGTCAATGTGAACAACGGAGCACGTCTGGAAACCTATCTGATCGAAGGCGAAAGAGGTTCAGGCACAATCTGTATGAACGGAGCCGCCGCAAGACTTGGACACACTGGAGATATCATTATCATCATTGCCTACGGTCTGATGGATGAAAAAGAGTACCCAAAAAACTTTTCTCCGATTGTAGTACATGTAGACGAAAAAAATAGGTTGAAAAAGATTTGAATCCTGAAACATTGTAAGAGGAATAAAGTTCCTGGTAAACTTCAGGCAGTGAAAATTTCAATTGAACTTGAATTTTTCCCAGTCGGAGGTCTAATTTGCGCTTGGGCTTTTTACGATAATACAAATTAAGAAAAAGATACGGACGATCTAGATGAACAGCACTTTCAGAATTACTATTTCGCTACTCATACTGTTTTTTGCTTTAGAGCTGGCCTCTGAAGCCGCTCCAGGCAGTACAACGCCTGCTCCAACCAGCGCTGCCTCAAACACTTCTGCTCCTGCCAAAGCAGTAGATCCAGAAAAAGCAGGAGAAGCGAGGAAGGCCAGAAGAAAAGACAAAGCTGCGGAACTCAAAGAATATCAGACAATTCCAATAGCGGACCCTAACCTTGAGATCAAGGGCATCAGTTATTTCCGCAAGGTCGCCGCAAGCGGTCGTGGAGAAACGCTGGATGTTCAGTTCTCACTTTACAACAAGGATGTTTTGGAAGGAAAAGACAAAAAAGACAAAGAATATTCTGTTTTTGTTCTTGGACTTCATGAAACAACAGCTCCGGTTCATTATCCATCCAAATGGAGAAAAACTGACCCTAAAAAAAATGTCAAACTGATCAGATTTCATACGCTGGTGGGCGCTGAAGGCGACCAGCTCAAGGATGCAAAATTTATCAGCGATGTTGCTCTGAATCAGATGGCTTCCGATAAAAATGCAGCATTGCTCGATGAAAGAAGTGTTGCTTTCCACGAATCTGAGCCTACTTTTGAAGATTATCTGTATTACCTGACTAGGAATCCAGAAAAGGCTTTAAAAGTAAAAGTATTCGGATACAACAATCCTGAAAGAGACAAATATGTTGTGACTAACCTCAAAGTAGACAATGCTGAACTTGCAAAGGATATGAACAAGGAAGCTGAAAAGCATACTTACACCATCCAATACAACAAATATCTGACTACAGTGACAACTCACCATTTCTCTATCTACAGACCAGATTTCCTTTTCTACAACAAAGTGGTCATTTTAGTATTTGATCCAGACAGACCAAAGAATAAACTGATCTTTCGCTCCATCCAGGACCTCGGAAAAATCAGACTTAAAGGCTGATTTCCAAATTTAAGCCCGTGAAAGCGGGCTTTTTTTATTTCAAAGAATACTCCATAACACTCAACGAAAACACCTACCAAGGCTTCACTTGCATCCTGCCGACTACATTCACACTTTCTAGTTTGGTTCAAATATTCTTATTTATTCTTCTCTTCAAGAATATGCTTTTTTACGAAAATTCATCATTTCAGACAACTGCGTATCTGATATTACAAGACTAGAAGTTCTGGGTTATCCTAATCTGACAGATGAAGAGAAGATATATTTTGAATCAGTATTTACTGTTGTGAAAATAATTCCAGTCACTGCTCAAATTATCAATAAATCTATTGAACTCAGGCAGAAAAGGAAAATCTCAATTGGAGACTCTATTATATCATCAACGGCAATTTTATTTTATTTGATCTGGAGTTCTCACTAGAAATTTGGATGACTTCAAGAAACTGTCAGAATTAAAAATAACAAATCCATTTGAATAGCAGCTGCACTATTCAAAAAACTCTCTGGCTCTCAAAGAGAAACCGACCAAGACTTCACTGAACAATTCTGTATCAGTCTCTTTTTCCCACTCAGTTTTTCGATTTTTCCAGACTTGGATGGACATTGAATTTGGATCAATAATCCAGAATTCTTTAATCCCATTAGACAGATATCTTTCTGCTTTCCTGCCAAGATCATAACTTCTCGTGGACTCGCTCAATACTTCACATACAAGATCAGGTGTTCCAAGAATCCATTTATCAATAATTTTACTGTTTTCATTCAGCACAACAGTAATGTCAGGCCTTACAATATCTCCCCCATCCGGAAGATGAACATCCAGCTCGGAAAAGACTTTTGCCGTTTTTTCTACTGCCGTAAAACTTTTCACAAGGTAAATAAAATTAGCAGAATAATCAGAATGCTCAGAAAAAGGACTTGGCGCCAAATGCAAAACTCCATCGATCATATCATAATGAAATCCATCATCAGGAAGACTCAGATACTCATCCCTAGTCACCTTCCTGCCATCATACAAGGGAACAGTTTTTATCAGTTCAGTGATCATAACAGAATCCTGCTCACCCCTGCCCTTTTGTAAATACAAAAACCCAGAAAAAATCACATATTGAATTTCTTGTAGAGATAGAAACACATGGAGAGGAAGAAAGTGGGAGTGAGCCATACAGCGATGATTGGATGAAGGCCGCCGTTTTCGCCGAGAGATTTTCCCACAGAGAAAAATACATAGTATACCAGTACAAAAAGAATTGTATAAGTCAGTGAAACAATCGCACCGCCCTTGGGTGTCATTGCACCGATCACCGCACCGATGAAAACAACAAGAAGACACATCAGAGGATTTGCGAGAATCACATTTCTTTCTACCTCAAGTTCGCCGTAAGGCATTCCCTTGGACTGTCTCATCGAAATTTCTCTTCCCAGTTCCAGAAAATTCATTTCTTCGACAGATTTCATCGGTTTTGCAAAATACGTCGGGTCTTCCGGAAAAGCCTGTTTTTTCTCTGGAAACTTTTTGTATGACTTGACTGTGAGATTGTCAGTGAACCCAATTTCTTCCACCTTGTCGAGTTTCCATACTTTTTCGTCATTCAGATACTGAGCACTCTGTGCAGAAATCACAAGTTCAGGTTTGGCGTCCTCTTTCAGTTTCAGATAGTTGAATCCGCCCGAGACTTTCTGTTTTTCATGATCATACCAATACAGATAATAAAATCCCTGACTTCCTTTGATATGAAGCTGATAGACCAGATCTTTTTTTGTGCCTATCCCCTTTTCGATCACGGAAAATTCAAATGCAGCCATACTGTTTGAGGGCCGGACTATCATTTCACTGAAAAACAGAACAAATACAGTAAGCACTGTTCCGAATACAAAAATTGTTCTGACTGCCTTGTAAAAGGAGACTCCGGCCGCCATAATGGAAACCAGCTCCTTATTACTGTTGAACTGACCGATCACAAAACACACGGAAAACATAAGCGAAGGCGGGATGACTACAATCATCATCTTGGGAAGTGAGAACAGAATGTACAGCCCGATATGATACTGAGGCTGCTTGGTGGACAGAAATCCTTTCAGATTGTCCGTAATCTGTGAAATCAGAAGAATTCCAGTCAAAAGCACGACTGTACCCAGAAATACTCTTACAAATTCAGAGAATATATATCTGTCTATCAGAGGAAGCCTGAAAAGGCGCAGAATCTTCTTAAGTTTATCCAACAGAACCAGACTGAGATTTTTTATGGGAAAGTAAAGTCAATAATTAGGGGGTTAACCGGGGGAGTCTGTCCCCCGGGATATAAATTTTAGTTTTGGTTCTTTTGTGCTTCCTTTCTCTCGAATATAGAATCTATCAGTCTGCTGAGTATCCCCTTCAGCTGAATTTTCTCTACTGTGTCCATATTTTCAATCTTCTCTTGGATCATATTTTCATAAAGATCCGATGCATTGAAAGTTTTTTCATCCGCAACGACCATATTCGTCACTCCTGTAAAAAAAGTTGCCAGCCTTCCTTGTCGAAAGAGCATAGCTTATGGAAAAAATCTTCCTACTATATCTGACGGCAGGTTTTTGGATTTTTCTCATTTTTAGACTGATTTTTTTCTTTCACTATTGGGACCAAATCAAAAATTCTACATTCTCTGAAATCTTTTCTGTTCTTCTGAATGGCACGAGATTTGATTTTTCCGTGATTGGGCTCGTTCTAATCCCGAGTCTCATTTTCAGCCTAGTCTTTCCGCTTCTGAAAAATAAGATTTTTTCCAATTTTCTGAAATTTCTTCCTCTTGCAGTCATTGCCTACTGCATCGCTCATCTCACAGGTGATTATTTTTATTTTCAGAATGCAAACAAACACTTGGGTTATGAGGGATTTGTATTTTTCGGAAAGGACTTTACTGTCCTTCTAGTATCTGTATTCAAAAATCAGCTTTTGGAAATGACGGTATCCGCATTCTTCCTGGTTTCTTTTCTTTTAGGTGGAATCAAAATTTTAGGAAAATTTGATTTCGACAAAACAGAGGATTCTTTCCGAAAAAAAATCACTAGAAGACTCGTCTGGACTGCAGTTCTTGTTATTCTAATTCGCGGGGGGATTCAGCCGAGTCTTTTAAGTCCAGGAAATGCAATCGTGACAAACAATCCTCTACTGAATCAGTTTGTACTGAACGGAATCTTCACCACAATCCAGGATTTCAGAACAGAAAAATTTCCATCCATTCAGACAATGAAACTCACTGAGTCCATTCCTTTGGTTCGCTCTCTAATCTCTTATAGCGGAGCAGAATTTGTGGATGGACCCTACCCTATTCTCAGAAAAACAATCCCTTCTGCTGCTGACGGAAAACCGAATATTGTACTTTTCATTCTGGAAAGCTGGCCTACAAAATATGTAGATGAGGGAATGAGTGCATTTGTAAACGGAAAAGAAATCACTCCCAATTTCAACAGACTCCGAAAAAAAGGAATGTACTTCCCTAGATTTTTTGCAAACGGCGGAAGAACTTCCAACGGTCTTGTATCGATTCTTAGCGGAATCCCGGACAGACCCGGAATCAGTATGGTTCATACAAAACATTCTCTGAACAGGGTTTCCGGACTCGGAAGACTTCTTGCATCTGCAGGTTACAGAACTGCTTTTTATTACGGAGGCGAAACTGCATTTGAAAATCTGACTCCGATCATACAGAACTGGGGCTTTTCCCATATTAAAGACTCTCAGTTCTTTGAAAATTCAGGGAAATATAAAAAAGGCGTATGGGGGTTCAATGATCTGGATGTATATAATCAGGTAATTGATGATTGGAAAAATGATACTGACAGTTCTCCGAAATTATGGACTGTTCTCACTCTTTCTACTCATCACCCTTTTCAGATTCCCGACAGATCATTCGAAGCAGTCACTCCTGATTCAGAAGAAAATATGTTCATCAATTCAATGCATTATGCAGATTTTTCCATCGGAAAAATGATGGATGAATTCGAAAAAATGCCAAACTTTAATGATACTGTATTTATTTTTGTTTCAGATCATACAAGTCACAGGGGCTTAAATTATTTTCAGGACAGAAACATCCCTTTTCTGATCTATTCTCCGAAAAGATTCAGACCGGAAATTAAAAACAGAATTTCTTCACAGATAGACATACTTCCTACAATCCTAGGAATGATCAGTCATGAATTCAAATTTGCATCTTTCGGAAAAGATATCCTGAAGTCAGACGGATTTGCCTATATCTCATTCGGAAATATATTCGGGTGGGCGGAAAAGGAAATCCTAGTGATGGACACTGTAGACAAAAACAATGCACTTTATTTTACAGTCAGTCCGCCTTACAAAGAACTTGGTCCCTGCAGAAACGCAGGAATCATCTGCAATGAACATCACACTAAGGGAAAGGCTTTTTTAAATCTCAGCGAATATCTTCTGAAGAATAACCTGATTTCTCCTTGAGAACCTGAAGAACTTCCGGAAAGCAGCTTTTGGACATATGACTTGTATCTACAAAATATCTGCATTTGAGATAATCATTTTTTTCGAGATCAATGAACGGAACCTCATATTTCTTTGAGATTTCAGTCACATACTGAAGCCATTCGTTTTCGGCCTTCAATAACGGTGCCGAGGTTTCCCTGAGCATTTTATGAATCTTAGGTCTGTACAGAATCAGTCTGATTTTTTTTTCTTTCGCAAGTTTTACTGCATCTTCTAGAAATCTCAATTCTGTAGTATTCAGTTTAAAATTTCTGCAGAAAGAATTCAGTACCCACTCATTCAGCTTTTCGAGAGAAGCATTCTGTTCCTTGTTTTCTGTTCCTTCTTCAAAACCTGCAAACTGAAATCCGTTCTTCAGCTCCGGTTTTCTCTCAAGGGCTTTTTTCAGAATAAGAAGAGAATCCATCACCTTAGTGACATCCTGATTTTCCTTTCCTGTAAAATTCAGATTCAGCCTGTTCAGAACAAAAAACTGTGAACTTAAATACTCGTTTCTTTCCTTGTTGGAAAGACTGGGATAAAGATCCCTGAACATATTCGGCGGGATTTCCTGAATCTCTTTTTTATCCCGAAAAACGGAACCTAGGCTGAATGAAACAGAATTCAGTTCCAATACAAGAATGGAATCAGTGCCGTAGTTTTTAATGAAATTTCGATATAAAAGATATACATGTGTAAAATTGCCCGCCCTGACTGTCATTGAAGTTACAGGAGGAATCGGAAGAGACTGATTCCAGTAAGGATTGTTCAGAAAATCGGAATCTTTCAGATCGGCAAATTCTGCACTTCTAGAGGAACCGAAAAACACTGTCTGCTTTTTCACAGTCACCTGATCGGAACCGAAAACATCCCTCCAGTGATTCAGATGTTCCTTGTATACCTTGTCCTGAAAAGTAAACAGTCCCTCATATACAGAAAGTCTGTTCTTTACAAATTTTTCCTGAACAAAAGGAAGAAGAAAAACCTTGTCCAGAAGAAAGAGAGAGAAAAAAAGCAGTAATGGAAATAATCTATTCATAATCAGAACTGGAAATAAATGAATTGAACCTGTTTGTTGGACAGATCCGCTAATACAAACATCAGAACAGCGGCAGCGGCAGCAAAGAAGACTTTTGAATGAAATATTTTTCTGTTCAGAATTTCAATCTTCAGTTCGGCATAATGAAGCAGTGCAGTAAGCAGACAGAGAGATGCAAACTGATCAGGACGAATCTTTCCCATTGCGGGATTTCCGGCAAAAAGACCTTTTGCAAGAAGAGCCAGATCTGAAACCTGATTCAGACGGAATATGACTGCAATGAGGACCCAAAACCAGAATACAAAGAACCACCGGAATATAACTGCTGTCCTGCTTCTGCTTTCTCTCCAGAAATAAAATCTGTCCAGAATGTTTGTTTCAATGACGAGCGAAAGACCGATGACAAAACCCCAGAGAACAAAGTTCCAGTTGGCACCATGCCAGAGTCCGGCCAACGTCATAGTCAGCATAACGTTCAATGAGGCTCTGAAACTGGACACGCGGCTTCCGCCCATCGGAAAATACAGATAGTCCCTAAGGAAACTCGAAAGAGTGATATGCCATCTGAGCCACATCTCACTGAAACGTGATGCAAGAAAAGGTGCAATGAAGTTTCGAGGAAGTACAAAGCCAAGAAGCCTTGCGCATCCGATCGCCATATCACTGTATCCCGCAAAATCTCCCCAGATCTGAAAAAGAAATCCGACTGAAGCCATAAGGATTTCGGGAGCTGATGCTGCTCCTGGATTGGCAAAGACTGGATTCACAAATTCCGCCATTGAGTCTGCGATGACTGCTTTCTTAATGAGTCCAGTCCCGATATAGATGAGTCCCATCCGGATCATCTCTGAATCCACAGGAAGCGGTTTCGAAAGAAAAGGCAGAAATTCTTTTGCGCGAAGAATTGGACCTGCCAGCTGCTGCGGAAAAAAGAAAATGAAGAGTGCAAAGTCCATAAACGTTGTCTTTTCCGGAATCTCGCCTCTGTACTTATCCACAAGAAATGCAATTGTCTGAAAAGTATAAAAGCTGATCGCTATCGGCAGAATGATTTTGAACTGAGTCTTTGCCTGAACCACCCACTCCGGATGGCCGGAGAGAATCCCGGCACCGTCAATGATGAAATAAAAGTATTTAAAGAAAGCCAAGTTCAGTATGTTCAGGAACAGAGCTCCGATCAGGAAGGCTTTTTTCTTTTTTGCGGACTCGGTGTTCTGCATCCCCGCAATAAAAATGTAATTCACTGCAATGACTGTAAAAAAGTGAATCAGAAAACGCGGAACAGGGCTTTCAAAATTCAGATAGTCCCAGGCTCCGTAAAAAACCATGGAAGAAATCAAAAGAGTATATTTCCGGAATTTCTCCGGCTGCAGATGAAAAACAGAATACACGATCAGAAAAAAGATTAGGAAGATGACTGAATTAAACAGCATGGCTTTAGTTCTTTTTTTAGGATGCTGTTATTTCTTCAAGCTTTTTGCGGGATTTCAGCGGGATCGCAATCGGCGGAATTGGAAATGCAGTGAGTGGAACCGTATCAGTGATAAAAACGGTTTAGACATTGTTATTGAAAATATACGCCACGTACTAGATTATTTCCAAGTCCGTTGGCAGTCGTTCTATTTACAAAACTGCTGCCTCCATCCGTCGAAATAGATAATCCTCCATTGGTTGCAGCATAGACTCTGCTGCCGACAGCAGTTACACTCATTGTCATATTATCTCCTAGTCCATCTGAGATAGTTTTATTTATAAAACTTGCTCCTCCATTTGTGGAAATAGATAATCCGGAATCCGTTCCTGTATAAAACGTACTGCCTATTGCATAGACGCCAAAAGCCGCATTGCCTGCTAAACCATTGGCAGTAGTTTTATTCAGAAAACTGACTCCTCCATCTGTAGAAATGGATAATCCAAAATTTGTTCCTGCATAGACCGTGCTGCCATTTACAGAGACTGAATACACCGCATTATTTCCAAGTCCATTAGCAGTGGTTCTATTTACAAAACTGACTCCTCCATCTGTAGAGATAGATAATCCTCCAGCATTTCCTACATATAATGTACTGCCGACAGCTAATACTTTATATGTATTATTATTTCCGAGTCCATTGGCAGTCGTTTTATTTACAAAACTGCTGCCTCCATTGGTTGAGATAGATATTCCACCTGTCGTCGCCGCGTAAATAGTACCACTTGATACAAATATTCCATTCACATAGCTATTTCCAAGTCCATGGATTGCATATCGGTTTATAAAACTATTTCCTCCGTCTGTTGATATGGATACCCCTCCCGTCGTAGCTAAATAGATTGTATTGCCAATTACATACACACCATTCACATTATCACTGCCAAGTCCATTGGCTGTAGTTTTGGTTACAAAAGTAGCCCCTCCATCCGTAGAAATCGATAAACCTCCACCGTTTGTTACCGCGAAAATAGCAGTAGGGTTAATTGTAATATTCACTGCAGCTGCTGCACTGCCGGCAGAATTAGCAGCCGTAATTGTGAAATCGGTTCCTGCTTGGGGAATCGTTGGTGTTCCACTGATTGCACAGCTATTGTTATTGATACTAAGTCCTGTCGGCAAACTAGGATTTACAGTACAGGACGTTGGACTGCCTGTAACGGTCGGGTTTATCGTTGTGATAGGAACATTACTCGAAAATGTATATGGACTTCCAGCATAGGCAAGCGTTGGAATAGAATTGGATGTGAATGAACTCGATGAGGGAGAAGAGGGTACACGAATACTTATAAAAGCGATAAAAGACGAAGAGGGCTTTGTTAAATCAAAAGGAGATTTTCTTGTTTCCAAACAAAAATGAAACGTAATTACGAAAAAAAAAAGAAACCAATTCTTCATAAGAAAAAGGGAATTTTAAGCTTGAAAAATGTCAATGCATTTATGAACTTCTGTTTTCTCTCCAAAAGTAAAATCTGTCCAGAATATTTGATTCAATGACAAGTGAAACACCGATTACAAATCCCCAGAGAACAAAGTTCCAGGTGGCACCATGCCACAGACCGGCCAACGTCATGGTCATCAGAATGTTTAAAGACGCTCTGAAAGAAGATACCCTGCTTCCTCCCATCGGAAAATACAGATAGTCGCGAAGAAAACTCGAAAGTGTAATATGCCATCAGTATTTCAGGTGCAGATGCAGCACTGGGATTGGCAAAAACAGGATTCACAACTTCCGCCATTGAGTCTGCAATGACCGCTTTCTTGATGAGACCGGTTCCAATGAAGATGAGTCCCATACGGATCATCTCTGAATCTACAGGCAAAGGTTTGGAAAGATACGGCAGAAACTCCTTTGCACGGAGAATAGGTCCTGCCAGAATCCCTGCACTGTCTATAATGAAATAAAAATACTTGAAAAAAGCCAGATTCAGAATGTTCAGAAAAAGAGCTGTGACCAGAAAAACTTTTTTCCTCTTTGCAGACTCAGTATTCTGCATCCCTGCAATAAAAATGTAATTCACTGCTATGACCGTAAAAAAGTGAATCAGAAAACGCGGAATATGACGGAATTAAACAGAATGGCTTTAGTTCTTTTTTTATTATGCAGTTATTTCTTCAAGCTTTTTGCGGGATTACACGATTGGGTTTTAACTTCATCATTGACTATAATTCGATTCAACCAAAAAATGCATTATGGAAAAGAGGATATTTCTAATCACATCTTTCTTGGTTATGTTTTTAAGCATCACTGTTTCTGCCGAAAACACGGAAAGGAAGAAGGGCTGTAATCTTTTCCATCCAGTCGGAGTGTCTCTGCTCCCTGTCAATCAAAACGTTTATGGTTTATCTTCAGGTTTATTCAATGCACTAAACTGCAATATGACAGGCATTGCATTCGGTCTGTTCGGAAATCTTATTGAAAATGATTTGAATGGAATCGCAATAGCTGTTTATGGTTTGGCAATGACAAAAGGAAACGTAAACGGAGTTATTTTCAGTTTATTCAATCAAGTACAAAAAGATATAAACGGAACGGCAATAGGACTTGCAAATAAAGCAGACAATGTAAACGGAATTGCATTCAGTCTGCTCGGAAATCGGATTGAAAATAACTTGAATGGAATTGCAATTGGCGGACTTCTAAAGGCAGAAAAAAACGTTAACGGAATTACATTCGGAGGCGCAAATATCGTCGGACAGGACTTCAATGGAATCACAGTCGGTCTGGCTGGAAATGGAACCAATAAAGACTTGAATGGAATCGCAATCGGCGGACTTGGAAACGGAGCAAAGAACTTAAACGGAATCGCAGTCGGGTTATTTGCAAATGCCGCCAACCAGGACATGAACGGCATTATTTTCAGCGGATTTTTGAACCAGGCAAAAAACGATTTAAATGGAACCGCAATAGGACTTGTAAACACAGTAAAAAAAGATTTAACTGGAATTGCAGTGAGCGTATTTGGAAATGCAGTTGAAAACAACTTAAAAGGAATTGCAATCAGCGGAACCATAAATGAAGCAAAAAACATAAGCGGCCTTTCAATTTCACTTTCCAATAAGGCAAATAACGACTTCACCGGCATCTCAATTGGATTGATCAACGGTTGTAAAAATAATATGTCCGGTGTACAGTTTGGGGGTTATAATAATTCAAACTCAAGCACAGGAATTCAAGTTGGTCTTGTCAACTATGCAAAAAAATCATCCTTTTTGCAATTGGGACTTCTGAATATTTCTGAAAACAATCCTCTGCCGATTTTGCCATTTATTAATCTGAATCCATCTGCGCTTTTTAAAGATGATGAAGATTAATTTCGAATACGGCGAAACCCGCTTTCTGCATTGCAGTCAATGCGCTGCCTAAAAGACGGGCTTGCACCCGTCTATATTTTGAAATACAAAACATCTTCTTGTATTCTCACCTCACCGGAACGAATTTATAATCGCCAACTGTAAATTCGTAGGGGTCATTAAACTTCTGATCGTATTGAATTTTTGTCCCATCAGCCATAAAAAGCCAAGCCCGGCAATATCGTGCAGACTCACTTTTAGCTCTGTAAAATGTGTACCCCTTAATATAAAGATTGTCAGCAAACGTCACGTCCACAGTTGCACAAAAATCTAAATGACTCACTGCTGTAGTTTTGAGTAAAAAGGAGTTTTTATAGTAAACATTAAATGCACTGATACCTGGAACAGACGAATCTGGCTCAGGCACAATACCAGTACATATGAATGATCCGGAACAGTAAGGGACGGTCTGCTGATTCAACAGAAGAATTGAAGCATAAGCCATATTCTCTTTATTTTTAGAATCATTTTTGTGCATACAGTAGGATATAAAGATCAGGACAAAAATAAACTGTAATTTTTTCATAATCTTTCCTCACAGACTCGACTGAAAGTAAAAAGTCTTACGATCAGTCATCCCTCTGCTGTCGGTCACTATGACATCAAAAGTCCAGCCTGGCCCAAACCATCCTGTCGGCCCGCCGGATAAGACACCAGTAGAGGAATTCAAAGTTGTTTTATCAGGCAGAACTCCAACCGAGGACCAGGTATAAGGCGGGACCCCATTGGATGCATTGAACTGGAAACTGAATCCTGTAAACCATCTTCCTGCGATACAGGTATTAGGTGGAAATCCATCACCACTGACACAGTTGGTTGTAATGGTCGGGCTAGGGATTTCATTCTGCATAGCAGTCAGTGTACCGCCTAAATTTATCATTCCACATCCCACATACTCACTGTTGGGTAATCCGCTTCCATTGTATTCAGTACCAATGTACGGACTCACGGTAACTTGTGTTGCATTTCTGCACATCAGTCTTTTGACTTCCTCTGGGCTTAAGTTCGGATTCATTGCTAAAATCAAACCTGCAAATCCTGCGACCATTGGTGCAGAAAGAGAAGTTCCACCTGTAACAATGTATGAATTGCTTCCAAGATTACCTGAATAATCCGTTGTCGTTATTCTCTCGCCAGGAGCAGAAATATCTACCTTTCCAAAATTAGATGCAGCTGCTCTGTTCGTGCCATTTTCTGACAATGCAGAAACTGAAATTACTTCCGGAAAACTGGCAGGGAAAAAACCCGCAAAAGACGTAGAGCCGGGATAAGGAGAAATTCTCCTAGGCCTTGTATCATTTGGTTTATTTGGATCGATTGGAGCATTATTATTTGCATTTCCAGCACAAGCGACCAGCAGTGCCCTTTTTTTGTGTGCATATTTTACTGCTCCAAATTCGATGGGTGCAGTATGGAAACAACCAAAGAAATTACAATAAGAATACCCTGCTCCCCCAAAACTCATATTCAGGATATTTGCATTTTTGTTAACAGCTTCAATCATAGCGTATCCTGCCGGTATTTCATCCATTTGACCAGCAACACCTGCATTAAGATCAACATAATCTATTTTAATAGATAGCAATTGGCTATCCCAATTTATTCCTGCTACACCGAGACCATTGTCTGTCTTGGCTGCAGCAATTCCTGCTACTAATGTCCCATGTCTGGATGTATCAGGTCTTGAATTGGGAGTGTTTAAGGCACAAGGGTAAGGGAAGGTAGTAAAGGTTATACCAAATGAATTAGTAAAGGAGTCACAGGTACCCAAATAAAATCCTCTGTTTTGAATCACTTTCCCTTGCAGATCAGGATGAGTATCATCCACTCCAGTATCAATGATGGCAATTTTCGCCTTAAAGCCTGTTGCAAGATTAGTTCCTGTATTAACAGACCAACCGTCATAAGCATTTATTGCTGTCAAAAATGTATTTTGTTCAACAGTAGTTTTTGTGCCACCGCTTAGTAAATTATAAGTCGTTGTTCCATTGATTAGAGGATCATTTGGGATTTTTGGGCTCGCTGAGGGCTCTAATTTGTGACTAGGAGTTGCCAATTCCACATTTCCGTTCGCTGCCAGATCCATCATAGCCAGAATTACATCCTGATTCTGCCTGAAGTAAACGAGATATACCCTGTCCAGTCCAACCTCACCTGCGACAGCCATATCCATATTCGGCATTCCTTCAATGAGCTGTTTCATTAGAATTGCATTATAACGGGATAATATCCCATCCACAGTTCCAATTCCAGTCGTCGGGCCTGACTGTGTGCTCTGCAGGCTGATCTGGTTTTTAAATTTGACGATGAGCATTCCATGGACAAAAGGAAGCAGTGCTTTTGAGGAGAGAATGTTCATTACCGGGGATAAAATATATCCCTGCCCCGGTGTGTATTTCAAAGACTCGTATTTAAAATCTAATGCAAATTCAATCAATAACCCGCTGACCATATCAATGTCTCCTTTGAGTTTCAGTCCGGACTGTGCTCCGCTTGGAACTTTCAAGGAATACTCCACTCCCTGTTTTACGATTTTCCCATTGTTGTCATCGAGGATCAGACGGATCTCTTTGTATTTTCCTTCCGGGATTACGGCCTTGTGAAACAGATGGCTGGCATTAGTTTTTGCGGCAATCAGATCGACTGACTGCTGCTGTGTGCTGACTGTGGTTTTTCCGCCGGACTCTGACAGGAATTCAATTTCCTTGATATTCACCCAGACCTGATCGACATCACTTTCGGATTGAGGGCCGTTGTTTCCTGAATTACCGTTACCGTTTCCATTGGCTTTTAAGACAGGTCTGAGACCAGTCTCTACGGATCGGGCTGCTGAATCTGTTCCGCCGATTTTGACGGAGACCGTTGCTCTGTTTTCGCCTGCGGGACGGATGCTGTATTTTCCCGCTTTGATGTTTGCGAGATAAATCGAACCCGGATCAGTGTGCATTCCTTCCTGAACTGCTGTTCCGGTAAATGCGGCACTGCTAAGAAACAGATTCGTCAAAGGTTTTTTTTTCATTCGAGCCTTTTGTGCAGTAGCTGAACACGAGTAAAGAAAGTAAGAATATACTTCCAGTTTTCATTTGTTTTTCCTTGGTACTGTATTTTTCAAATCAATTTATTTGATTAAGGTCACTGGAAAAAAACGGAAAAATCATGTCAATGATTTTTCGATAAGGGCTGGTTATTGAGCAAGGCGGACGCATTAAAAATGAATAGTACAAAGTAGATCATACAAAAGAATATCCAATGTGAATAAAGAATTTGAGATATTTGAGCATTTTAAAGATATAGAAGATCCAAGAATGGACAGAAAGA
>JBPOJG010000310.1:0-3318 GCA_052033835.1 Spirochaetota bacterium
GATATCCAGCTGAGCTGGAGAGGCAGATTTTAAAAGCATTATTTTATAATAAATTTTTAATTAAAATACCGGCTGAGTTATTTAATCCTCATCTGTGCCTTGATGATTGCCTTGTTTTTGTACATGGAGACATCCGAATAGTGAAGAAGTTCTTCCTTTGTGCTGCCATTTTCAGGAAAGAAGGAATATCCGATAGAAACGGACAGTTTAATTTCCTTATTTTTTGCATTGAATCTGTAACCGGGAAGAGACTTCCTCAGTTTGTAAATAAATTCTTCTGTCTCCGTCAGTCCGGCATCGGGAATCAGAACTGCAAATTCGTCGCCCCCGATTCTTGCACAGAATCCGTTTTCAGGAGCACATTTTCGAATTGCATCAGCAGTGCTTTTTATCAGAACATCGCCGGAAGCATGACCGAATTCATCATTCACCGGTTTCAGACTGTTGATGTCGATGGAAAGAACCGCAAAATGTTTTCCTTCATTTCTGCTTTCTTCAATCAGTTCATCGAAATAATTTTTAAAAGATCTTCCATTGTGCAGTTCAGTCATCTCATCCGTGTTGGATGCAAATTTTGCCATTGCGAGCTTCTGCTGGATTCGAAGAAGTGCCTTGATTCTGATCAGAAGTTCCTGCATATCGAGAGGTTTTTCCATATAATCGTCTGCACCCATTCTGAATGCAATTGGATAGTTTTCTTTCTTAGAATCGGAAGAACATATAATAATAGGTGGTCTAGTATTTTCTTCGAGTTCCTCGAGCAGATCATAACCTGTCTTGTCAGGAAGATTGAGATCGAGAATGATCAGGTCAAATGTATCTTCCTTCATCATCTGAAGAGCTTCTTCTATCGTTCCCGCATCAAAAAAATGAAGACCGTTTTTTTCCAGGATTCTGGCCACAGTCTTTTTCAGAAATATATCGTCTTCAATCATCAGAATTCTTTTCTTTTCCGGAGAATTCTCAGAGGGGGCAGTTTCCTTTTCATTCAGAAGTCTGCTTTTCTGCATTTCATTGACGAGTTTTTCTGTCTGATGAGTCAGTGCAGATTCAATCGTAATTCTCTCTGTAATGTTTTCTGCAATTGCAAGCCCAGTATCTTTTTCCGAGGAAAGTTTGACTGCGGAGATTGAAACCCATACAGTGTTTCCGTCTTTTTTCAGAAATCGTATTTCTGTCTTGAATCCCTGAATATTCTCTCTGAACTGTGCCTCAGTCAGACTCAAAAAATTGAAGATGTCTTCCGGATGCATAAACTCTGTAAAGGATGCCG
Source organism: Spirochaetota bacterium (assembly GCA_052033835.1). Taxonomy (GTDB): domain Bacteria; phylum Spirochaetota; class Leptospiria; order Leptospirales; family Leptospiraceae; genus DAORDI01. The sequence goes on from JBPOJG010000310.1 coordinate 1,274, forward strand.
AGATGATTTCCATTCTTGAACATTCAAGAATTTCTAGAAAGGCAGGATTTACATCCTGAATGATGCTGTCATTATTGTATATCACCATCCCGAGAGGGGAGTAATTGAAAATCTGTTCGTATCTGTTGTCAAACTGCATCGTGCTGAATCAGTTCACAGTCTGCAGAACAGATCTTACTGAACCCGTCAGAACAGGCGATATGGAATGTATGGCAGGCCAAAGTTCGTTCAATTTCTGTATTTAAAAGCCGAGGCTGAGTAAAAGCATATATGCTTTTACTCAGCCACAGCCAATTTTCTTTTAGGAGTAAATCTCTTTAATGAGATTTGCATATTTGTCTGTGATCACATTTCTTTTCATTTTGTAAAGATTTGTCATTTCGTCTCCTACTTCCATCGGTTTAGGAAGGAAACGGAAATCAGTCACCTTTTCAAATCCCTTGAATCCGTTTTCGCTCGAAATTGTATCCTTGATGATTTTAGAAAATTGAGTCACCACTTTTGCATTTTTATTCAGATCTTCTCCCGGCTTGATCTGAAATCCTGCTTCCACAAGTCTTTCCATATTCGGATAAATCAGAGCACCCAGAGATTTCTGATCCTGTCCGACAACCATAACGTTCTGGATCAGAGCATTCTGAAGAAGAAGGTTTTCGATAGGAACCGGCTCTACGTTTTCTCCTCCGAGAAGAACAACTGTATCCTTGACTCTCCCTCTTACGGAAAGTGTTCCGTTGAAGCTGATGAACCCGAGATCTCCAGTGTTCAGCCATCCGTTTTTCAGAACCTTGTCAGTGGCTTCCTGATTCTTATAGTATCCTTTCATAACCTGAGGACCCTTTACATGAATGATTCCCATATGTCCTACAGGAACTTCTTCTCCCTGGTCGTTCAGTATTCTCACTTCTGTCCCAGGAGGCGACATTCCTACGCTCCCCTGAACAATCTTGTCCTTCTGACGGACAGAGATGATCGGTGCACATTCAGTCATTCCATAACCTTCATATACAGGTATTCCGAGCACATTGAAGAATTCATCCACATGAGCAGGAAGAGCTCCTCCGCCGGAAATTGTTCCCTTCAGTTCGCCGCCGAGAGCCTCTCTGATTTTTCCGAATACGACTGAATCGAGAATCTTGTTCGGAATGAACAGGTTTGCCGCAGTGAATGCTGCCTGTGCAATCTTAGGAAATTTTTCCATCTCATTTTCTTTTTCAGTCTGAAGTTTATTTCCCTGAAGATAGTCCATACTGGCTTTGAAATTCTTGCTGATGTCGTATGCAGTGTTGAAAAGAACCTGACGGAGCGGTTCTGATTTTTCCACTTTCTGTCTGATTCCCAGATAGAGGTTTTCCCAGAGTCTGGGAGCTGATGCCATAAAATGAGGCTTCACTTTCTGGAAATCGTCCCTCAGATCTCTGATGTTTGTGTAATAAATCTGAGCTCCTTCTGAGAGAATTGCATAGTCCATTGCTCTTTCAAAAATATGCCAGACAGGAAGAATGGAAAGTGCTCTTGCACCCTTGATGACATCCACCATCGGAGGAACCATCTTTACGTTGTATACCATATTTCTGTGAGATAGCATTACGCCTTTAGGCATACCTGTTGTTCCGGAAGTATAAATGATTGTAAACAGATCATCTTCCTTGACTGCCTTTGCACGTTTGATCAGCTCTGCCAGTTTTGTTGTTCTGAGAGTTCTTCCTTTTTCTATCAGATCAGAGAGAGACAGAACTTTTTCATCTCCTCCCGACTTGTATGCACGGTCAAGAACGATGAATTTCTTCACGGGAGTCTTGTCTGCAATAGGAAGCACCTGCTTCAGAAGTTTTTCATGCTCGACAAAGCAGAATTTACTTTCGCTGTGTTCGAGGATATATTGTATCTCCTGAGCTGTTGAATCCGATCCTCTCGGAACATTCGCAGCACCGTTCAGAAGGACTGCAAGGTCAGCCGTAAACCATGCGAGTCTGTTGTCTGACCTCAGGCCCACTATGTCATTCGGTTAAAGACACAGATCCATAAGTCGCAAACCTTCATAT
>JBPOJG010000238.1:0-7517 GCA_052033835.1 Spirochaetota bacterium
GACAGTCTGAAAGAAAGAATGAAATATACAGTTCCGATGGATTTCCATGCAATTCTGGAAATTATGATGGGAGTATACTGTATTTTCTGTATTTACCTTTCGATTGTAACATACAAACCCTTTATCATAGGTTTTCTTTTAATCTATACTGCTGGATTTTTCTTTGTAGCATTTGGAACACTCAGAGAAGCATTCTGGAAGATCCAAAATCATTGGAAACGTTCTGCACAGGTAGAAACTGCTTGACATCAGGTATGTCAGATCAAAATTGGTTAAAAATGAAGCCAGAAACTTGGCTGTAGAGACGATTATGCATGGAAATTTGAATCAAGATATCGAGATGGAAAAAGTATATTGTGCAAACTGCATTCACTGTGTTGTTGTCAGACACTTTGAAGCAGAACAGGACAAGTATATACTTAGGGTGAAGTGTAACAAGAAAAAATGGTCCAAAAGATCTGGTGAAGAAAAACTTTACAAGTATTTCACTGTTGCCCGCCGTATGCAGTCTGATTGCGAATTTTATCAGGAAATGGGAGATATTCTCCCATATATTAAAAACCTGAAAAAAGAACTTCCTATCAAGGATGAAATCTACCTTGTAAAATCTCCTGTGTAGAAGGTCAGGGAAGAGGGGCTCATGATAAGCTTTAAATCTTCCCAGTTTTTTGAACTGAAAAAGAAAACAGATCTAGTTGTACCGGTTCCAATTTTAAACGATAATCTGAAAGTAACGCCTGATTTTTTCGGTGAGAAATTGGAGCCGAATGGAGATTTTCCTAGAAGAGTAAAAATTGGAGAGACAGTATTCAATTCCAAGGCAAATAAAATTCTTTCGCCAGTCAACGGAATTGCTGAAATTGATGAAAAGAAACAGATTCATTTCAGAATTGACGGACGACTGAATTTCAGAGCCAAGTTCGAAAGAAAAGACTATACTTTTCTGGAACTTAAAGAAAAGCTGAGCAGCCTTGGAATTGTTTCTTTGGATCTTCCTGGAAAAAATTTATCCAGTCTTCTGGATTCATTTGATGCATCGGAGGACAGCATAGTCATTTTCGCTCCGTATACCCAGGAGAATTTTTTTGACTACAGAACTTTAATGCAGAGCAAGTTCAAACAGGAACTTGAAGCATTCAAAGCGAATGTAAAGAAAATATTTCATAAAGCTCAATTCATTGATTATCAGACAGAAAAACTGACTCCGTATTCCTATCCGGACGGACATCCAAGATATTTCTTATATAAACACTGCGGTATGAACATAGAGGGAGAACTTCCTGTCAAAAAAATTCTGTACCTTGGACCGGAAACAGTATACCATATACTTAATGCATTGTACTACGATATTCCCTTTCATGAAAGGATTCTGTCTGTTGTTGTCATTAACAGACTCGGGTTTCTGGAAGGTGAGAACCGTTCATACAGAGTGAGAAACGGCACCGATATGAAGGAGTTTCTGGAGACAATCCATTCAGAATGCGGATACAAATATTTTACAGTAAATTCCTTTTATGAAAAACAGCCGGTATATGAGATCGGTGCAGAATTTGTTTTCGATATATATCGTCATCATTCTATCATTATATGTGAAGAACTTTTCTATGAGAAAGGAGAGGGAATCTGCACAGACTGCAATGACTGCAGTTATTTCTGCCCAGTTTCAGCCAATCCAAGAGCACTGCTCGAAAACGACAAATCAATGTTTGCAAAAGATATCTGTCTTTCCTGCGGGCTGTGTTCAGTATTCTGTCCTTCACATATAGATTTTGCAGACAGGATACGGTTTCAAAAAAGTATGGTGCAGGAAAATGCCGTCTCATAAGGTCAGTCTAACTAATCACGGATTCAGAATTGTATCTGACGATTTTTACATAGATATATTTTCGCTTCTTGTACTCGGAAGTCTGTCTGTTTTGAGCATCTTCAGTGTTCCTGAACCGATACTTCAATTTTTATTCCTGGCAGCTGCATCCGGAGCGTTTTATTTCCTGTACAGGCAGAAGGTCGGCTATCTTTATTCTGTCAGTTTTTTTTCTCATATGCTTCTGTTTTGGCTACTGAGTCCTCCGTTTGCCCGTAACTGGGTCAGCCTAATCACGGCACTGGTCATTTCCTTCGGACTTCTTTGGAAAGGGAACCCATTCAGGGAAATATATTTCCCATTTTCTCTTTTCATTATTCTGATTTCCATTTCAGTGAGTCTCGTTTTCGTAGAAGGATTTCATCTTATTTTCCCACTGAAAAGTTCAGGATACCTGCCCTGGTTTTCAGATGAAAATCTGATACCGGGAAACTATCAGTCGGGTCTATGTCTTTCCGGCCCTGCAAATTACAGATATTATTCCTATTTGGAAAGTCTCCGAGCAATGCTGATTTTTATTCCATGTCTTTCATTTCTCCGGCAGTACACAAAAAAATTGGATTTCTTTCTTCTATTAATATTCTTTGTTTCAGCCGCTTTTATTTTCCGATTTGATCCATCCCTTTCTCAGGAAAGAGCTGTGACACTGTCCTGCATCTGGTTTCTTTTTTTCAGTATGCCAGGGAAAAACTACGGATTTTCATATATATACTCAGGGTTCAGTCTTGTGATTTCTACTTCATTAAGTATTGTGCTGTTTCACTATTATCCTGAGCTTCCGCCATTCATTATTGTGCTGAAATTTTTTCTATGCCAGAGTATTTTTTTTGTATTTGTCAGACGGAAAAATCTTAAGAGGATGAACAGGTAGAAACAATGAATCATCTTTTAGAATTAGTAACAAGATCAAATATTGTTTATAATCTTCAGGCTGAGTCAAAAGAAGAGGTAATCAGAAAACTTGTCGAACATGCGTGCAGTATTCGTCTAGTAAGCACTGAAAAGGCTGATGAGATTATCTATCTTCTTCTGGAACGCGAGAAATCAATGTCCACCGGAATAGGAAGCGGGGTAGCTATACCTCACTGTTCAATTACAGGAATGAATGAACTGAAAGTAGTGATCGGTCTTTCTAAAGAAGGGATTTCATTTGAGGCGATCGACAAACTTCCTGTTCATATTTTTATTATGCTGATTGTTCCCAAAGAGAAATTTCAGGATCATATCAGAACACTTGCTTTGATTGCAAAGACTTTGAATATCAGAGAGGAACGGGAAAAATTCATTCATTCACAGTGTTATGAAGAGATCGTCTCTGCTTTTTCTGTTGAGAACAAGTGAAAATTGAGAGCAGAGAAAACTAGAGAAAAAATTCTTTCAGAGATTTCTCTGTTTATCGTATATCTTTTCTGTCTTGTTTTTTCAGTTTCAGTCCTGGTCAATCTAAGAAGTCTGGATGCTGCATATTCAGCAGCAGAAAGAATCTCTGATTCTGATCTTAAGATTCTGCAGACTAAGAAAAATTTTTCGGAGGAGTTTCTTTCCACTTTTCTGTCTGTTTCTACTCTGAATTTCGGAGAAACTGTTTCGGGAGAGAAAGTATCGCGTCATATTTTAGAGAGACTCGAACCCACTTTTTTTCTTGCTCTGACAGCGGTTATTGCAGGAGCATTTTTTGGAATTTTCCCTGTTCTGTATTTTTATGCAGGAAACTGGAATTACGGAATCAGCATCCTGAGGATTTTCTCTGAATTCATTCTGTCTACTCCTGTATTCACTGCGGCACTCTTTCTGTTCATCATTTTTTTTCAGGTTTTCGCATTATTTCCGCCAGGAGGATATGTCAGATGGGATATATCCTATCTGGTTCTTCCGGGACTGGCGCTCGGTTCCAGGACATTTGCAAGAGTATGTCTTTTTACTGAGTCTGAAGTCAGGAAAGAAAAAGATTCTGCCTATGCTGTCTTTCTGTTTTGCAGAGGGATGAACAGAAACAGAATTTTCTTCAAATATATCTTTTGGAAAATATTCCCGCTGATTTCCGTCATTATTCTTCTGGATTTCGGCTCACTTCTCTCCGGGGCAGTGATTGTGGAGGAAATATATTTTTATCCAGGAATAGGGAAATCGGTATACCATGCCATACGGAATTTTGACGCAAATCTTCTGAAAGGAATTCTGTTTTACACAGGCATCATCTTTTATTCTTCTGCAAGAATTTCCAGATATCTTCAGGCGTACTCTGAAGGAGCATGGAGCAGATGAAGGTCTGGAAATTCATTATCCTGTTCAGTTTCATTCCAGGCCTGATTCTTTTTCCGGACCCCGGCAGAATCAGTCTGAATCAGTCTGACTGTCCTGTTTCTTTTCGGCACATTTTCGGATGTGATTCACTGGGAAGAGATGTTTACAGTATGTATTCTTACGGTATCCTTCTCAATTTTTTCATAGCCATACCTGCAAGAGTATTGAGCATCACCTTGAGTCTCATTATGCTTTCTTTCAGTTTTTCCGGAATCAGAACGGTAAAGATGTTTATAGATTCATTTGCATCCGTCTTTTTATCTGTTCCGTCCATTCTGATCGGTCTTCTGATTGCTGTTTCATTTGGGAAATCTCTTCCCGTTTTTCTGCTGGCACTTGCTGCTGCTGACTGGGCTCTTTCCTATGAAACATTGAGCGGAAAACTCAGGGAAACAGAAAATGGCGGTTTTATTATTGTATCTTCACTTTTTGGAGCGGGCAGATTTTATATTTTCAGAAAACATATTTTTCCAGTTCTTCTGGAATACTCCAAAACCCTCTTTGTCATCGGACTTCCGGGAGTCATTATGACTGCTTCTCTTTTCAGTTATCTTGGTCTGGATTTCGGTATTTCATTTTTCGGACCCGGACTTGGGGAACAGATTTCTTTTTCCAAGGATTATTTTTTTCGAAATCAATTCAGTGTAGCAGTTCCTATTATCGGAATTCTTTTCAGCATACTTTTATTCAGGGAGAATCATAAATGAAATTATTATTTCTTATCCTTGCAGCCGTTTCATTGAATGCAGAAGAGTCCATGTTCAGATTCAGTGAGCAGTATATTCCGGCACAGATGAATACGGAAACTAAAAGAAAAATATGTTTCTTTCCTTTCAGAAACAAAGGTACAGCACCTGGACTGAAATATCTGCAGGAAGGAATTCCTTCTGTAATTTTTTCTCATTTTCATATTGTGCACTTTGTTTTCGACAGAAACCCGCTTCCTGAGTCTGTGATTCATGAATCAGGACCGAGACAGAAGAAGAAGGGTGATGAATCTGAAATACTTTCTTCCGAAATTCTGGAGGAATACAATGATGGAAAAAAAATTCCTGCTCCCGAAAAGGATCCGAGATATATTCGTCTGGAAAAAGAAATGATTCGAGAAGTGAATCCTCCTTTTGCTGAATCTGCACAGGAAGAAGGAAAGAAGAAAGGATGTCTTTATATTGTTACAGGCGAGTTTGAGACAGCTGGAGATGATGTTCTGAAGGTGCAGGCTGAACTTTCAGAAAGAAAAAATGGAAAAACAGAAACTGTAAATGGAACCGTGTCCGTCAGAAGAGGTCTTCAAGAGATGGGGAAAATTTCCGATCAGCTCAAGACAAAACTTTTGGCAGAAGGGGCAGTGAGCGTAAAGATAGATGCAGGTGTTCCTGATGCGTTTGTATATCTGGATGGTGAATATGCAGGAAAGACGCCTCTGGAAAGAAATGACATTCATCCAGGAAGGCACAGGCTGAAGATTACGAAGGAAGGATTTATCACATTGTACAAACTGATTTCTCCTGCAAAAAATAAGGTTTCTTCGTACAGTTTCCCCCTCATAAAGTCGGAAAAAAAAGCGAAGATCAGTATCAGTTCTGATCCTGAAGGAGCATCCGCATATTTGGGGACTCAGTTTCTCGGAGAAACTCCTGTAAAAGATGCAGAGATTCCTGTAGGTCCGAACAGGGTACGTCTGATGAAGGAGAATTATGTAGATCATTTTCAGGGAATCGATGCAAATGACGGTTCAGATACCAGGCTGAAAGTGAAAATGAAACAGGGTGATACCGAAAAATACTATAAAAATAGATTAAATGTATTTTTAGATTATAATTATTTTGATTTCGCACTGTATTCACTCTACAGTTCAATTTTATTCTATGGTACGTACATGTACGCAGGGTACAGAATTGATGTGGAAAGAGATAAGTTCTACGCCAGCACGAATTATTTCAATTTGCTGTTTATGCAGTCGAGTCAGGGCGGTTCATCCTCACTTTTTTCGCTGAACCAGAATCAGCAGCTGGGACTTTTTCTACTGCAGAGAAAAACGACCGATTCAATTGCAAGATCGACTTCCTATTATAATAATTTTCAGTCAGTCGGAGTGGCCGGAGCTGCTTCTATGCTGATTATGAGCGGTGTTTTTTATTATATGGGAATCAGTTCGGATGCTTTTGAATTTGGATTTCGTCCCGATCTCATACGAAATGGGGAGGCATCTGCAGAAATGGAACTGAAGTTCCGATTTTAATTATGTTTTTCCATATCTCTTAATAAAAAGACTTTACTAATTCGGAGTGTATTTTTTTCTGGTATTAGAACATGCGGGAATAGCTCAGTGGTAGAGCACCTCCTTGCCAAGGAGGGGGTCGCGGGTTCAAGTCCCGTTTCCCGCTCCATTCTGAACCCCCCGTTTACAGTAAGCAGGTTTTCATGAAAGCAGACATTCAACCATCTCATAATCTCGTTACAGAAGTTACACTGACATTTTCCTCAGAGGATATCGAAAAAGCATATACTAAAGCTTATCAAAACGCCGCATCTAAGGTAAAAGTGAATGGGTTCAGACCCGGAAAGGCTCCTCTCGAAATAGTCAAAAAGACACTTGGAAACAGTGTAGCTGAAGACGCGATAGAGATCATGCTGAAGGATTCACTGAAAGATGTGATTCCAAAGCTCAGTTTTGTTCCAATGAGAGAACCTAAGCTGAAGATAGAAAAATTCGAAAAAGAACAGGAAATGATTGCTGTAGCCAGATTTGAAGAACCTCCTAAGGTTCATTTGGGCAGCTATAAATCAGTCAAGCTTCCAGAATTCAGTATTATTGTCGAGGATTCCGATATCGAGGACAGTATTCAGAGAGTCCGTTTTGATTTGGCCAAGACACAGGCAAGAGAGGCAGGAGAATCCGTAGAAGAGACAGATCTGATCGAATATGACCTTACCTCAAAAGACTCTGACGGAACAGTTGTTCAGACCGGTGAACGTGTGCAATACTATTTAGGAAGAGTGGACGTAAACAAGGACCTGGAAAAATTCTTTATTGGAATGAAAGCTGAGGAATCAAAGGATTTTTCTTATTCTTATCCGGAAGATTATCCAAACAAGACCCTTGCAGGCAGAAATCTGATGTTTTCTGTAAAGATACATACTGTTTTTAAAGTCATTATTCCTGAACTCGATGATGACAATGTAAATGAGTGGAATGAAAGTGTGAAGACAGTTGCCGAGCTGAAAGAAAGATTCAAGTCTTTCAAAATGGAATACGCAGAAAGACAGCTTCAGAGTTATTACAGAATTCTTGCATTCAATGCAGTCAGAAAGGAATCTGAAATTCAGATCCCGGAAACAATGATTG
>JBPOJG010000069.1:0-38160 GCA_052033835.1 Spirochaetota bacterium
CAGCTGCGCTATTTTCTCCTGCGTCAGCCAGACATTTTCATTGTGCAGAAAGATTTCTACCTTTACCTTTCCATTCGGAGCAGTATACAGGAGCATCTCAGTGAAAGAATTGTTTGAACCTACCCCTAAACGCAGAGTTCAAAACAGACAAATGGAATTGACGATATACGTATGAAGATAAATATATACGTATGGATGTGAAGCTTACATTGAAGCTGGACAAGGGAATCATTGAGAAGGCGAAGGAATATGCGTCTCTGCACAATCAGAGTCTGTCCGGGCTTGTGGAAGAGTATTTTCAGAGGCTGACAAATGACGAAAAGTTTAAGAAAAATCTGTCTCCTAAAGTAAGGAAGCTGAGCGGTATTCTTAAATCCGGTCAACTGGACTATAAATCAGAGATTGAAATTATACTGAAAGAGAAATATCTGAAGAAATGAAAAAGCTGAGAGTATTCATAGATACGAATGTTATTTTGGATCTTCTGCTTGAGAGGGACGGTTTTTATGAATATGCGGCAAAGATATTTGAGATGTCTGCACAGGAAAAAATTACCCTGTATACCTCAGCCATTTCAATTTCGAATATATTTTATATAATAAGAAAAGAGATAAAAAACAGGAAAAAAGTAAAGGAATATATAAGTGATCTGACAGATATAATCAGGATAGTTTCAGTGGACGAACAGACTGTAAGAAATGCACTGAAGACAGATTTTACAGATTTTGAGGATTCGTTACAGTATATCTCGGCGAGGCAGAATGATATGGACTGTATGGTTACAAGAAATGTGAAGGATTATAAAACTGCTGTGTTAAAAATATACGGAAGCAGGGAATTTACGGAAAAATTTTGGCCATTTTAAGCTGTGTTTCAGCCAAAACTCCCCCTGAAAATGCCTTTACGGGAGGCTTAAAGGAAATATAATGACTGTTATGAAACAAAAAAGAGAACCTAAAATCAATTTGTTCAAGAAGTCTGCGCCTCTGATTGTGAAGGTGCTGCAGAATGTCCAGCTGACGCCTGAGCCAGGGAAAGGCAAACGTCCTAAAAAGGAAGGGATGGCGAGCATCAACAGGATTGTCTTTGAAATTGATCACTCTAAATATCCTTATGTCATCGGCCAGAGTGCCGGAATCATTCCTCCTGGAAAAGATCCTGAAAAAGTGGCAAAGGGTTCTGAGAACACTGACTATACTGTGCGTCTGTATTCGATCTCCTCTCCGACTCATTCGATGGGGATGAAAGAAGACACGATTGAACTGATTGTAAAAAGAGACAACAGTTATGATGCGGAAGGAAATATCACTCACGAGGGTGTTGCTTCCAACTATGTGTGCAATCTGAAGCCCGGGGATGAGGTTGTAATGACTGGTCCGAGCGGAAAAAGTTTTCTGCTTCCTGATTCTGATTTTGCAGGGGACATTTATTTCTGTGCGACTGGGACCGGGATTGCTCCTTTCTACGGAATGAGCTACGAGCTTCTGGAACATAAGTTAATTAATTTTACTGGAAAAATATATCTCATATATGGCGCGCCCTATTCGGATGAAATTGTTCTGAACGATGAATTCGAGGCTCTTGCCAAAAAGCACAAGAACTTTCATTTCATCAAGGCTGTGAGCCGTGAAGAAAAGAATCCTTATGACGGAGGAAGAATGTACATCTCTCACAGGGTCAGAGAACTCGGTGATGTTCTGAAGAAGTCTTTTGAGAACGGTGCAAGAATGTACATCTGCGGCGGCCCGAAAGGAATGGAGAAAGGTGTAATTACTGAGGTGCAAAAAATTCTTGGCGACACAGGGGAGTATGAGGCTTTTGAATCCAGACTGGAAGAACAGAAACAGCTGTTCGTGGAGACATACTGATGAGCGACATAATCAAGGATATTGACAGAGGCAAGGGAGAGGTTCTCAGAATTGAGATCTCCGAATACAAGGGGAAAAAACTTTTGAACCTCAGGATCTGGTATACGGACAAGGAAGGCGAACTGAAGCCGACTCAGAAAGGGGTCACAGTGACTCCTGAAAGTTACGGGGAGCTGAAAGAAGCCATTCTAGAGGCAGGCGGTAGATTCTGAAAAATAATCTATTTCTTTAGAATCCTTGGGACTGTGTAAAAGCACGCCCTATCGGGCAGTCCGATAGGGCGATGAATACTTCGATTCGCTAACGCTGCTCAGCACACCGCGCAGATATTATATTAGGAAATCCTAATGTAGATTTCCAATATATTGAATTAACTCCAGTTTAATGGAAATTATTTCAATAGGCTTGCCGTATCCTTCGTGTTCTTCGTGCCTTTCGTGGTGAAATTTAGCTTTTACACAGTCTATGTATGGGGCGGAATATCCTGTGAATCCTGTATAATTATTTTGTACAGGATTTGCATTTCGCTGTAAGTCAGGCATCATAACAATAGGTCAGCTGCTTCGCGTGAACGCTGTCACGCGATTTTTCCTCCGAACTCTTCCTGATCTTTTTCTGAATCGAAGGAAAGAACTGCGTCCGGTCCGTTTTTAAATTTCAGAAGAACTGCGGGTTTGGTTTTTGTCCCAAAGTACTGAATTGCATAATTCCAGGAAATGAGATCATTTTTTGTGACGATTTTTGTCCAGATCCCGTTTCTGTCCGATGTGGTGAATCCCATAAATGTAGAAGATGCGTCTATATTGGATGCAATTAAAACGGAGCCATCCTCCATAAAATTGAATCTTGCCGGAATAAAGTTGAAGTTTCGGTCTCCTCCTTTTTCGAATTCCAGTTTTCCGGAAAACTCTCCGTCGATAAAAGCTCTGCTCGCAGTCTCGGAAAATGTTCCTTCAAAAGCCTCCAGCTGCTTTCGGGAAACTCCTGCACCGGCAGTGTTTTTCCTTACTGTCTGCACTATATTGTATCTCCTGATCAATGTATATACAAAACCTGCAGAAAGGATAAAAAATATCCCAACCAGAATTCCGTCTGCAGTATGGGAAACCTGATCCGGAAGTACATTCTGTTCGAGAATAAAATCCGTATAAAATTCCGGCCCTTCGTTTCCTGCGTTCTTTTTAATCTCTTCATTGTATGCAATAATTTCCTTCTTTACTGCAGGTTTTGGCGGAACAAGTTTTCCTTTCACTGAAATTGTTCCCGGGGAATTCTTTCTCTCTGTATCTTTCGGATACAGAATAAAAACGCCTTTTTTCAAATCTTGGTCGATCAGCGGAAAATACAGATCTGTCACCGTAAATTTGTCTGTTTTCTTATCTTTTGTCCCATACTCAATCGGAAGACTTTTCACGAGTGTGCCTTCGAGGGAAACATACAGTGATTTTTCCTGATATTTTTTTTCGAGGTCTTTTGTATCTGATTTTACTATTTCATTTTTGACTGTCAGATTATGATTCATTGTTTCCAATGACGAAAACAGTCCGAAAACGAGCCCTGCTGTCAGAAGCCAGTTCAGCTGAACAAAGTTGATGCTTTTTCTGCTCAGGAATTCATTGACTCCTGCAAAAATCCCTAATATCTTATAAATCATTTTCATGCCGGTCTCTCTAAAATGGAGGTATAAGGATTCATTTTTTATTTCATAAATATTCTGCAACTAAAATAAACGTCTTTCGAATTCCATATTCTATTTTCTATTGCGACTTTGTCAGGTCGCATCAATATGATTTGCATTTTTGTCGTCCAACTGGTTCGACTGAGCAGAGTCCATTTGCGCCGGGTTATGTATTTATCACTCTGTTATGGGCAGTTACCTTGACGGCGTCGAAATAAAAAATAAAAAAGGATTAATTATATATATTATTGGATAGATTTTACTGACAATACCTCTTCTGCCTGTCATCCCTATCCCTACCTTGCGGGAGCATCCTTGTTTCAGCAGGCAATATCTTTTGCAGCAATTTTAATTATTTTATGCTTCAGATCAGACAGATCTGAATCTGAAACGGATCAGGTTTCTGTATAAAGGAATATTCGGGACTGAAATTTATTTATTACCCAGATTTCTAATCTCACTTCGTTCGATTAGAAATCTGGGAAGAGTTTGGAGTCCCGCGAACGTGGAAGCTGCTGCCGGACAGGCCCAAAGGGGTTTCGCAAACTTGGAAACTGCTGCAAAACCCTTTGCGGCGGCTCGGAAACTGCCTCGCAAATATTGAAGCTGCTATCCCCGCTTTTGCTAGCCTTTTCGGCAGCCTGCAAGGCGACTTTCAGTGACAATGCAAAGGCACTTTAAGCCAATGAATCATTGACTATATGTATCGTTGATAGATTTGAATTTATCAATATCCAGAAGGATCAGCGCAAAAATACCATTCTCAAGTCTTCACACGGAGATGCTATTCAACAGAGAATGCCGACTGCTTCAATCAGGGGCCTGTCACGCATCTAGTCCTCCAGCTATTTATTTTCGCTGAATCATTATTCACAGTCCCGTCAGCGAAAGAAATATAATTGTTATTCGCCGGGGCATCATTAAAAGTAGTAGCGGTGATACCTGGGTTTGACCCAGTGTTCGGGAAGTAAGTCGCATTTGCAGTAGGCACAGTGGAATAATCTATCATACTTTGCAGTTCTTTCACGTTCGGCAGCCTCCAGTCTGATCGCCCCGCCAGTGTGAGTCCCTCGCAGTAGCTCAAACCGACAGATTCACCTCCGCTCGACATAGATCCAGTACATCCAGAATCATTATTCAATCCCATGGCACACTTCTGCCAGATTAAACCGGTATTGTTATCCTTTACAGATCCGTCTCCCTTGTCCGTGAAAGACTGAGCCGTAACTCCGGTTCCGGATACGCATCTTACCCCATACGTTCCTGAATTCAGGTTAGAGTATGCAGTACCATCATTTACTATTTGCCATGTATTTGACCCATTCATTATTGTGGATGACCAGAGATCAGGCAGAGTACCGGGAAATTTTGCACTGTCCATTTTCACTGCCCCTGCGATTCCATAATTAAATAAAGTAAAAAGTTCCAGAACTGAAGGCAGACGCCAGTCTGTTTTTCCTGCGTATCCTGCCCCTGAGTTTGCTGAATTCAGATTTGCACAGGCATTGACTGCATTTGTCTTATTCACATAGGACAGTGTGCCGGTTGCGCAGGTCGGTCCGCTCTTCCCTTCCGGACAGGATTTCCATACTAAACCGGTTAAATTATCCTTCGTTGTATAGTCGCTTGTAAAAGTACTGTGTGCAGTCGGACCGGTGAAGCTGATCGCATTCGGAATATTCACATAATCTGCATCCTGTCCCTGGTGACTTGCACCGCAGGTAATGGATGTCGTATTATTATAACAGGTTGTCTGTCCTGTATCAGACAATTGAAATGGCGGCAGAATTGGTACACTGACATTGATCGGAGTATTGTCCACAAACTGAATCTGTGCAGACACCTGTGCTGTTGTGATTGCAGGAGGAGCCTCGCTTGTCGTCGCGCCCGCAGACAGAGAACCTCCTTCCTTGATGAATGTGACTACTGCAGGAAGGAGCAGTCCAGTCAGAGGAGTGCCGGTAAAGGCAGCCTGGTTTGTTCCTGATCCGATTGAAATGGAACTGCTCTGTATTCCTTTTCCGTCAAAAGCACCGTCTTCGAAATCGACAGCAAATGCATTGATCACTGAACTCAAATCATTGGAGGAAAGCTGCGAACTGGTTTTATACTGATTTGCCAGCTGAGAAAACCCTGCCATCAGAGCGATAAACTTCGTTGTGTTCGGATCACTTGGCTTGGTCAGATCGATGGCCAGATCATCCAGCTCCGGATAATCATTTTCAGAAATTTGCATAGTATCCGTAACCCTTGCCGACTTGGCCGAGGACAGTCCTGTATTCAGTCCGAACCGGATCACTACTTCTTTGGAAGCTTTTTTATAAAGTGAAGCTGCATCTGCAGAGGGAGATTCTTTTATCAGCTGCTGAAATCTTTTCACAAGCATATTGGAAAACGGAGAAGCCATTGCATTCTTTTTCGCAGCCTGAGTCAGTCTGCTTTCGCTGATAATACTGACTAATTTAAAGTCAGATGCAGAGGATACAGCAATCTCAGATTTTGATTTCTCATCATAAATTTTTGTTTTGCTGTTCGGCTGTCCGGAAATTGTCACACAGATCATGCTTCCCGTCTTGAAGTAAGTCAGAGAATACATTCCTTCTGAATCAGTTTCACCTGATGCCAGAATATTTGCATCGCAGTTGCCGTCTTTGGAAACACTGCTGACAGTGACTTTTCCATTCTTAATGATACCCTTCACAGCAGTTCCGGAAACAATCAATCTGCTGCTTCTTGTCAGCAGTATTCCCAAATTTTGAAAGACAGAAACTGAGTTTCCACCCGATTGGCTGTCCAGTTTGCAGAATGTAACCAATAAAATGATCATCAGGCTTACGGTCTTTCTCATAAAACACTCCAGGATTCTAATTTTTTTCAGAGGCAGAGACAGGGAGATTTTCCGAAAAGATAAATCAGTACCGCAGACTCCGCACCAAACTGATTCCTTAAGTTACACTGAGTTTCAGGTTCTGTCGTCCAACTCGTTCGACTTGGACAATTTTTTTTTGAATTCGGATGGAGTTATGCCGGTCATCTGCTTAAATACCTGATTAAAGCTGGATTTAGAATTAAAACCTGCATCCAGTGCAATTTCTAAGAAAGTTTTTTTGGGATACAGACGAATGCTGTTCTGGGCTTCCGCGACTCGGTACTTATTAATTAATTGATAAAACTGAATATTTTCTACCGTATTTAAGTATTCGGAAAGCTGATGACTGCTGATTTTCATTTCTTTTGCCAAATCACTGAGTGTTAATTTTTCGTTCAGAAATATTTTTTCCTGATCAAACAGACGGGACAGTCCCTGCCGGATACTTTCGTGATCCAGATGAGAAATTTTTGACTTCCGAAGCTTTTTTTCCAGCTCAATCTCTGCCCGAAATTCAGCAAAAAAATTCGGATATCTCTGTTTGGCTAAAAACAAAAGAGAACCGATCAGACCGCAAGAAAGAGATACTGTCATATGAGCAGTGCTTCTGTCCAGAAAAATGATAAATACCCCCATTGCCGGAATAATCATTGCGCTGAATATGGAAAGGAACAGCACAATTCTGATTCTTTTGTTCTGAATGACAGAGAATGAAGAAATATCTCTGATGATCCTGAGCAGCGGAGACATAAAAAAATAAAGCAGTGAAGAGAGGGATATGCCTACTGCTGTCTTTACGTAAACAGGAATATTTTCAATATGAACTGTCCCAAATTCATTCAGTATTGCGTCTGCCGACTGATCCCGAAAGTAGAATGGAAAAATAATGACCGTTGACGACAAAGCCGGCAAAAAACGAAACCAAAATCTCCTTAAAAGCTCTTTTTTATCCTCCAATACAAGAATAAAATACCTTTCAGAAATCGGCCCAAGAAAGGCCAGAAGCGGAGTTGTCGTAAGAAAAATGATTTTATAATGATGAATCAACCCGGAATGCAGTAAGTAGGTGTGAAATAAATAATAGGAACCGATAAAAAACACTGCACCGAGCAGATTATTTTTTTCCGATCGTTTTTCAACGGACAGTTCTCCAAGGCTGAAGATAAAAAACATAAAAGAGAAAGCAAACAGCAGAAGATCCAATTTTTACTCCTTATGCAGCATTGCAGAGAATGTTTCATCTCAGTAAAACCTGACACTGGCTCCTGAATCTTAAAAAGTCAATGAGTGATTATATCGAAAGAAAGGAGATGCAGAAATAAATCAACAGAATAATTTCCGGTCATACGGAGAAAAGCATTCAGATTGCACGAACAGAACCGTTGAAACAGAGCAAGAAAAAAATATAAGCAAATGATAAACAGTGCCCGTCAGTCATTGATTACATAAATTGAATTGTATGGAATATTACAGTAAGGAAGGGCGTATAAAAGATGAATTTCACCGCGAAGGACGCGAAGCCTAGGCGTGTCGTAAACATACTTTTACACAGTCCCTTCTGTTACCGATCAGCATACCGCTATTTTTTTGCGCAGGTGCTGATTCCGAAAGGCATATACAGAGGACATATCTTTACAGCTGCTGTAGCAAACATAATTGCCCCTAAACCCCAAAGCACATATGAAATTGGACTCTGCATTGCAAAACCTGCTCCGGCAAGTACAACTCCGGCAGCGAATCTGATAATTCTGTCTGTTGATCCTATATTCTCGTTTAACATAAATAACTCCTGTTTTAATGACTGTCCTCAAATGAACCTGTCATTTTGTTCTGAATCAGACTGGATTGCAGAAGAGGTCATTTCCGATTCCCTGACTGATTCTTTAAACAGCATAACATCTTCCTGAATTAAAGCAAGAGTCTATTCGGACAAAAGCGAATGAGTATCTGGAAACTATATCATATTGAGATTTTTGGTAACTACTCAGCGTAACCGCTTCGTAGTTACAATTAACATTTAATTCGATAATTTGCTTTTAAAAAAGCAAGAAAAGGTTGGTCCCTATCGGGAGGATTTAGGGGTTTGCAACCCCTAAGACCCCGCTTTTAACGCATTTTTCTATAAAATCTCCGAAAATATATTTCCACTGAGTAGTTACGATTTCTGAAAAATTCATTTCATTTAAAGTCAGATTCAGATTTTATGTACACTGATGAATTTGAAAATATGAAAAAAGTCACATTTTTAGGTTTGGAAAATTCAATCAGTTCCTTCATTACAGGACCAATGGATCTTTTTTACCATACAGGAAGGATCTGGAATGCAATCAACGGGAATTCGGAAGAACCTGTGTTTGACGCGGAACTCGTTTCTCTGGATGGAAAACAGATCACCTGTCACAATGGAATTGTGCTGAGTCCCAAGAAGTCCATTTTTGATTCAGAAAAACCGGACCTGATTGTAATATCCAGTGCCTCCTTCGATATTGAGTGGACTCTGAAAAAATACAGACCTGTCATTCCATTTCTGCAGGAAAAACACGGTCAGGGAATTCCAATTGCAAGTCTCTGCATTGGAGCTTTTCTTCTGGCGGATTCCGGTCTTCTGGACGGAAAGAAGGCATCCACTCACTGGGGATTCTGCAATCTTTTTGAGGAAATGTACCCGGATGTAAAACTGGACAAACGAGGGCTGATTTCAGAAGATTCAGGACTTTTTACGTCGGGCGGTGCAAATTCAGGACTGGATCTGACCCTGTATCTGATCGAAAAATTTTCAGGACACGATGCCGCAGTCAATCTGGCAAAATCATTCGTGCTTGAACCGAACAGATACTGGCAGTCCCCTTTTTCCAAATTCATCGGCAGAAGAAATCATAATGATAAAGAGATATTTTTTGCTCAGGAATGGATAGAGAAAAACTATACTCAGTCACAGCAGTTCAATGAGCTGGCAGAAAAACTCGGGATGAGTCAGAGAAATCTGAACAGAAGATTCAAAGAAGCTACCGGAATTTCTCCAGTCGATTATCTGCAGTTCACAAGGATCGAGTCTGCAAAAATTTATCTGGAAAGAGGAAATGAAACTGTGCAGGAAATCACATATCTGGTGGGATATGAGGACATCAGTTTTTTCAGAAAAGTATTCAAAAAAATTGCGGGTGTAAGTCCCAATCAGTACAGGCAGATGTACAGGGGGCATTGAAATGAAAAATCTCAGTCTGAAAATTCTCGAAAAATTTCCCGATCCTTTTGTATTTGCCGTGATTCTGAATCTGTTTCTGTCTCTTCTCTGCTTTCTTTACTTTGGAGTTTCTCTGCAGAATATCGCAGATGCTTTCAAGACAGGATATTTTTCTCTGCTTTCTTTTTCTATGCAGATGGCTCTGATTCTTCTTTTCGGTCTGACTCTTGCACGCTCAGAGACATTTGAAAAACTTCTGGACAGAGTCATGATCCACGTCAGCTCTCCTATGACTTCGGTACTTGCCGCGACTTTGGTCTCCGTAATTCTGAGCTGGCTCAACTGGGGATTCGGGCTGATACTCGGGACTGTGTTTGCAGTGAAACTTGCACAGAAAAACAGGGACACTGATTTCCGGCTTCTTGTCTCCTGCATCTATTCGGGGTTCATTGTATGGCATGGGGGACTTTCCGGTTCGATTCCTCTCACTGTCTCCACTGAAGGGCATTCTCTTCAGTCCAAGATCGGAATCATTTCACTTCAGAATACAGTCTTTTCCAGTTTTAATCTGAGTCTTGTTCTGGCTGTCGGCACTGCTTTCTGCCTGACAAATATTTTTATTCTTTCTCGGATCACAGATCCTCATATTGCGGACATCCCCTCTGAAGAAAAAAGTTTTCCGGGTTCGGAAAACGGACTTCTGGGAAGCAGAACATTTTCTGTTCTGACAGCAGGTGCAGGCACTGTTCTGTTTATTTACGGGTTCAGGACTCTGGATCTGAATTCAGTCATACTGGTACTTTTTCTTCTCTGTCTTCTTCTGCACAGATCGGCAGAAAGTTTTCTCGAAAAAGCAAGAGAGTCGATTCATTCTGTCACCGGAATCCTTGTGATATTTCCTCTATATGGAATCATTATGAGCCTTCTGAATATCCCTCTTGCAGACAAAAGCACAATCTCAGGCAGGATTGCTGAAATGATGACAGGGATTGCAGATCAGACCACCTACCCTTTTCTGACATTCCTCACCGCCGGAATACTGAATCTGTTCATTCCCTCAGGCGGAGGACAGTGGGCAGTGCAGGGTCCGGCCGCAGCTGAAGCAGCTTTGAGACTCGGAGCGGATATTTCCAAAACTGTACTTGCGGTCTCCTGGGGAGATGCATGGACAAATCTGATTCAGCCATTCTGGGCAGTTCCGATTCTTTCTGTCTCAGGACTGAAGGTGAAGGACATTCTGGGATTCTGCATCATTCAGCTGATTGTAAGCGGTTTTATTATCTCGTTCTGGTTTTTTGTTTTCTAGTGCCGGATCAATTATTAAATCAGAAGTGAGTCGGAAGCCTGCTCGTCAAAAACAATCTTGTCATAAACTTCAGAAAGAAGAAGTTCCGTGTTCACTGCAGAAATTTCCACTGTATCGGATAACCCTGATTCAGAAAGATACCATCTTCCCTCCGGCGACTTCGTGAATACTTCAATCTTTTTCCTGTCGGAAGAGACTAGCACGTATTCCTGCAGAGAAGGAATTGTACGATAGGCTTCGAATTTTTTGCTTCTGTCGTAACTCTCAGTGGATTCGGAAAGAACCTCGAAGATGACATTCGGATTCAGCAGAGTATCGTTTTTACTGTCTGAAAACTTTCTTTCACCGCAGACTAAAACAACATCCGGATAAGTATAGTGATGGTTCTCGTCAATTTCGACTCTCATATCGGATGGATAAACAACGCAGGGCTGATTCTTAAATCGGATTCCAAATGCGATGATCAGATTGCTGACGATCAGATTGTGCCTTTCTTTGGCACCTGCCATCGCAAAGATTTCCCCTCTGTAAAATTCATGTTTTACGCTGGAATTCCTTTCCATTTCCAGATATTCTGCAGCAGTCATCAGTTTGCGGGCTAAATTTTCCATAGAAAGAATCTGCAGAAATGCCGGCAAGAAGTCAATTACTAAATGAAAATCTGCAGCAGGCATTTCAATGCGGACAACCCTGCATCCTGGAGCCATCCGGAAAAAAATCTGGCAGAAGTTCTTCAATGATCTGAAAGTATATCAGATCATCAAAAAACTCCCGAAATACAATATCACTGATAAATAATGACCACTTTTCCATGGCCGACATTTCCGGTGGATGCAGATCCGAAATAAGACGGTGAGCCGGTATAGAAACTTCCTCCGCCGCCTCCATTTCCTACATCTCCCGAATTTACACATCCGGACCCGCCGCCTGAATACCCGCCGCCGCCAGCCGCTTTACCATAACTGACAGTATTGTAAGAACTTCCACCTCCTCCAAAACCGCCGTCCGCACCTACCGGATTACTCAAGGTACCCTGTCCCCCTGCATAAAATGTCTTAGAACTGATTCCTCCACTCAGCCAGCCTGCCGCCGCATCGAAATGGTTCGGATAGCTGGCATCATCAGAATGATCTACTTCGCCTGCAGATCCTGCGGAACCTCCAGTGCCGATACTGCATGCACTAAAATTCCCTCCTGACTGTCCACTCGTTCCCGTGGAAGCATGTGATCTTGAAAAACTGCCGTCATAGAATCCCGCATAATGTGCTTTCCAGCAGGCTCCTCCGCCCCCACCCGCAATCATCAAAGGTGTGCTTGTTCCCTGAGTTGCTCCTTTTGTGACAAAGGTGCCTCCGCCGCCGCCTGCCTGATTGTATGCATCACAGGTTCCATTATAGAGACCCTGCTGTCCGACAAGGATCCAAAGAACATCACCTGCATTCAAAGCGATGGAGGATTTCAGAATTGCTCCTCTGGCATAATTGCTGTCATTCGTTCCTCCCTGTGCTCCATACACTTCTATACTATAGGTACCTGTCAGCGGCACGACGAATCTCTGAATCCCGCCTGTTGTAGTCACTTTTCCCTGAAGAGATGTTCCGGAATAAGCAGTGTTTGTCTGTGTCTGCGTAGGACCTGATCTTCCAGCCACCCCGGCATTTGTGAAATTGTAAGTGGCCTGAATTTTCATCGAGATGTTTGCAGTCGTACTTCCAGCCGCGTTGGTCGCTGTAATTGTATAATTTGTCAGAGGAAGAGGATCTGTCGGTGTTCCGCTCACTGTACAGTTTGAATTATTGATGCTCATTCCTGCAGGAAGGGCAGGACTGATTGTGCAGCTCGAAAGAGGAGATCCTGAAATGGAAGGTGTTCCAGTGGAAACTGCACCGGGAAGACTGAAAGTATATGGTGATCCCAGATATGTCAGTGCACTCGGCGGAACAGTAGCAACAGAAATATTTATTCCTGCAGTCGTACTTCCATAAGCGTTGGTCGCAGTGATTGTATAACCTGTCGCTGCCTGAATCACAGTAGGAGTCCCCCCGATGGCACAAGTTGACGGATTCAGACTGAGTCCTGTCGGAAGAGTCGGACTGGATGTACACGAAGTGATTCCTCCTGAATAGGAAGGCGTCTGCACGGTAATCGGTGAGTTATGGCTGAACACATAGGGTGAACCTGAGTACGCAAGTGCGGAAGGAGGAAAATTTCCAGTCACAAGTCCGAGTGTAGCAGATGTTGAACCGGATGAATTGCTTCCAGTAATCGTAAAATAAGTCATTGTCTGGGAAGCTGCAGGTGTTCCTGTGATGGAACAGGTTGAGCTTAAGGAAAGGCCTATCGGAAGTGCAGGGGTAGAATTACAGGAGGAAAGTATGCCTGTATATGTCGGAACGATGGAGGAAATTGGAGTTCCGACAGTCAGTGAGTAAGTGCTCGAGGTAAAAGCAAGACTGCTCGGAGCAGGAGAAGGAGTTGTGGTCACTGTAAATGCCAGAGCCACCTTCGTTATGCCTGCATAATTTTTCACTGTCACGTAAGCCTTGGCATCAGATGCAAGACTTATTGGAGTTCCTGAAATGATACCTGTATCCTGATCTACAGACATCCCATCCGGAAGTCCGGAAGCACTGAACTCAAAAGGCTGGCTGCCGGAAACAGTCGGAGTCAGAGTGATCGACTGATCTTTCGTAACAGTATAAGAACTTGAAGAAAAACCCAGTGAGGGAGGTGAAAATCCTGTCTTGTCAGGATTGATCTGAAGCGTCAGGCTATACTTTGCGTATCCTGCTTCATTTGCAGCACTGATGATAAATGTCGTTGCGGACATTGTATCTACAGGATATCCCGATACAGTGCCCGTCTCTCTGTCAAACGTCACACCAATGGGAAGAGTTCTGTTGATGCTGTACTGAACTCCCGGAATTTTTTCACTGATCGGAGCGATAGAGAATTTCTTTCCTACAAGAAGAAAATAACCAGCCGCAGGGTAGTTGACCACAGGCGGTTTAATGATGACAGCCGGTTTAGTCGCAGCCTTCAGCTTGAAGGAAGACTGCTGATATCCGTCGCTTGCGACAACTGTCAGTTCTGAAGCTGCTTCTTCTGCGACCAGTTTTCCAAAGATTCTGCATCTTCCGTCCAGATACAGTCCATAAGGAAGTTTTCCGGAAGAAAGCCAGCAGTAAGAAATTCTTCCCTGCTTCACCGAACCCTGAATATTTTTCTGCTCATCCACTGCAAAAGTCACTTCTGATGAAGGAAAACTCAGATCAGCCAGGGGTGTATACGGTTTCATTCTGAATGCTTCCGTGCTGATCATCACAAACCTGTTTCCCTTTGTCGGAGAAAGAGGCATCTTTTCGCAGGAAACCCGTGTTCCGCGAGAAATATTCGGCACATTAAAGTAGACGCTTCTGCTGTCGCGAACCCTGAGATTTAAGACAGGAACATTGTCCATTGTGCAGGAAATGGAATAAGTATTGTCCTCAATGGTTGCTGCAAAAGTGGCCAGCACTTCTGTTCCGACAGTTCCGTTATTCGGTTCCATTTTTTCAAGGTAGTTTACTGCAGGAAGTTCATACAGGACTTTTTCCCCTCTTGCAGGATAAAGATAAAATCCGTTCCCGTTCTGATTCATATTGGGAACTTCACTCGTCAGTGTTTTGGCAAAAAATGCTGGGTCCATTTCCTGATTCAGATTTTCTGCCTTGATTCCGTACCCGTCAACAGTTTTCGCATTGTTCACTATTCTGCCATAATTGATAAGATGAGGATAATTTTTCACGTAATTGGGATATTTTTCATTTCCCTTGGAATATCCGCAGTACACTTTATGAATGGCCTGCAGATAAGAGTCCCTATTGTACCAGTAATTTTTCATTTCATCGACAGTTCTGAACTTCCAGTCGCTTTGACTTACAGCCACAGGATACAAGTAACATTTCATATCCTCTTCATATGACTCCACATCAAAATCGTATGCCTTAAATCCCTGTCCGATGATATTGAGATCCACCTTGCCGGGATCCACAGTCCATCTCGCAACAGTTATCTTCAGCTCATTGACTTTCGCAAGGACAGTCTTCAAGTCACTGATTGTAGAACCTGCGAAAGGAGCAAACCACTGGATAATCTCTGCCACTTCATTGGATCCATCTCTTGCACTTGCCGCAGTTGAATTTACGAACAGCATAAATGTTGAATCCTTGGATACAGCAACAAAGGGAGGAGGAGCACTCATTACGATCTGTATTTCATATGGAACTTCGAACGCACTGTACTTGTCGACTAGAACAGTGTCTACAGTATACTTCTCGCTTCCGTTTCTTTGCATAAACTTTACAAACGAATTCCCGCGCACATAATCCTTTCCGTCTACAATAACTTTCTTTGTATTATTCTTTGTTTCCACTTCCAGATTGATATTGTCAAAGAGGGTTCCATAGGGTACCATCAGTATGACCTGACCCTTTGTAAATACATACTCACCGGAAACATCATCAAAGTATCCGTAAGGTTTCAGCTCTACAGTGGACACTGTTTTAGGGATACCGACTGCTCCGAGTTTTGTGATTTCCGGGAAGTCCACGAGTTCGAGTTCTCCCCTCGTCAGATTTTTGCGGTTCTTCAGGCTTTTTCCTGCTGCAAGAGATTCCTTGGACACTTTGACTGTATAGTCTGCACTGCATCCGTTGGAACCGCTGACAGTGAAAGTGACAGGGGAAGAAAAACTGTTCAGTGTCTGACCTGAAGTCTGCACATTCGATCCCACCTTGACTGAATTTCCGAAAACGGAAAATGAAGTCCTAAGTGAGGTTATATCGGCATCGGGAGGAAGAACTGCCTCGTACCAGACAGAAGAAGAATCTGAATTCTGACGCACAGCAGTCAGAGGGTAATCGGTAAAATACAGCCCTGCCAGTTCGCATGTGTAGTATTTCTTTTTTGTAATTACAGTATATTTTTTTTCCGTTCCGTTCTTTGCAAAGACGGAAAAGGTTCTGTTCTGAGAGAAATCGTTGACTGTTTTTCCGGTGACCTGATCTGCTCCGTCAACCTTGACTTTTTCACCGTCTATCGTAAAAACTGCAGAAAGTTTTGTGAGATCCTGAAAAGGAACTTCAGTGACAATGACTTCACCGGTAATGACCGCCTGAACAGCCCCTGCTGCAGGTTCTGAATCACTTCTGAGAGCAAACGAAAGAAAGGAATTTGTATAAGTTTCCTCTCCTGTTCTGGGAGTCACTGTGATCGTGCCTGCATAGTTCCCATTTGAATCCAGAACTTCCACTGATTTAGGAGTCCCGTCCATATTCAAATTCAAAGTCTCTCCGCCTGCCTTCTGTCCTGCCGAACCGGGTGCACCGACAGAAGAATTTTCTGACGGTTTTGCTGACTCATCGCTGACCGAGGAAGCATCCTTGACTGAAGTGTTTCCAATTGTCATGGATTTACCGTCCGCACCGACCAGACTGATATTCATGCTGACCTTGGACGGAGCCTTGCTCAGGAAAAGATAAGCTACGACAGCCTTCCATTTATCCTCTGCCTTCTTTTTTACCGCAGAACAGTCAATGATGCTGAAAAGCACAGAAATCATAAAAATATTTATTATCCACTTCATACAGTTTTTCCCAGGCAGTTTTTTAAACTTATGTATTTATTTCGGACGCAGAGTTTTAAAAAAATATTCACTCAATGTTCAATCTGCAAAAAAAATCTGTTCTGTTCAGGGAAAACCCCGAACAGAGCAATCATCCATCCGACTTTTTACACTCTTATTGGCTGTCTGCTGAAAAATTGAAGCAAGTTCTTTTTGAATCCGGTTCTCAATTTGAGAAAATATTTTTTTCCGAATATTAAATTTCATAATTGTAATTTAATTTATTATTTATTTAACGTTGAATATGAATTATAAACAGGAATCGGAATGGTTTCAGGGAAAACCCTGACAGATTAATTTTTTTTCGAAGAAAGTCCGACACAGGAAGAATATTTCCGTCACATGATTTTAATAATGAGGTGCATATGAAAAAAACAGAAATCGTTTCCTTTGCGATGCTTCTGGCTGTATTTGCTTACTGCAGCAGCGATGAGAAGGGAACAAAAGCAGAAAAACAGAAAAGAGATGCTGCTCTTGCAATTATGCTTTCTCAGACTCCTTACGATCCGGATCAGGCGGCAATTGATGCAATTGATGCAGACATTGTCAATCCAGGCCCTCTGAATATGAATGTAAAGTCGGTGACAGCTCCTGCCTCTGCTGTCAGCCTCGGAAAGAACTATAAGATCTCTGCATCAGTACAGAGCGACTACGATGCAAAGAATGTGCTGATTCGTTTTCTTTTTGTAAACAAATCTCAGATTGATGCAGGAGTCACCTCAGATCTGAAGCAGTTTGAGGTTCTGGACAGAATTCCTTACATTAAAAAGGGAACCAACAGCTATGACTTCAACCTCTCCATTCCTGACGCTGGAACTTCGCACACCGGATCATATGCAATATATACAATACTCGATACAGAAAATAAAAGAGACAATTCATTCCAGAAAGGCGGAATGCTTTCAGGCGTAAACAGGTCTCCCGCTGCAGTCGTCACCGTGGATCCGTCCTCATCGGGAACAAGAGATCTTTACATCAGCCGTCTGAAGGCCAGAGACACTGTCGTCATTCTGAAGCCAAATCAGACTTATACAAAAAGCAGAATCGGAATCTCTCTGGAGGCTTTTTCCAAAAACAAGGATTCAGACAATGCGGATGTGGAATTTTTCTTTGCAGATGCAGCCGGAAACAAACTGACCTCTCTCGGAAACCTTCTGGTCTACAGTTCTTCATCGGGAACAGTATCTCAGTATTTCAGATACAGTATAATGAAAGCTGATCAGAAAGCAAATGCTGACCTGATTCTCGTTCCTTCATCTGCAGCAGCTCTCACTGGTATACAGAATTATGTTCAGGCCAACGGTGCAAATTCACTGCAGGTATATGCAGAAATCAATCCTTCTGGAGCAGTCCCTGAAGTCAATTCTCCTGGAGGAGCCACTTCCAACACTTCAGCAGTTTCCGTGTCCATTGCAGTAGATACAGGCATAAAATCTGTTCCTCTGACCGGAACAATTCAAGGTGACGGCAAAGCGATCAATGCAGGTCTGAATACCGAACCTCTCAAGGAATACTCTGCAGGATATTCAACTGGAACGCTTGGAGACAAGTCTCTTTTTGCCGTGGATATGGATGTCAAGGCGTACGGTAAAATACTGAAAAACACGACTGTAATCGGACACGGGGAAGCAAAGAGCAATATATATATGTTTGATATTATCAGCAGAACATTGTTTCAGGCTTATGCACACGCAGAACTCATTCCCATCAGAATGTCCTCATCCTTTGTGGATGCAGAAGTCAAGGCGATGAATCTTTCAGGCGATCTGGCTGTCGTTTACAAAAAATATGAGACAGGTGCAAAATCCTATTACTGGTATACAACTAAGTACAAAGACAAGAAAATTGAGAAAAAAATATTTGTTTACGGCGTTCCTGTAAAACTCACAGGAATTATTGCCGGCATACTTCTTTCAAAAACAAAGAATCAGCTTTCCGAATGCACTATAAATTCCTGCAGACCAGAAGAATACAGTGAAGGCTTTTCAGAAATCAACTACAAGGATTACAGTGTATCCCAAATTCATGTCAGAAACAATTTTGAAATCAACGTGAATCCGAGAATCCTTCTTCGGGGATTTGCACAGGCAAAACCGGATACCGGTGTCACACTGGGACTTGAAGGACAGCTGACTCTGCTTGATATATTTCCAGTCGCAAAAGGAACTGCAAATGTACGAATGGTCAACAATGCCTATCAGGTGGAAATCGAATTCAAGGAAACGCTGGATGTATTCCTGGAATACCTTTATGGAAAACTGGAAATGTTTGTGGAAATTCCGTATCCTAAAATCAGTTTCTGGGACGCTTCCATCGAATACTACCGCAAATACTGGACACTCGTCAGCTGGAACTCTCTCGGCGACTTCAGAGACAGATTCCTGGAAGAAAGCCAGTTTGTGAGAATCCATTTATATACTGGAGAAATTAACTTTACTTACTGACTGAGTGCAGCCGTTCAGGAGTTTTCCAGATTTCAAAAACAGGATAATGAATAAAAAGAAAATCATTTCAATACTGGCTCTTTCTTTTGCGGGAATCCTTGCCTGGAGTATTTGGACTTTTTTCACGAGAGCAAATTTCGAATGGACGAAAGATGACAGAAAAATGTATAAATTCCAGTCAGAAGCATCTCAAAACACATCCTCTGAGCAGTTCCCGCTCAAAAACACCGGCTTCGATACAAAAATCAGGGCGGTGCTGAATTTCCGAGTTCTGTCCGTGGAACAGGAAAGAGTGAAACTTGCATTTCAGTTTTCTCCGTTTGAAATGGAGATCGGAGGAAAAAGAATTCCTGCTCTCGAAGAGCTGAATTCTGTAATGTTTCTTACGGAATGGGACAGAAACGGGAACATCATAAGAATGATTTTTCCATCCGAGGTGGCCAAAAAAGATGAAGCTCTTGTTGTTCAGAATCTTCTTCTCTTTCAGTCCATCATCATCGGGAGCAGAAGAAACTGGATCACAAAAGAAGAAGACAGTCTCGGATATTTTACAGCAAAATATAATTATAAAGATAGTAAAATTCTAAAATCAAAGCTGAAGTATCTCAAAATCTTCGATGAGGACGCAGAAAGAAATACTGCTGACGATGCAGATCTGAAATCAAATATACAAATTTCGTATTCTGAATTTGAACTGGAAAAAAAAGGAAGCTGGATCAGAAAAGGAAAAGTCAGAGAACAGGCTGAGATTTCAGTGAACCAGTTTGACATTCAATACAGAAAAAATGCAGTCCTTGAAGTCATCCCTTTTCAGCCGGATCTGAAACTGGCAATCTGGGCTGATAATCTCAACTTTGATGAAGCAGTCACCCGAATGACGGAGAAACCTAAAAAGGAACTGAGCATTCAGGAAGAGGCGGACAGAAAAAGAATCGCTCTAGAATATAAAGGACAGGATATTCGTTCTGTTTATAATAAGTATTTTTCCAATTCAGAGAAGTTTACGGATCTTGCAAATATGGAAAAAATGAAGGAGTATCTTGCTAATTTCCCGGACGAGGCTGCCAAAATCCCGGATATGCTTCTGAAAGGCCAGATTCGCAGTCATCAGGTAATGGAAATCATCCATCTTCTGGCATCTGTCGGCCACAAACAGGCCCAGTCTGCCATAGTGAGCATCTTCAGCAGTGCAAGCCAGTCTGCGAATGCAAAAATGCA
This sequence comes from Spirochaetota bacterium, assembly GCA_052033835.1. GTDB lineage: Bacteria > Spirochaetota > Leptospiria > Leptospirales > Leptospiraceae > DAORDI01. Next base: position 20,233 of record JBPOJG010000069.1, read on the forward strand.
GGCTCTTGCCAGTGTTCATGAGCTTCGAAATCCGAACGATGATACTCTCGCAGCTTTATGGTCAGTTTATGAAAACAGAAAAACGGAACAGCACAGAGACTATTCCAATACTGCAGTTCTCTCGCTAGGCTCAGCAGCGTCCAATCTGAAAAACAGGAAAGAGTCTTCTGCTAAAATTAAGGAGAGGATTACCTCTGAAATAAAAGCGTCCGATAAGGATGCAGACAACGGCAAAACGGCAGTTCTGATCAATTCAGCCGGAAATACAGGCGACAGCAGTCTGCTTCCGGAAATCAGAAAATACATTTCGTCTGAGGATAAAACAGTCAGAAGCTCTCTCTATGACAGCTTGGGAAACTTCAAGGATAAAGAATCATTAAATCTGCTGCAGAATGGGATAGAAAAAGAAACGTCCCCCGAGGGCAGAACAAAAATTATGCAGAGTCTTCTGAGAAGGCCTGCAGATGAACAGACTGTAAAGAAAGCAGCAGGAGCTCTGTCCGGGGAGCAGGACCCAAACACGAGGAATCACATACTTCAATATATGATTCAGAACAGAAAGAACATTCCGGATTTCAAGGACAGAATGAAAACAGCACTTGAAAAGGAAATTTTTGAAAACAACAGGGATCTGATTTTAAAGGCAATGTATTCGGAATAACCGTCTTCTTATTTTACAGAAGCACATTATCATTCCGCTCACTCCTCCACTAATTTTAATGCTTCTGTAATTAAAACTGTCCCGTCAGAAATCCTGGGCATATTTTCGGAAAGATACTGTCTGTATTTTCTTGCTCCGGGCAGACCGGCAAAAAGATTCAGAGTATGAGTGAGGATTTTTCTTGAAGGTATTCCGTTTCGCATCATATTTTCCATATACGGAATAATACTGTTAAGAATCTGTTTTCTTGTGAGAATCTCTTCTTTAGAATGAAAAATTTTCTGATCTGCGCTGGCAAAAAGATATGTATCTTCATAGGCTGACCGTCCGATCATTACACCGTCGGTTTTTTTCAGGTGTTCTGCAGTGCTCTCCCAGTCCCGTATTCCTCCGTTGATTTCGATTTTCAGATGAGGAAATTCTTCTTTCAGTCTGTATACATCCTCGTATCTCAAAGGAGGAACTGTTCTGTTTTCTTTTGTGCTGAGTCCTCCCAGAACTGCAATTCTTGCATGAATGATAAATCTGTCACATCCTGACAGGGAAACCGTTCTTACAAACTCTTTCATATCCTCGTATGTCTCTTTTCCATTGACACCGATTCTGTGTTTCACAGTCACAGGAAGTTTCGTTCTGCTCTTCATCGCTGCAAGAATCCTGCAGACAAGCGCCGGACTAAGCATAAGGCAGGCACCGAAGTTGCCGTTCTGAACTCTGTCGCTAGGACATCCCACATTCAGATTTACCTCATCATAACCGAAATCCTCTGCAATTGCAGCACAGTCAGAGAGCTTGACCGGGTCATTTCCCCCAAACTGAACAGAAAGAGGCTTTTCTTCCAAAGAAAATTCCAGAAATCGTTTTCTGTCTCCGCGAAGCACTGTATCCATTGGAATCATTTCGGTATATAATAAAGAGAACTTAGTAAGTTTCCGAAGAATATACCTGAAATGTCTGTCCGTATAACTCATCATCGGAGCCACACTCAGACGGTAGGAAGGAAAATCTTCAGGTGCCGATTCAATTGACTGCATATTGGAATCGAACAGCTCAAAATATCTCAAGTCAAGAGATTTTTACTGATCTGAATCAGCTCATTCAGTGTTCGTGCTCTGAGCGACGCTCGGCCGTAAATACTCTCGTTGCACAGATTATTTCGAGCTGAAAATTCCAGGTCACATCATCAATTCAGTCAAAATTATAATATAATTAGAGTTACGGCAAAATGGTTCCCTGTTTTTTTAGAAAAACCGATCAGACATTACTGCAATAAAAGAGTCAGAATTAGCCCTGACAAGCCGCTGATCTTTCCGATAGGGACCAACCTTTTCTTGCTTTGTAAAAAGCAAATTTTCGGTTTAAATGATGATTGTAACTGCGACGCAAACTATGAAGTCGCTGCGGTTACTCTGAGTAGTCGCTAAGAATGCAGGCGTTCATTCTAAAGAAAGAAACAGACGTTATGAGTAACTCACCTTACGCAAATAGGATATGATATGTGGAATCTGTAATTTTATAAATGCATTAGGAAAATCTAGCTGCTTCACAGCGTGTAGCAGTTTCCAAGTTTGCGATGGATTAGCAAAAACAGCGGCTTCCACGCTAGCGGCGGTTTCCACGCTAGCAGCGACTTCCAAGTTTGCGGGAGTTTAGCCATCTTCAAAACTTGGCAGCCGTCTTCAAAACTTGGCGGCCATCTTCAAAACTTGGCAGCCATCTTCAAAACTTGGCAGCCATCTTCAAAACTTGGCAGCCGTCTTCAAAACTTGGCAGCCGTCTTCAAAACTTGGCGGCCGTCTTCAAAACTTGGCGGCCGTCTTCAAAACTTGGCGAGGGCGGTAGCGGCTTTCAAGCTTGCAGCAGTTTCCAAGCTTGCAGCAGTTTCCAAGCTTGCGGCAGTTTCCAAGCTTGCGGCAGCTTCTATACCTTGCGAGCCCTCAAGCCGCCGGCACTTGCAGTGAGCCTGTAAGGTTTACAGCCTATGCTTCGAACAATGCCCCATTGCTGGATGTGATAAAACTAAATAGAGCTTTTGACTGCTTAAAATGCATCTCATTAATATGAACAAAGTTCATTCACACATATTCGAATCTAGGCAAAACTCCAAAAACGCCCCACCTGCAGCCGAAGGCAGCCGAAGGCGGCCGAAGGCGTAAGGTGAGTGAGTAATTGTTTCTTAGAAGTTACAAAAAAAGAATCACTATGATTAAAGTCACTATTTAATTCTCATGGTTATTTCGTCGAAATTGAATTAGGATGGGAAAGCAGAATTGCAAATTTCAGGGAATCCCGGCCTCGCCCGGAAAATTCTTAGGCCCATGCCTTAAGATCATCTCAAGTGATCATGTCATATTGGAGAACAGTATTCAGAGACATGAAACCTCAGATGAGATTAAAAAATTTCATACAGCGGCAAAGAAAACAAAACTGGAACTTGAAAACATCATAAGTAAAAACTCACTGGATCTAAATGAAAAACTGCAGGCAATTCTGGAAGCACAGATATTTATGGTGGAAGATCCAGTCCTCCTGGAGTCAGTAAAAAACAGGATAGAAAAATATCTCGAAAATGCTGCTACAGCTCTTTTTCATTCTATTGAAAAAATTTCCAAGGATTTCGAGTCGATTTCAGATCAGTATTTTCAGGAAAGAGCAGAAGATATCAGAGATATCGGGAAACGAATAGAAAAGAATCTTCTCGGAACCAGAAGTGATGAAAAGATTCTGTCTTCGCTGAATAAACAGGTCATCCTTGTATCCAAAGAACTTACTCCGTCTCAGATACTGAACATAAACAAATTTTATATCAAAGGAATTGCCACTGAAAAAGGAGGCAGGACTGGTCATATGGCCATTCTGGCTCGTCATTTCGGCATCCCGGCTGTTCTCGGACTGAAAAACATTCATGAGACAGTAGAGAAAGACGGGCTCGGTTATATTGATGGGGACAACGGAGTCTTTGTCTATAACCCTGCTGAAATCCAGAAGAAACTGTTCTCGTTTGAACCGATTGACCGAACACTCCAATCGAAGGCAAAACTCAGCAAGACAACTCTGGATTCAGAGCCGATCACGATTCTTGCAAATGCGGAAAGCCAGGATGATATCATTGAAATCAAGGACAGAGGATTTGACGGAATAGGACTGTACAGATCTGAAATGATTCTTCTGGGAAGAAAAGGATTTCCTTCTGAGGAAGATCAGTTCATTCAGTATGCAAAAATGACAAAATCTCTGAACGGAAAGACATTCGTTCTGAGAACATTCGATATCGGAGGGGACAAGTCAGGAGAAGATTTTGTGGAAACGGAAGAAAATCCATTTTTGGGAAACAGAGGAATCCGGTATTTCCTGAGAAACAAAGACCTGTTCCGTCAGCAGATAAGAGCCATTCTTCGAGCCAGTCAGTTTGGGCCAATTTCCATTCTTCTTCCGATGATTTCCTATATGAATGAACTCAGACAGGCCAAAACCCTGATTCGAGAATGCGAAAGGGATCTGCACAAAAAAGGAATTGAAACCGGAAATATTAAAATCGGCCCTATGATAGAAACACCAGCCTGTATTTTTATACTTGATTCTTTAGCAAAAGAATCAGACTTTTTTTGCGTAGGGAGCAATGATCTTCTTCAGTATATAGTCGCAGTCGACAGAAACAGCTCAATACTTTCCGATTTATACAATCCGTTTCATTTTGGATTTCTCAAAAGTCTTGAAAAAGTAGCCAGATTCGGCAGAGAAAACAATTTTCCGGTCAGTATCTGCGGGGAAATCGCATCCGATACAAACTTCACTATGCTTCTGATCGGAATGGGATTCAGATCACTTTCCATTTCGGTACCGACCGCCCGAAAAGTAGCGAAAATCATCTCAGGTTCTACCGTTGATCACTGCCTGAAACTGTACAATAAGGTCATAGACCTGTCTGCCAAGGAAAAATACCAGGAACTCGAAGCCCATCTTTTCCATAAGCACCTTCTCTGAAAATAAACAACAGATTACCGAAGTAACGAAGTGTCAGAATGTTAATTTTTTTTTAAAAAGCTTGACTTTTTTGCCCTTTCCTCAGATATTTACGGAGATGTCTGAGACACATCCCATAGACAATCTTATTGAAGTTGTAAAAGACTCTGAGAACCTTATAGAAATTCGTACATACAGAATTTCACAGGGACTGGAGGAATACATCCATCACAGACTTGAGACAATGCTGATGAACAGTCCGAGACCGACTCTTCTGCCAATGGTTTATACTGTCATAAAAGAACTGAGTATTAACGCATGTAAAGCCAATCAAAAAAGAGTATTCTTTGAAGAAAAAAACTTGGATATCTCCAAGGCTTCCGACTATTCCAAAGGCATCGTTCTGTACAAATCCTCTTTCAGCGAAAGTATGGGAGCAGAGTATGGGCAGAAGTGCAAAGAAAAAGGCTACTACTGTCTGATAAGAATGGAAAAAACTACAAACGGCGTCATCCTAAGTGTAACGAACAATACTCCAATCGCAAAAGAAGAAGAAACATCTATTCGTGAAAAACTTGCAAAAGCGATGGCTTATGATGACCTTGCTCAGTTTTATATGGACAATGCTGACAATACTGAAGGTGCAGGTTTAGGACTTGCACTGATTATCATTATGATGAAGGGCGAAGATCTGGATCCAAATTATTTCAGAATTTCTATCGCTAACGGCCTCACTACAGCAAGATTAGAGGTTCCTCTGACTTCTGAATTTAAAAGCAAAAGGGATTGAATTCCACTTCCATTCCGATATCAGCCTGCGTAATCTGCCTCAACGAAGAAGACAATATATTCAAATGTCTGAAAAGTTTATGGTTCGCAGAAGAAATCATACTGCTTGATTCAGGATCTGCAGACAGAACAATACCCATCGCACAGTCTTTCAGTAATGTAAAAGTATTCCACAGAGAGTTTGACAACTACATCAATCAGAAAAATCACGCAATCAGTCTGGCTTCAAATTCCACAGTTCTTGTTCTGGATGCGGATGAACGAATTTCTGAATCCCTATCCGAAGAAATACTGAGCTGCTGGCCGTTAAGCGGAGAAATCTCAGGAATGTACATTCCCAGACTGACATTTTATTTAGGCAAATGGATCCGTCATGGAGGATGGTATCCGAATCATCAGCTCAGAATGTTCAAAAAGGAAAAAGGGAAATTCTCAGGAATCATTCTGCATGAAAAAGTGGATTTGGAAGGAAAGACCGATTTTTTCAAGAATCCGATTCTTCATTATTCCTACAAGGACATCACAGATCATCTGAATTTCATCAACCGATACTCGAGCCTGGGAGCAGAAGAAAAATTTCAGAAAGGAAAAAAGAGCGGAGTCTTTCAGGCAGTGTACAGAGCTTTTTATAAATTTCTGCATATGTATTTTGGAAAACTGGGAATCCTGGATGGGCGCCCCGGATTTATCATTGCAGTTCTTGGAGCTTATTATAATTTTTTGAAATATATAAAACTTTATGAATTATGGAATATTCGGGACGAAAATCAGAATGGCCCGAGCAGACTTTCATAGATCATCACTGTCTTTGCAACCGTGTTTTTCACATGAAACCTTTCCACATATTTCTTATTAAATTCTCCGTATTTTTTTCTGAGAGCAGGATCTTTGATGAATGCTTCCAGGATTCTTGCAATCTGAACTGAATCTCTGACTTCTGCCAGAAAACCTCCCTGCCCTTCCTCCACCATTTCAGAAATTCCTCCCCCCTTTGTCACGGCCAATGGGAGCGAATTTGCCATCGCATCGAGCACCGATGTACCTAGACCTTCTTCCTTCGAGGTTAAAGCAAATATATGAAAAAACCTGTACAGCTCAGGAATGTCATTTCGGAAACCTGTAAAGACAACTTTATCCTCAATCTTCAGAGCAAGAGCCAACTGTTTCAAATCATGTTCAAGTTCACCTTCTCCTACAATGAACACCTTGAACTTCAGCTTGGAAGGAAGCAGTGATACTGCTTTCAGAAGTGTAGCCTGATCCTTATGATCGACAAGAGCAGCAACATTTCCAATGATCACTGTTCCTTTTTTAATATTAAATTCCTTGTAAAGACGTGCAGTGGAAACTTTTTTTTCAAATCTCGAAGTTTCGATCCCGCTGTAAACGGTAATGACTTTTTCAGGGTCAACTCCATCTTCAATCAGTATGTCCCGAATTTTTCCGGAAACAGTCAGAAACTTGTCAATCCGTCTGTTGATGTATTTCCATCTGCTCATGAAATTTCTTCCAATATGAAAATCCACTCTTCTCGAAACAATGAGCCTTACATCCGGACATACAAGCTTTACATAAAGTGCGATTGCATGAGCTTTTGCTGTATGTGCATGGATGAGTTTTACTTTCTCAGACTTAATGATATTTGCTAATTTTTTAATGCAAAAAATGTCCCATTCACCTCTCATTCTCACAGGAAAAAATCGGGAAGATGCAATTCTCTTTTCCAGTTCAGAACCTGGCTGACCTGCAACAATCTGAGGGATTTTTCTTTTTTCGAGACCGGATACAAGATATTGAAGCTGCTGTTCCCCGCCTCTCCATGTATGAGCAGTATTTAAATGGAGAATCATCTGGGCTTGGACTGAAATTCCATTTCCAAAATAGAACCGTTGATAGTGTCTTCCTCATTCGGTTCTGCAGATATTTTATCATAACAATGGTACTTTACTTTCACTGTATCCATTAAATTATGAATGATCTTCAGACCTTGTCCGAGATTTTTATGAACTTTCTGTTTTCCTTCAAATGGAAGGATTCTTGGCTCATTCTGCTTTTTCTGAAACCTGTCAAGAAGTGAATCTGTCTGAACCTCACTGCCTTCCTTGGGTTTGTCAATTGGAATGCCTGAACCGTAATCCATTATGATCAGACTGAATTTCTTTTGTGTAATTTTCCATCTGCATATAATCGTTTCACTGCTGTTGTTCGCTACATTTGCAGTAATCGAATTTGTAAGAGCTTCATCACATGCCAGTTCAATTTTGATCACGTCATCATCAGGAAAATTGTGCTCACGCAGAGAATTCACGAGTTCGGTTCGAAAAACCTTTACAGAAATCATATCGGGTGGAAGAAATAATACATAAGAATTAACTTTTTCCTTAACGAAAAGGAATCTATCTTTTAAGTCAACCTTCTGCATAACTGTATTGTACCGACGCTAATATCTTTTAGAATGATGCTTTTTTTTCAAGTAAAACAAATTTTTTTTCAAATAATCCGATATTTCAACGTCTAAGTATCATAGACCCCCTGTGCCCACAGCCTTAGAAATACTGTCTACATTATTCTTCTCCATATATTTGTCAAGATATTCCAAAATCATAAAAGGTAAAAATGGTCCTTTGTAAATATACCCAGTATATATTTGGATCAGATCTGCCCCTGCCAAAATCTTTTCAAGCGCAGAAGGTCCGTCCATAATTCCCCCGACTCCTATGATTGGAATTCTTCCTTTTAATTTGGAATAGGCTCTTTTGATCAAAAATGTAGATCTGGACTGCAGTATCTTACCTGAAATTCCGCCTGATTCGGGTTCCTTGTAACTTTTTAATACCGATTTATCAATCGTTGTATTGGTCAATACTACCCCATTCAAACCGACTTCCAAAATCAGTTCCATCAGCTCATCAAATTCACTTTCAGTCAGATCAGGAGCAAGTTTTACGTACATTGGGAAAGGAAATGAACCGCCGAGTCCTTTTTTTATACCATTGATGAGATTTAAGAAGGAATCTTTCTGCTGAAAATTCCTGAGTCCCGGAGTATTCGGTGAACTGATATTGATCACCCCATAATCCAGATAATCTTTCGTCAATGTAAACGTTTTTACATAATCTTGAACAGCATTCTCCTCACTGACAAGTTTAGTCTTTCCAGCATTGATCCCTCGAGGAATTGTCTTTGACTGATTCTCCAGATACTTCAATAGCTTTTCAGAACCGGGATTATTGAATCCCATTCGATTTACTAAGGCTTGATCCTTTTCATATCGAAAAATTCTGGGCTTCGGATTTCCTGGCTGTGCTTCACCTGTAACAGTTCCTACCTCAACAAAACCGAAACCCAATCTTCCCAAAAATGGATACAATTCACCCGTCTTGTCAAATCCAGCAGCCATCCCCAAAGGATTCGGGAATTTTATTCCTGATACCACAGTCTCAAGCCTTTTACTTTTATATGTTGAAAATTCCTCCACAAGTGAAAAGACACCCGGGAGTACATTTGCAAATTCTAAAAGTTTTCTGGAAAGTTCGTGTGCATCCTCCGGATTCAGCCGAAAGAAAAACGGTTTCAGTGTGAATTGATAGACAAGATCTCTCATAGAAAGAATTTAACACGATCCTGAGAGTGGATCGTGTTTGAACTCAAGATTAGGATCAGAAGCGAATTGTAGTGGAAATTCCTGTGTATCCTTCCTGAAGACCTTTAGGAGGAACATAGGAAAAATTTAAATTTCTCAGGGCTTCCAAATATGCGGAAGTTCTATTGTCTGTGAAATATCCAAATGTAGTCAAAAGAAAACCTTGAACTACGAGAGCAGTACTTGCTCCTCTCATCCAATCATTGTCTTTCATTTGAGTCGCAAAATACCAAGAACCGACCAGTCCAGTTCCCAAAGTCAGCATTTGCGCTACTCTGTAAGTACTGTTTTTCGACTGAACTTTTTCCATTCTTTCGTATTCATATTTGGAAAAGCCTTTCGGATCAGAATCTAATTGACCTTTTAACTTTGGCAGTTCTTCATTTGCCTTATTCATTTTCCATCCAAGTGCAACTTCAGCAATACCAAATCCAAGCATTACTGTTGAGAAACCGGAATAATAATTGTCACGGGCTGCAATTGGATCAGAATCCAGAGGCATATGCAGTCTGCTGAAGTCATAGGCTTTAGTTTTAGTATACCCCATTCCTAAGACACCTAAAACCGGATATTCTTTATTGTATTTGCTTGTTGTATACAGGCCTGCAGCAATGGAAGCACCGCCAAGCCACAAAAATCCTTGACCCTGTGCTTTTTCTCCCTCGTAGTAATCTTCCATTTTTTTGGAAACATATTCCTTGGAATCGGCCATAACCGGATTCAATGCAAATATCAGCACTCCCAAAACAGCTATAAGCCGAGCCTTCTTCTGGAAAAACATCATCCTTTTCTCCTTTTAATAATCCAACAGTTCAATTAGAAGTATGAAATCTCTTATTTCGTTAGATTTTTTTTCTTTTCAGTTCCTGTCATTAAAAATTTTCTTTTTTTTGGAAAACTTCACTGTCCAATTAGATTGAGTCTAAAATTTTTCATTGAATCAAAAAACAAAAGACTGAACTCATAAATCATGAGCTCTCTGGACCTAGTATTTTTATGAGTCATTACATTTCCTTGTATCTGCTTTAGTTTAAAACTCACCCACAATTTAATTTCAGGTCTAATTTTCATTCCTGAATGGATATCATTATAGTTATCGACATATTTTACGCTCATCATCTCATATAGGCGCAAGTTTTCCTTCTAGGATCTTTTTTATGTTCCGATTGTCGAAGGATATTGAAGTGCATCTTTATGCACTCAACTTACGCACTTCGTGTATAGTTGAGCTAATTTTTCTGATTTCCCAGAGATCTGAACCGACTGCGAATGAAAAATCTTCCGAAGTTCCCTGAGGATTGATTTCGGGGGAAATACCTTCCCGTATCCTGTAATTTGTCCGAATTTTTATAATCTGATCACCTGTTTCAAGCAGTGGAGAAATATTTTTATAAACATAATTTCCGCCCTCTGCCAAGAGACTATTTATCCCTCTGTCTGCCAGAGTTTCGAGTAGACATTCGAAACTCTCCAATGGATTTATCCCTTTCTCTGCAGAAACTTCATTCATTTGGTCTTTCTGGTTTTCGGTCAGACTGCCCAATGTGAAAAAAAGACATTTTTTCGAACCCAGCACAGAATTGATCTCTTTCTGTTTTTCAAAAAAAGATGAATCTGGGAAAATTTGGGATGAAATGATAAATACTCTCCAAGGCTGATAAAAAACAGCATCCGAATTTAGAAAACTCCAGATTCCATTTCCCGAAAATTCGAAAAGGGAACTCCAAAAAAAATCCTGTATCTCATTTTCAATTTTTACCTTTTTAATACCGGAGTCTCTAAAATTCAATGACGGACTGTCTTTAAAGACAGTGCCCGGACCGACTAGAACCGCATCTGCTCGGGAACGGAGAAGCTGGACAATTGAATTGGAGTTCTGATTGGAAATCTGCATTCTCGTTCTGCTGATATCAGAAAAAAAACCTTCCTCTGATAATGCTGTTTTAATGAAGATTCGCGGTTTTCTTTTCTGCATTCTCGAAAAGAATCCGGAAAGGAACTCTTTGGAAATTTCAGAAATCTCCCTGCTCCAGACAGTTTCAATTCCGGCCTGCTCCAGTTCCCTCTGTCCGTTTCTTGCTCTGACAAGGGGATTGGGATCGGGAAGACCGAGTACAGCTTTGACTGGTTTTTTTTCGAGAATCAGATCCAGACAGGGAGGAGTTTTTCCAAAGTGAGAGCAGGGTTCCAAAGTGACATACAATATGTGCGGAATTGTATATTTTTCACCAAGTTTTAAATACGCTTCTCTTTCCGCATGATTATCCCCTGAACGTCGTGTCGCTCCCTCTGAAAGAATATTCCCGTTCAGATCAGTGATAACGCAGGCTACAGGAGGATTGGGAGAGGAATAACCCATCGCCTCAAAGGAAAGCAGTTTAAGGCGATGGAGAACTTCTGTAAAGTTTAAGAATTCAGGAAGTTTTTGCAGGGAAATAACTGTCGTATATTTCTACGATTGGAGCGGCAATGAAGATGGAAGAATACGTTCCGATAGTCACCCCAAAAATGAGCACAATCGAAAAATCGTACAGTTCTACAGCACCGCCGATAATAATCGCAACAATAGATATCAGAGTCGCAAGAGAAGTATTGATCGTTCTGCCCAATGTCTGATTGATGGAATTGTTGATCACTGTAGAAAACGAAATCTTCAGCTTAGTATTTGTAGTATTCTCTCTGATCCTGTCAAAAATCACAATCGTATCGTTGATTGAGTATCCTAAAAGAGTGAGAAGTGCGGCAATAATAGGAACACTCGGTTTAATTTGAAATGCTCCCATAAATGCAATCGTCAGAAGCAGATCATGCATCAGTGCAAGCGATGCACCCAAGGCATATTTGAACTGAAAACGAAGAGTCAGATAAAATGTCATAATCAGAAGAGTGGAAATCAAAAGAGAAATTCCAGTGGAAGTCAGCTCATTTCCTACAACTGAACCTACCTGATCTGCACTTAAAATCTGATCTGACTCTATCATGAATCCCTTCTTAATCATCATGATAAACTCTTCGATCGTATTCTTAGGTTTTCTGTCTGCGGGCGATGCAGTTTTTACGTTGAATGCCGCAATTTTAGGAATGGCATCCAGTCCGATATCCACCTGATAATTATTTCTTTCCTTATCGAGAAGGACAGTCACAACCTCAATATTCTGCTCCTCAAAAAATTTCTGAATAACAGCTCTGTCCTTTTCTTTTGGAAGACTGATCACCGCTCTGAGACCGCCGTTAAAATCGAGTGAATGAGCAAAACCCTTGTGAACAAAAATCGTTACTGCAAATCCTAAAAGAATCGCAATGACTGAGATCCCGATTGAAATAAATTTATAACGTGAAAAATCAAACATTTTTTGCCTCGTATTTTTTAAAACCAAGCTGAAGGGTTTCTATTCCGATTCTTTCCGCAAGCATATTCAGAAGGATTCTGCTGAATACAAGTGATGTAAACATGGAAGTAATGATACCCCAGCAGAGAGTGATCGCAAATCCTTTGATTGGACCGTTGCCGAGTTTCACCATCAGAATTCCTGAAATCAGTGTTGTGATATTACTGTCGAAGATGGTGGAGAATGCGTTTTCAAAACCGTTGCTGATCGCATTTCCAAGAGGTTTTCCTTCAATCAGTTCTTCCTTGATTCTCTCATAAATAATCACGTTTGCATCCACTGCCATACCCACCGTGAGGATCACACCGGCAAATCCAGGCAGAGTCAGAGTAAAATCCATCAGTGTAAGAAGAGCCATCAGGATTGTTACGTTGGCGATCAGAGTGATGTCTGCAATAAGGCCTGCCAGTCTGTAATACATAATCATATATCCCATTACCAGAATAAATCCGATGAATACAGATTTGAAACCGACTTCGATGGATTCAATACCGAGTGTAGGTCCAATGAATCTCATTTCCAGAACATTCAACGGAATCGGAAGAGCACCTTCGCTGATGATGTTGGAAAGACGGACAGATTCTTCCTGATTGAAACTTCCTGTAATCTGAGCATGTCCTCCCGCAATCGGATCATTGATCTGAGGATTGGAAACGACTTTATCTCCCCAGATAATCGCAAGATTTCTTCCCTTATTTTTCGCAGTTACATCATAAAACTTCTCAGCACCTGCAGATGTCAGTGTAAAGGATACAATCCAGGAATATGTATTTGGATCCAGATTCGGCTTCGCATCCGTCAGATCGTTTCCGCTGAGAGCAATCGCTTTTTCCAGGACAACAAATCTTCTTGGAAGCATAGGACTGTTCGGCTTTGCGCCTCTTCCCCAGAACGCAAATACTTTAAACTGATCTTTAGGGATTTTATATTTATCTTCTATGGATGCGAGGAAATCATCGAGAGCTTTCTTTCCTCTTCTGTCCTGAATGAGTTTCTGGTATTGAACGATGTCCGTCTGGTCTTTTTTGCCCTGATTTACCATATCCTGCTCAGCATTGTCTATCAAAGATTCATACTTTCCTCTTCTAGTGCCGTCAGAAGGTTCTTCCAGTCTGTATTCTACAGTTTCAGTGTTTTGAAGAATTTCGAGAATCTGAGTGGAATTGGAAACTCCAGGAAGTGCAACCTCAATGGAATCCTGATCATTCTGAATTCTCACCTGAGGTTCAGTCAGGTTCTGGTTTGTAAGTCTGTTGTCTATAATCAGTTTTGCTTTTTCGAGTTCGAGGAGTTTCCTGTTTTTGTTCAGCTCAAAGGACTGATTCAGATTGTCGAGTCTTGTCTGAGCTTTTTCCTTTTCGTCCTTTGATTTCGCAGGATCGAGAATCGATGCATTCAGATCCGCAATTTCCTTTGCATAGAGATCTTTCAGTTTGGATACATAACTGTCAAAATCCCCCTTCAGAACAACTCTCATCCCGCCCTGAAGATCGAGACCGAGTTTGATTGTAAGTGATTTTCCATTGAACCATTGTTCCACCGTTGTCGGCAGAAATTTATTCTGAGATTCCTGAAAGAGCTGAATATTTTCCTGAGAGATCTGATTGATCTTTGCAGTTGTAATGTATCTTCCTGTTACGATAAACTTTCCTCCTGCAGGGATGCCCGCAGACGGATCCGGTTCAATTCTATATGCGCCTTTGGCATTATAGTCCTGACTCCATTTTTCAGAGAATTTCTTCAGGTTTTTTGCCTGATCTTCTTTGGAAAGAGAAGCAAAGTCAGGGTCAACTACAAGCTGAAGCTGCCTTTCCGCAAAATTGGGATATAAAATCACGCCGGCTAATGCCAAAATGACAAGAGGTAAAACAATCCACTGGGAAGATTTCAAAACTGTATCCTGTTCCTTTTTTATTTATCGTTAAATTTACTGAATATCCGCCCTGAGGACGAACTTTGGGAAGAACGGGAAACCCCGTTTCTTAATCTGTAAAGTGCAAAAATAACTACTATGCCGACAACCAAAAAAACCTTTTTGTACTCAGAGAAGAACTGAATCAGAGCATTTTTCTCGGCTGGAATTTCAATAATCGGCTTAGGTTTGACTTCTTCCGGTTTTGGCTTATTTTCTGTAACTGCTTTTTTTTCCGGAATCGGAACCTCTTCCTTTGAAACCGGCTCATAGAGGAAATTCAGCTCAGGATGAATCCAGTTTGAATTCAGTTCCCTGATTTCGGCCGAAGAAAGTCTTTTAGAGTTTTCCTGATCCTTCTTCTTATCCTTGCCATTTTTCCTGTCTTTTGAACTGGAAGCAGTTTTCTTTTTATTTGAACCCGCATTGCTTTTTCTTCTGCGTTCAGAATCCTCGGCAAAGGAAGCAGAAAAAAATAGAATCAGTGCCAGAAGAAAGCGAAACATTGTTATTTCTTCTTAGTAATCGTGCTGGTATTGAACACTACATTTGTATCTTTCGATATATTCAATACTACAGTTTCATTGTTGTCTCTAAATTCAACGACTTTCCCGTGGATTCCGCTGGAAGTGACCACTGTATCGCCTTTTGCCAGGCTTGTAATCATGTCTTTTCTAGTCTTTTCTTCCTTTCTGTAAGGTCTGATCACCAGAAGCCACATCATAATAAAAATTATCGCAGGAAGAAGGAGGGTAGATAGAATTTTTTTAACTGGATCTTCCGGGGCACCCTCTGCGGCCTGTGCCAAAAAAATCATCATTTGAAATGCTAAAATCATACAACAAACCTGAAATTCAGGCATCTTTTTTCAAGTAAAATAATATTACTTCGATTTTCGGAGGGCAGCAGGTTTCTGAAAGCGAGGTTTTGAAACCTCGCCCACATTCCGTGCATCCCCACCCATACAACCTCGCCCGAAAGCGATGTTTTCGAAAGCGACGTTTTCGAAAGCGACGTTACGAAACGTCGCCTGCTGCATTCTGTGCATCCAAAACATCTCCTCCCTAGTAGCTGAAACTCCTGCCGTATTCGGTTTCTTTTCATTTTTCTGACAGCCGATAGGCAGCAGACTCGAAAGCAGGATTCCTGCTAAAAATCGCAGAGATGCACTCCCTTGTCTGCGGCAATATTTCTGTAATCATTATTCAGAGTGAATATGCCTGCTGATATATAGGAATTTGCATCAAGATACAGATTCCACTGATTTGGTTTTTCAGCCGGAGTAAAGAGTCCTGAAGGTGATGCATCTATACTTCCCACAAAAGTAGGATATGTTTTATACCCTCCCACAAATAATACATCCTTGTACCGTGCAAATCTGGATTTGGAACTGGCGTATTCTCTCAGCCTGTCAATAATCGCAGAACTGTCTGTCACAGCGAGGTGATGATGCAGTACAAATATCCAAGCGAGAGCCATAGGAAGAGCTGCTCGGCCTTTATCTGATTGGCTCAAATTCAGTTTAGCATGACCGCTCGTTACACCGGCAAAAAGCATATTGTTTCCGCCTGCATGATATACAAAACGTTTCCCTACTTTGTATGTTCTTTCACTCGCTGAAATCGCTGTGGAAAAATTAAAAACACTGTCTATTTTAGGAAGACATTTATTCAGATGCTCTGCTATTTGGCCAGTTGTCCAACCTGCATAACCGAAATTCTGAATGTTTTCGAATGTAAAATTTGCTGAAGAATCAGTGTTTCCGACATTCAGAATTTGATCCATACTGCTTGTTCCGTATATTCCGCCTGCATCCACATTATCCATTCGACTGTCTCCATAGAATGTAATGAGAGTAGTCTTATCTTTGGATGAACTGTCTTTCGAATAAAAAAGTTC
Source organism: Spirochaetota bacterium (assembly GCA_052033835.1). Taxonomy (GTDB): domain Bacteria; phylum Spirochaetota; class Leptospiria; order Leptospirales; family Leptospiraceae; genus DAORDI01. The sequence goes on from JBPOJG010000069.1 coordinate 36,489, forward strand.
TGTACTGCAATTTTCATATACTGAACCGGAATCAGTATGTTTTCCTGCTTCATATGAAAGTAAGCCGAATAAAATAAACATATAAGAAAGAATAAATTTTATCATCTTACTACCTCAAAAGCATATTTACAGTCAGAATTTGTACTAAAACCTGTAGTTAAAGTAAACTGGGTTGAATTTTGGTAGAATGAAGAATTATCAAATTGCAACATACAGGACTTCTGATTTATTGAAGACTGCAGTTTAACTGTGTTTGGATAGTCAGTTTCCCCTGCATTGCAGATAGTCTTAGACACTGAGTAATCTGCTTTCCCGAAAATATTGCATATAAATATATATGCATTTACTTCACATGTAGAATCGGCAATAGATTTACTGAATCTCATTTCATCTCCTTTTTTCATACTAAATATTCGATAAGTAACAGGAGTCTGTCCCGAAACCATTTGATTAAAGTTTATTACTGTAGGCTGAACATAGCTAGGTGAGGCACTGCTTGAAGACTGGCACCCCGGATCTGGACTCAATCCCAATGCAGAAGACATACTGAGGATTAACAGCAAGAGCTGATTATTATCCTTTTGTGTTGTGCTGGATTTCTGACATCCTGAAGAAAATAGAACTGTCAGCAGAAGAAAAATACAAAGCAGTCTTCTCATCGGAGTCCTGTTCGGATCAGTTCAGCAATTGCTTTTTTACGGAGATGGACGACAAGAGAGATTGTCTTTTCTACAAGTTTTCTTTTATCTCCTTCTTTGTCCAGATACGGTTCCATATCAGAGATATAAGAAAGGTTCGCTGTGACATTGTTCAGGTATTTTTTCAGGTCTTCATCGCTGAATGTCTCAATCCCGGTTCCCTGTTCGGAGTAGAAGGATTCAATTTGCAAGGAAACTCTTCTGTATCTTTCTTTTTCCTCTTCTGGATTCAACGGAAATTCTTTATGAGGGATTCCGAGCAGTTCTTCATCCCTTCTCATATCCAGTTCATCCTGTGTCGGCTTTTCAAACAGTGCGATTGCTGACCTGCAATATTTTCTGAATTTGATTTTTAGTTTTTAAAGGAGCGATGCAGTTCCAATGAAAGAGAGCAATCAGAAAAACAGCCGAATACGGGCGTAATCTGAAGATGCACAGTATCGAAAGATTGGAAATAATTTTTCTCATACAGCCAAAAATATTTCTCCAGCAAAGTAAAGTAAAGCATTTATATAGGCTTTTTCTGTTTTCTTCGTAAAGTCAGTCTGCCCGATAGTATTTCTCGGCGGCCTGAGCTATTTTTGCAGTGGCGGCCTTTTTTTCAGCGTCGTCCGATTTGCCGGGATTGTCAGGCGCATTGATAATCCGTCTGGCATTTTTGAAATCCCTGTTCGAACCGTTGATATGATCTGAAAGTTTATGTTTTGTAAAACCTGCATCTCTCATTCCTACAACAAGGATGATCGCTGCAATCCCTGTATCCGTTGCCTGGTCAGGATTCTCTACAAGATCAATATCTGCACGGCCAAGCTTGTTCTGAAATATTTTTGTCCACCTGGTATAATTAACCCTGCCTGTGATCTGACAGAATCCTCTTCCATGAAATTTTATCCCATCGCCGGGATTTGTATTCCCTAAATCAGCACGGCCTTGGTATCTTTTTTCAAAATTGGCATTTCTCTTTGCTTCATCCT
>JBPOJG010000207.1:0-7026 GCA_052033835.1 Spirochaetota bacterium
AAGTGAAAAAGATTTGGGGAAACTCTTCCCGCATCAAAGTCACTCCTCTTACTGGAAAAATCAGTTTTCATATAGAGCAGGGCACTGTGCGCTCGGTTCCTGTGGAAGTCATCTTCGAAGATGATCTGCCTGTCAATGTCATCCGAACATCGCACTTCATTAAACCGTCTACCGTGACGCTGTCAGGACCGAAGTCAATCATTGAAAAACTGCCGAAGTACACTGTAGGCACGGTATCACTGAGAGATGTGAGAGAGAGTTTCACTAAGTCGCTGAAGCCTGTGGAACTGCCCAAGGGAGTTTCGCTGGCAGGAGGCGTCAAAGATTTTCAGCTGAGGGTGAATATTGCAAAGGGGGCTACGGATGCCGGGGATCAGATTGTGCGCGGAATCCCGATCAAATGTGACGGGCTTGATTCCAATTTAAGTGCGGATCTGTCTCATGATGAGGTGTCTGTCAAACTGCATTCGGGCACTCCGCTCAACAGTATACAGATATTTCAGGGACTGAAAGCATATGTTCCCTGCAATTATACTTTTGATACTAAGACAAAAAGGATACTGCCTAGCGCCCTTCCTGCTCTGATTAAAGTGAGAGTTCTGAAAGGAAGCGGCTTGAAAAATATAGATATTCTTTCCGTAATCCCGGACAAGATTACAGTCACATATTCAGTCAAACCGGAAGCACTGGGAAAACCGAATTCTTCCGACAAAAAGGAGATTGGAACATTCCCTGAACCTCCATTGGAAGAGCCTAAACTTCCATGAAACTGAGTGTAGGGAATGATCTGGTGGAAAATATCCGGATCAGAGAACTTTACGAAAAGTATGGAAAGAAATTTTTAATAAAAGTGTTTACTGAAGAGGAATCAGAATACTGCCTGTCCAAAAGAGATCCGGTGCCTTATCTCTCTGCAAGATTTGCATGCAAGGAAGCATTTATCAAGGCGATTGATCTTCCGAAAAATATGTTTCCCGATATGACTGAAATTGAACTTTGCGGAAAAGAATTCGGGAAGAAGGAGATGAAACTGCACGGAAAGGCAAAGGAACTTTTTGAAAAAAGTGAATTTACTGCCTGGACTGTTTCTATTACTCACACTGAAAACTATGCAGAGGCAGTGGTCATCCTTTACGGGTAATATATTTTTGCAGCCGTTGAGAGGAAAAATTTTATCATATTTTGAAAACAGCGTAAAAAAAAAGATTTTCATTCAGAGACTCTGCAGGATACACTCAAGATAGGATGGTTTTTGAGACAAGCTTTCGCCATCTGATGTACGATCAGAGATTGAAATCTGTTTGTCATATTATTAAACACATAAAATATTACAAACTTTAGAAAGAAAAACTGTATTTGAAAACTTGAAATTGAATTTTCGAATCAGAAAAAAATCACCGCACTGTTGAGGAAAGACTGATGAATATTTCTTTCGAAAAAATAAGAAACTTAAATTTCACTCTAGGAGCAGCTGCATTTTCCTTCATCCTTTTTATACTCAGTCTTTTGAACCTTCATATTGACCGGCTGGCTGATATTGACTTTGACACAGCTCATGCAGTCTATGGAATGATGTTTGATGAGGCGAGTCTAAGCAGGCATCCGGCAATCCTTCATCCTGCTCTCAAATTCATATATCTGCCGTTTCAATTTCTTTACAAATCAGGATTTCATCCACTGACAGCACTTCAGATTCATTATGGAATATTTACAACGGCATCCGCTGTCCTTTTTGGACTGCTTTGTTTCAGACTCACAGAAAATGTTCCTTTTTCATTTTTGATGTTTGGAAGTTTCTGTTATTTTCCGGCAGTACAGGTAATCATTCAGACAATGGATGATAATCTGTACGCATATCCTTTCCTTTTTTCAGGTCTGATCCTTTCTTTCAGCAAAGAAAAACTTTCTTCATTGAACATATATCTGCGGTTTGTAAGTTCAGTCATTCTTTTTTCCATAATGATATTTACATCTATGACTTTATTCCCATTCGTGATTTTTCTTTCATTTCTTTTTCTGATCAGAATTTTTTCTGATTTGGAGTTTAAGCAGGGTTTAAGACTGCTTACGGCTGTTGTTCTGACTGGGATCGGCACGGCCCTTTCCTTCTATTTTATTTTCTCAATGCTTCACGGACTTTCAGGTAAAGCCCTTCTGGACGAGACCCTGGGATGGAGTACGCGTTTTTCTGCCGATGTATCTGCTCTGGCAGGAAATTACTCAAGGATGGATTTTCTGAAAGCTTCGCTTTGGAACGGTCTGTTTTCGATTCCAAGATCCGAGACAGTGATTTCTGAACTGGGATTTATGCTTTCGTTTATTTCCGGTAAATCCAAGTCTTCGTATCTGGTTCTCTATCTTCTGCTTTATTTTCTTTTCATCATAAAACTTGCAGTAAGCTGCTGGAAGGAAAAATCATTCAAAAACTTTCTGTATTCAGTCAATCTGATGATTCTGATGGCAATAGGACTTGGTTTTATATTCTGGTTTCAGGATATGTCCTTTCATGAACGATGGGACTTTTTTTATCTTGCACTTCCCTGGACGGTCTTTCTCGCAGGTTCCGGAAAAAAAAGGTCTGATATCATTATACTGTCATTGTTTATTATGCTGCCTCTTTTCTTCGGGTTTAAAATTTTTTATAATGCAAAGGAAAACTTTTCGGGTTATAGATCAGTAAAAGCAGCAGAACCCGGATACGGACATTATGTATTTACTCAGAATGAGATTTCTGACCCGGTGAAATCGGTCATTCATATAATGAAAAATTATTCTCCTCTTTTGGTCATTAAAACTCAGGAAAGACCCGAGAAAGAAAAACCGTTTCTTCCTTTGTTTCTCATCGAGAAGCATACGGCAGACGAGAAAATAAAATCTCTGAAAAGGTCGGAGGTTTTTGTTTCGAAGGATGCAGAAAAGCTGCTTAAATGAAATGCCCGGATTTCTAATGAGATTACAATAGGATCACATTACGGGGTTAAGAGTAAAAAGCAGGAAAGAATAATTTCTAAGACAGATAGTTTATCATTATTCCTTAATGTCCATCAGAAGACCTCTGATTTTTTCAATCTGCTTCAGAAGAGAAAATGCAGAATTGGCCGGATTAAGCATAGTCATTGCCAGAAGCTGAATATTTTCATCGATCACTTTAACCGACATCAGAATCTTCTTGTCATTTCTCCCTCTCTGTCTTGCCATACTGAGAGTCGTATTGTTTTTCATGATTGCGTCGAGGATGTCTTTTACGAGTTTTTTGTATTCTGCCAGATTGTAGGAATTCGGTTCATTCAGAAATTTCTTTTCAGTGTCCGGAAGTTTCTGCCAGAGTTCATTGATCTCTCTGGTTTCGTCCTTGTCAGAAGGAACGATTGCTTCTAGCAGTTCCAGAAATGTAGGCTGATTTTTGACTGATCCGCCGGATTCCATTTTTGCAGTGCTCTTCTTTTTTTCCTGAGAAGGGCGAATTGAATCATTTGTTCCGAAAACTTTCATGGTCTGGGTGTAATTGTACACTTGCCCTGAAAAACAACCCCTTCTTCAATCACAAGTACAGGAGCGATGATATCGCCATACAGTCTGCATGTCGCAAGCAGAATGACTTTTTCAGATGCATAAATGTTTCCGTTCACCTGTCCGCCTGCAACCACGATTCTGGCTTTGATATCGGTATCAATGACGCCTGTTTTTCCGATCAGAACCTTTCCTTCTGTATCGATCAGACCTCTGAATTTACCGTCTATCCTGACTAGACCGTTTACGCGGAATTCACCTGAGAATTCAGAACCTTCTCCAATGATGCTGTTTACAATAAACTCTTCGAAATTCTCTTTTTCCTGCATATTTACCTAATTCTGGATCTGATTTAAGAATGAAAACGGATTCAATGGACTTGTTCCCACGTGCACTTCATAATGCAAATGATAAATTGGTGTAGAATGTCCTTTTGTAGAATAGCCCAGAAGATCTCCCTTGGAAACGATCTGATTCTTTTTTACCTGAGGTCTTTCCAGATTGGAATAAATTGTTTTCCATCCGTACTTATGAGTGATCTTGATATAATGATTTGTCAGGTCGGAATATCCGATCTCGTAAACAAGTCCAGGAGCAGTGGCAACCACTTCTGAACCCGGAAAGGTTCCAATGTCAATGCCGTAATTATTCACTATGCTCCCTGTATATGGAGAAAGATATTTTCCGAAAGGAAACAGGATGTATCCCTTCACCGGCCAGAGAGAAGGCGTATTCTGTATAATTTTGTTTTTGTCTTTTATTATCTTTGTAATTTCGCGAGTCAGTTCATTTGCGAGTTTCATATTGTAGCTGTCTGTCTGCAGCTGAAACATTTCCGAAAACAGATCAGTTACAGGTTCAATTTCCGGGTATTCTGTCTCTTCTTCTTTCTGAAGATAGACCTTTGCAGGATCTCCTCCAAGGCGCAGATAAAGAGAGGAAATCTTATTGTAGTACAGGTTTGCCATTTTATGAAAGAGTCCCAGTTCTGTTTTCAGTTTGGCTGACTGAATTTTATAGTCTTCAGCAGAGATTTCCATTTCATGAATATTGCTTTCTCTCCCGCTGTATGTCAGAAGAAGAAGTGAGGTGAAAAGAAGGAGGAGTCCGACACTCATAAAAATTGTGTAAATCTTTTTGTAGGAGATGCTGAAAGAGTAGGACTGCTTTTCTGAATGAGGGACAATCATAAAGGTAAACTTTGCCTTCCCTTTGATTTCCACTCTTCTGCTGAGTGCATTTACCCAGGCCTTCAATACTTCGATCTGGCCTTTGATATGAGAAATTATCTCCCGAAAAAAAGAAATTACGCGTTTCAAATAAAAATCCTGTGACTCTTTCCAAGCTATTTCCTCTCGAATTCGATGTAAATCAGAAAAACTGCGCCTGGCGGCAGTAGTTTCCATACTCTCTGTATATTTTCTTTCCCTGTATTTTCACTGAGAAGCTGCAAAACATCAACTATTTTCAAAAGAGTGGTAAGTAAAAAAACAGTTTGACAGTCTAAATTAGCTGAGGTTATCTGCAATGATGAAAATTTTACTGATTTTACTGCCTTTTCTCAGCTATTCTGTTCTTGCCGAATCTATGATCCTGAAAGACGGAACCGTTCATAAGGGAAAACTGCTCGGTCATTCGGAAGACAGCGTCAGATATTTTTACAAGGGAAAAGAAATTATTCAGCCCAAATCGAAATTATACAGAATCATCTATGCAAAATCTCCTGAAATTGAGGCCAGACAGACCCAGGAAGAGGCTGCCAAGGCAAAGGCAGACAAGGATCGTCAGAGAACAAAAGAAGAGGAAGATTCAGAAATAAAGCAGCTGAATGACGATGTACTCAAAGCAATTGAGGAACAGCTCCGCCAGGAACGTCTGAACGCCAGTTTTGAGGAAAGGATCAAAAAACTGGAAGATGAGCTGGCTTTGCAGAAAGGAATTCCTACAAAATCGGATATGAATTCTTCCAAAATCAAGACTGCTGAAGAAGATTCAAAAGAACTGAAGAAAAGGATGAGAAGAGTCGAAAATTTTCTGGAAATTGATCCTGATCTGGATGCTTACAATAATAATCCCAGAAATATGATGAGTGTTGTCTGGAGATCTGCATTGATTCCAGGATGGGGACTCAATTATGCCAAAAGCAATTTTGGAAATATTTATATGACTGCTTTCCTTGTGACAGGGCTTGCTGCAGTTTTCTGGAATGAAAATCTGAAAGCGATGGAAAAGGATCTGAAAAACAAAGCCTTCAATGATTTTCTTGTCCAGCCGATCACTGCGCAGAGCGTAGTGGAGGTGAGTGCATCGACTGGCACTCCTTCTTATTTGACAGATTCATTCACCCAGCTTCAGTCATCCAATCTCACGACAAAACTGATCAAATACAATCAGTCCAAGCAGGACTATGAGGTTCAGAAGCAGAGAGGTCAAAGTCTTCTGGGAATTGCGGCCGGAATCTATGCTGTTCAGCTTCTGCATTCTGCACTGGAAGGGTACTTCTGGGCAAAGAAAACTGCACCAGGCAGGTTTGATGAAAAGAAGACTGGATTCAACTGGAACATTACGCCTTCGAAAACTGTCTACGGGCAGAACTGGAATTTTGATCTGAAGTATGAATGGGAATTCTAGGTTTTAATGAAGAAATATTTCTTCATGTTTTTTATGTTTTTTTCCTTATATTGTGATCTGTATCATCCTGAACGTAATCTTAAATGGCCCGGGGCAGAATCTGAATACGGATGTCCTGGGACAGAAACCTGTATGTGATATTCTGGACTGCACAATAAATTTATCTGTAATGCTGATTATATTCTTTTTTCAATATATCTTTCTGTCTGTGAGCCTTAAGTCTGAAGCTGAAAAAGAAATCAGAAGTCTGAACTGGGATTCTGATTCCAGTGAAAAAAAAATGACAGGCAGATCAGCTGTCTCCTATTGCAGTAAAAAAGGGAAAAGGCTTCCCGAGATGAACGAACTTGCAAAGGAAATTCATCTTTTCAGCAATACTTCAGGTCATTGGACTTCTTATGTTTATGATGGCGGATCCAGAGTATTCTGCGTGCATCTAAAATCGGGTCCAGTCTGTTCTGATCAGAAAGAAAATAAAAAGGCATACGTCAGATGTGTGAAATAGCGATTGTAATCGGGAAATCAATTGCAAAAACTGAGTGCTGAAAATCTTTTGAAGAATATATGAAAGAGAATATTTCCCTGCCGATGATCAGAGGTGAAAAGATAGTAAATCAGATTCTGCCGGTCTTTCTGCAGTCTACATTACTGCTGCATTGAAAGGTATGGATTTTACAATGAATATGTCAGAATCCCTAATCAGAAATCATTATCCCTTGAGCAGCATTATCAGTTCCTTTCTTGCTTTCACTGTAGCAAATTATATGGCTTATATACTTTCCCGCATAACAAAATCTGCAATGACTGAACTGATTGAAAAAGAGAATCTGGCAAGAAATGTTCTCGAAAAGAACAGTACCATTGTCGGAAACCTGAAACATTCTA
>JBPOJG010000216.1:0-5363 GCA_052033835.1 Spirochaetota bacterium
AACCGCAAGCGCGGGAACTGAATTTGGGATCGGACTCAGGCTGATTTCAGGAACTGAGGTTCTTTACGCAAGCACAAGTATGGAAGATGAAGATCATCTGATTTCACTTCTTGTCAGTCTATCCAAACTCCGTCCTGAAATACAAAAAATTACAAAATCAGGAAATGTATTTCATTTGAAGGACATGTCAAGTCCCAGACAGTTTCCTATTGTCATTGACCCGCGAACTGTAAGTCAGCAGAGAAAACTGAGCCTTTTGAGTTCAGCCGACAGAAAGGCCAGATCAGTTTCAGACAGGATTGCACAGGTGAATGCAAGAGCATTTGACAGCGTATCCGAGATTCAGATTTTCAATTCTGAAGGTGTCGCAGTGAACGACAGAAGAGTGTATTCCCGATTTACAGTGAGTGTGACTGCAAGAAAAGACAGTGAGGTCTATTCCGGTTCAGAGTCGCCTGGAGCACAGAGAGGATTTGAATTTTTTGAAAGTCTGGATGTGGAAAAGAATGCAGAAACTGCAGCAGAAAGAGCTCTTCTGATGCTCGGTGCAGCATATATCCAGGGAAAGAAAATGCCAGTAGTGATGGGAAGCGGATTCGGAGGAGTGATCTTTCATGAGGCCTGCGGACATCCTTTGGAGACTGAATCGATTAGAAAGAAGTCTTCTCCATTTGTAGGCAAGCTTGGAGAGAGAATTGCTCAGGACTGTCTGACTGCAGTGGATGACGGAACAATAGAAAATTCCTGGGGTTCCATACAGATTGATGATGAGGGAATGCTTCCCGAAAAAACAGTTTTGATAGAAAATGGGATATTAAAGAATTATATGTCTGACAGAGTCGGTGCGGCTGAAGTCGGGGTCAGAAGAACTGGAAGCTCGAGAAGAGAATCCTACAATTATTCTCCTGTATCCCGAATGAGGAATACATACATTGCCGCAGGCAAAAGTAGTGTAGATGATATGATCAGTTCTGTAACTGACGGTCTTTATGCAAAGAAGATGGGCGGAGGTTCAGTCAATCCTGCCACAGGTGAATTCAATTTTGCAGTCGAAGAGGGATACATTATCCGAAACGGAAAAATCGCTGAACCAGTCAGGGGAGCAACGCTGATCGGCAAAGGACATGAAATTCTTCCTGAGATTTCCATGACGGGAAATGATCTCGAGATTTCAGCCGGAATGTGCGGTGCATCTTCCGGAAGCATTCCTGTGACTGTCGGGCAGCCGACTTTGAAAGTGGACAATATACTGGTAGGCGGAAGATGAAACTTGCAGAAGCAGCAGAATATCTTGCAGAGAAAGCAAAAAAAGCAGGAGTGACTGACTTTGACATTCTGGGAAGTTCCTCAGAATCGTTTGGTCTGGAAGTGTTTGAAAAAAACATTTCGAATACTGAGATCAATATTGGAACCGGAATCGGCATTCGGCTGTTCAGTTCAAAAAAAATGGGACTCTCCTATACTGAAAGGTTTACGAAAGAATCCATAGATCAGTGTCTGAAAGATGCAGTTTCCAATTCTGAAATTACAGACATACTTGATCTGGATCTTCCTGTGCGTCAGCCGATTCCCGACGTCGATCTGAAGACTTTCTCTGAGGATCTGGAAAAAATAGAATTTAATGATCTGGCTGATCTCTGCTTCAGAATGGAAAAGGCGGCAGACGGAAAAGATCAAAGAATAGAAAATATACCTTACATAGGATCTGGAAAAAGCAGATCAGAATATATTTTTCTGAATTCAAATGACGTAAGATACCACCTTCAGTACAATTCAGTAAGTGCATATATTGGAATCACATCTGCCGAAAACGGTCAGAAGAAAATGGGGATGTATTCAAATGCATACAGAAAGTTTTCTGAATTTAATCCTGATTTTTTTGCAGGCAAGGCAATTGAAAGATCAGTAGAACTTCTCGGAGCAAAACCGGTCACTTCAGCAGAATATCCAGTCATTCTTTCCAATCGGGTCAGTGCCTCCCTGATCGGAATGTTTCTTTCCCCTTACTTCGCGGAAAGTGTTCAGAAAAAACAGTCCAGACTTGCAGGCAGACTGAATGAAAAAATCGGTTCTGCTATAGTGAGTCTTGTCTCCAAACCTCATCTTCCCGAAATGCCCGGTTCCAGACTTTTAGACGGAGAAGGAGTTCCTACAAAAGACATTACACTTCTGGAAAAAGGGGTTCTGAAAAATTTCCTGTATCATCTGGAGTCTGCCAAAAAGGACGGAGTAGCTCCCACAGGAAGCGGACAGCGCTCCTATTCAGGAAAGGCTTATACAAGTGTATCGAATCTTTTTTTTGAGAAAGGGAACGAAAATCTGGGATCTTTAATGAAGAAATATCCAAAATGCATTTTGATTACAAAACTCGAAGGAAGTTCCGGATGTTCAGCTCTCTCTGGAGATATTTCCATCGGAGTGCAGGGATTTCTAGTTGAGAACGGCGAAAAGGTTCATCCGGTAGACGGAATTACAATGAATACAAATTATTTTGATCTGCTTCATAAAATTTCAGCAGCCTCAGGTGAATATTCAGATTCCTATTCTTCCATAAAAGTGCCGGATCTTCTGATTGAATCAGTGAATATAGCAGGTTGAGGGTTTAATATGAGCAGTATAATGAAAAAATATTTCATTTCAAAGAGTTTTCTCATTTTTTGTTTTCTGTCGCTTTCTTCTTTTCTTCTGAATGCAGACGATCTGAAAATCCCCGCTCTGACAGGCAGGGTTGTGGATGAGACTTTTACTCTGACTGAAGCAGACAAGTCTGCCCTCACAGATGAACTGAAAAAGCTGGAAACAGAAAAAGGTGTGCAGATTGCAGTTCTGGTCATTGATACTGTAGGTGAACTTACAATTGAAGAATACGGCATCAAGGTCGGTGAGGCCTGGAAAATTGGCCGAAAAGATGTGAGTGACGGAGCCATTCTGATTGTTGCACTGAAAGACAAAAAGATGCGGATTGAAGTGGGTCGTGGTCTGGAAGGATTTCTGACTGATCTGCGAACAAAGCAGATTCAGGAAAGGATCATCAAGCCGGAATTCAAAAAAGAAAATTTTTCCGGCGGGATCAGGCTTGGGGTGGAAGCAATGATCACTCTTGCCCGTGGGGCTGAACTTCCGCTCCCGGATGAACCTGCTCAAAAACTGGACTGGTTTTCTCTGGCCACAATTGTTTTTGCATTCATTGTGGTAGGTCTTGTGCTCCAAACCAGATTTTACAATTTTATCTGGAGGATCACAGTTGGTGCAGTATTCACATATTTTATATATTGGTATGCCGTTGAATTCAGCACTTATTTCTCAGCTCTCATTTCTGCATCAGTCAGTGCTTCCTTTTTTATGCTCCCCATACTTTTTCGTTCCAGCTGGGGCGGCGGTGGCGGTTATTCCGGAGGAGGGTTTTTTTCCTCTGATTCGGGCTCTGGAAGTTCCGGCGGATTTTTCGGCGGTGGAGGATCATTTGGAGGCGGCGGCTCATCGAGCAGCTGGGATTAAGACTATGAAAAAAAACATTATCATCATGAATATACTACTGAAAATCATTATATTCCTTTTTCCTTTCTTTCTGTATGCAGAAGATGAACCGAAAATTCCTGAACTTAAGACGCGGGTGATGGATGAGGCTTCTATTCTCACAGAAAGCGACAAGACTGCCATACTGGATCAGCTCAAGGAGCTTGAAAAGACAAAAGGTTCTCAGATTGCAGTTCTCACCATCCATACAACAGGGGACCTGACTATTTCCGAATACGGAATCAAGGTGGCTGAAAAATGGAAACTCGGAAGAAAGGGTGTCAGTGACGGAGCAATTCTGATTCTAGCAGTCAAAGACAAAAGAATGAGAATCGAGGTCGGTCGAGGTCTCGAAGAATTTCTGACTGACCTTCGGACAAAACAGATTCAGGAAAGAATCATTAAGCCTGAATTCAAAAAGAAGAATATGTCCGGGGGAATTCGACTCGGAGTGGAGGCGATGGTCACTGTTGCAAAAGGTGCTGAACTTTCTCTTCTGGATCTGCCTAAGAAAGAAGACAAGGGCTGGAACAATTCCTCTCAGCCGAAACAGTTTCTCTTCTTTGCATTTTTTGTCGGACTTGTTGTTCTGATTTTCTTCGTGAATACTTCCTTCGGTATGATAACGGTGTCACTGGTTTCTACGGCAATTGTCTTTTTTATGGGACTTGCCTTCAGCGGGTTTCTGCTGGGTTTCATTGCGGCTATTATCTGTCTGATTATATATATGATTATTATCTATTTCCGTTCAGGAAGTTTCGGTTCAGGAAGCGGCGGCAGCTCAGGCGGCGGACACGGCGGGTACTATTCATCCGGTGGAGGATTTTACACATCAGGATCTGATTCCGGCGGATGGAGCGGCGGCGGATCAAGCAGCGGAAGTTCAGACAGTTTTTCCGGCGGCGGCGGAGACTTCGGCGGCGGAGGTTCATCGAGCGACTGGGACTAGAGGATCTCAGGCGAGGATGGGGATACTCGCTTTCGGGGTAAATTTAAAGAATTCTGTCAGCGGCTTTTTTTAAGTTGGCATCAAATGACCAAATTGTACATGGAATTGTTCTGGCAGATGCGAGTAAACGGATGAAGCACAACCTCATCGGACTCAATGAGCTGTGAAAGATTCTGTGCATCTGACTTTCCTTTGAAGAAATCTATCCATACACTAGTATCAACTAAAACCATCAGGAACGAACCCTTCTGGCTTTTTTCAGATTTTTCTGCGCACCAAAGAGTTTTACTAACTCTTTTCTTTCATTTACCCGAATCAGTTCCTGCAAGCCCATTTCTACAATCGCTTTTTTTGTTTTTCCGGGATAAAGTTTAATCACCTGCTTCAGCAAGGATTCTTCTATGTTCAGTGTCGTAGCCATATTTACAATTCTATGCATATATGCATAGAAATTCAAGTATATTTAGGAATGACGTTCCTGTAAAATGCGGAGGCCGACGATCTTGAAATAATGCAGATCCATGCACTTGAGCTAGGTCTCAATCCTCACCTCAAATGGACTTGATATGCATCCATACATATATATGCTGGGGCTGTAAGAACTACAATTGAAATTCCCGAAGACTTGAGAAAACAATGTCTTTGATCAACCGAGATGCAATGCTGATTTTCCCCAAAAAACCTCTGTATGATTGGCAGAATTCTATATTTCCGGAAGATCCGATTGATATGGAAGACGATCCTTTTGGGAATGAAAATGGGAGTGTATATTTAATTCCGGAGATGAATGATTCCTAAAAAAGGGCGGTTAATAACCGCCTTCTAAAGGAATGCATAGAATGAGTCAGAATGAGGGGAGTGTGACCGCCGTCCAGGAAGTCCCAGTGTCCGATTTGTA
>JBPOJG010000407.1:0-7321 GCA_052033835.1 Spirochaetota bacterium
AGAAGATCGTTCCCGCTAGTTTCAATGATTCTTATGAATTCTTTCTGTTCATCGCTGAGTTCTGTCTTTGCGAGAAGTGCGGATACTCCTAGGATACCGTTCAAAGGAGTTCTGATTTCATGACTCATTACAGCAAGAAATTCTGACTTTACTCTGTTTGCTGATTCAGCTTCTGTTTTTGCCTCCATAATTTCCGTGGTTCTTTCCCGAATTTTCGATTCCAGATTTTCATTCAGCTTGCGGTAATTTTCTTCGGACCTTTTCAGTCCGATCGTGTACAGCTGAAGTTCTTCAGAAAGTCTCTGCACTGAGTTGTATGCAGCATTGAAATTGAGGGAAAGCAGATAGGACTGTGCAAAAAGGAAAAAGAAAAGACCGAAATGCGAGAGCTGAATATTCTCTATGATAAGATTGTTGATGAGCATATCATTGATGAATGAAAACATCAGTATGGAAAAACTGAAGAGCACTATCCCGGATCCCTGAATTCCTTTTCTGATATACAGAATCATTGTATATATGGCATATGCAGAAATAATTATAATAAATATCTGAAAAGGCAGAAGCAGCCTGGAGAAAAGTTCGGGTCCTGTAAGCAGAGTGAATGCGGTCATACTCAAAGTGACAGTGTGCATCATATTTCTTATTTTTCTGCTGAAGTTTTCAATAAATATAATGTATATAAATTCTATAAATCCTGCAGCCACTGTCATAAAACTTAAGTAGGCGCATTTGATGAGAAGCAGCCAGGGGATATCGTTCCAGAAAACGGCAAGATATTTTTCTCCCGAAGAAGTTATTCTGAGAATCAGTGCATAGCAGGTCAGGCCGAAAATCAGATTTCCTCTGCCTCTTTTCAGTATAAAATACAGAAGCAGGTGGTAGGATGCCATAAAGAATATGCTTCCGAGAAGAAACAGATCCAGAAAAAGAGTTTTTTCTCTGCTGCTGCGGATTGAGTCTTCATATCCAATGAGAATCGGCTGGGACAGTCCTGCTTTTCTGTGATGGTAATTCGAAATGAACATTACCAGATTCAGCTCTTCGGAATTTGTTCTTTTTGTGATTTCCTTGATTAAGGGGAGCCACTGAGGTCTGCTTTCTTCTCTTGATTTTCCGATTTTTCCATTTGATGAAACAAGTTCACAGTCGGCATACAGTTCGTAGGCCGTTTCTGCTTCAGGGATTTTCAATGCAAGATTTTTCTTCAGTTCGGGAAGCAGAACCTTCAGATGCAGAGTTGCATAACCGGTACCTTCGAGAATGCCTGAGTCTGTCTTTGTCCCGTTCCAGTATCCCGGAATTTTTAAAAAATCTTTGTTTTTTTCTGCACTGATTCTGTCGCAGGGAATAAACTTTCCATAATGAAAATCCCATTCTCCCCGAAGTGCGTAGTAAGAATCCTGAGTGAATTCCTGATTTCGCAGATCAAGTGTGCCGTTCTTTGCACTGAGTTTTTTCCATTCCGCAGGAGCACAGTAAGAAACAGAAAACAGAGCGCAGAAAGAGACCGCGGCAGCAAAAAATATTTTAGCAGTAAAATTCATTATAAAATTCCAGTCAGTGTGCCAGAACTCTCATAATTTCTTTATTGAGTGAAGTGACTATGTCGTAATTGATTGTTCCGGAAACATCGGCCAGAAAGTCGGCAGTCACAGATTCATTTCCGTCATTTCCTATCAGAACAGCCTCGTCGCCTTCCTTGCATTCCTTTATATGAGTGACGTCGATCATTGTCATATTCATGCAGACTCGTCCGACGACATTTGCTCTTTCACCTCTCACAAGAACGTAGGACTGATTGGAAAGTCTTCTGTCATATCCTTCATAATAACCGATAGGAAGAACAGCGATTTTGGAAGGTGAATTTGTTCTGAATGTGGAACCGTAACCTACAAAATTTCCTGCCGGGATATTCTGTATATGCTGTATCCTTGTTTTCCATTCTAAAGCAGGCTTCAGAACAAAATTCTTTCCTGCAAGGCTCAGGGAAAGCCTGGTCTTCAGGCTGGGCCAGAGACCGTACAGGGAAATTCCTATTCTTACCATATCCAGATGGGTCTCTTCAAAAAGCATTGTGGATGCAGAGGCCGAAGCGTGTTTAATAAGATTTGTATATCCGAGACTGAATGCAAATCGGATATAATCATTGAAATTTTCCATCTGCTTTTTTGTGTAGGAGTGTTCAGTGAAATCTTCTGTACTTGCAAAATGAGTCATGATTCCGTCCAGCGGAAGATGTTTTGCTGAGATATTATATAATGTTTCCAGCATATACTGACCGGAATAACCGAGTCTTCCCATTCCGGTATCTGTCTTCAGATGAATCTTAGGTCTGGGAGAAAATGAGGCAAGAGTTTCCACTTCATCAATCCTGGAAACAACAATCCAGAATCTTTCATTGTTCAGAACCTTATTGAGACTTTTCAGACGGTGAATTGATCCCATAATCAGAATTGGAATTTCAGGAACAAGCTGGCTTAATGCCAATGCTTCCTGGACAGAATTTACTCCAAGCACATCTGCACCTGAACATACTGCTTCCTTTGCTACAAGACTCATCCCGTGCCCATAGGCATTTGACTTCACAATGGCAGCAAGTTTCGTCCTGGCAGGAATGATGTTTCTGAAACTCTGAATGTTCTGTCTGATTGCTTCCTTGGATATTTCAATCCAGGTCTGACTTTTCATTTTATTTCCCCTTTTTGTACACTTCACCCTTATAATTTCTGAAGTAGTAGCCGTTAACATCTTCCTTCAGAAGATAATCAGTCGGAATAGGAACCTTGCCTCCGCCTCCAGTCAGATCAGCCACATACTGCGGGACAGCTATTCCGCTGATATGTCCGCGAATCTGTTTCATCAGTTCCATTCCTTTTTTCATAGGTACTTTAAATCCTTTGCTTCCGAATACATCGTCACACTGATGCAGATAGTAAGGTTTTATACCGAATGAAATCAGACCGTAAAACAGATCTGAAAGAGCTTCTGCACTGTCATTTATTCCGGATAGAAGGACGCTCTGATTGAGAAGTATGACATTCCCTTCTGTTTGGAGTTTTTTACAGGCTGACCTTGCATCCTCAGTCAGTTCTTTCGTATGATTGAAATGAGTCACGAAAAAAATTGGACTGAATTTTCTCAAAACGGTGCAGAGTTCATCTGTAATTCTGAAAGGAAGGGTGACCGGATATCTGGAATGAATTCGGATATGATTTATATGGGGGATATCCCGCAATTTTTCCAGTATATATTCAATCTGAGAATCTGCTCTCGAAAGCGGATCTCCTCCGGAAAGAATGACTTCTCTGATTTCCGTTCTGTCTCTGAAATACTGAAGAGCCTCTTCCCATTCCTCACGGCCTGGTGCAGAATCAGTCTGTCCGACCTTCCTTTTTCTTGTGCAGAATCTGCAGTATACAGCACATGAGTGAGATAGATACCATAATGCCCTGTCCGGATATCTGTGAGTCACTCCTTTAACAGGCATATGAGCTTCCTCTCCGAGAGGGTCTTCTGTTTCATATTCCGTTTTCTCCAGTTCTGAAAAACTCGGAACGATCTGTTTTCTGATCGGACAGTTTGGATCTTTTCTGTCAGACAGAGAAAGATAGTAGGGGGAGACACCGAAATCAAATCTTTCACGGCATAGATCAAATGCAGAAATTTCTTCAGTCGACATTTCCAGATGTTCTCTCAGTCCTTCGAGAGTTCTGATTCGATTCTGCATCTGCCATTTCCAGTTTCTCCAGTTTTCAGATACTTCAGTGTCTGTTTTCAGCAATATCATAAGTTGTCCAGACAAGTTTTTTGCAGATCTCTGTTGAGAAAATTCCCTTGAATAAAAAGACAGCAGCTCATCCTGTACAAATGAGATATGAAATAAGTCCTCATTATATTTTCCGCAGAATTCATGCTCACTGAATGTTTGAAAGAACGGGGATATGAAACTTTTTGGAGATGTTTTCATCCGTCTGCTTCAGTCCGGCCTTGTCCAGAACTATCGTCACCCCGTTGTCGAGCTGAATCGGGATATAAGGAGTCTCAGTTCTGGAAATTACAGTATCCAGTTCCTTTATGCTGTTCACTTTAAAGTCGCCTGCAAGAGTGACGATATCCATGCTCAGACTGTGGTATCCGTTATTGGATTCATCCGGAAGGACCTGAACCATAATGACAACTCTTCCATGACTTTCTCTAGTCTCATGATGTTTTTTATAATCCATATAATACAGGAGTTTTTTATCTACTCTGGATCTCCAGTTCTGTCCCCATTCTTTCAGAAGAAGTTCAGAAAGTTCCGTGAATACAAATCCGCCGCGTATCAGATAGGAAGGATGTTTTCCGAAATTGTGCAGGTAGGGGATTCGTATGGATTTATATGGAAACGGTTTCAGAATGAGATTCACAGTCATCTCTTTCTTGTCTCTCAGGATTTTTACAGGAAGTTTTTTTCCTTTTTTAAATCCGAAATCATCTCCTGAATGAGCCAGAAAAGAAAGCTGAACTTTTCCGTATTCAGGATGCTGAAAGAATCCCTGCGAATCAATTTTCTTCCCGCCAAATTCTGTGATCACATCATCAGTTTCGAGAACTCCGTCTGCACTTGAATAGGGAATGACTTCAGAAACAATGACTCCCTCTCTGTTTTTATCCAGGCCGAAATATTCCTTGGTGGAATTGTCCGTGATGCCCTTAAACTTGAATCCCTTATGGGGAAACGCAGAACTTTTTCCCTTTGTCTTTGATGCCAGAAATTTATTAATCAGAAATCCCGGTACTGCCTTTCCTGTGCTTTTGCCTGAAGTGAATTTATACAGAATACCCTGTATTTTTTTCTTATGAATAATTAATTCTCCGTTTCCTTCCAGTTTTTCATTAGAATTTATGCTGAGGAAAGGAAATTCAGTCTGTCCGAGCGGATACATTTCAGAGTCAATTGCAGTTATTCTTCCCACTGCTGTCTGTATTGTTCCTGAGTTGTCCAGCTGAATAATTGAACCGCTGATGTCTGTTCCGGGCTTATTCTCGAATTTGACAGGAACCAGATCCGAAAAGAAACTTTCATTTGCCACTTGCAGAACAGCAAGATTTGATTCATAGTCTATCTTTTCCACAACTGCCTTTTCGGTCACATAGGAAGAATGTTTCTTGATTTCAATGGAGGTTGCATAATCCAGATTGGATGCAAGAGTGAGTATTCTGCCTTTTTCTACAGCAGCGCCCACTGCTTCAAATGAGGAAGGTTTTTTCAGCTGCCATGGATACATAAAGTTCGGGGACTGGACAGAAATTTTGATCTGTACTACACTTTTTTTCATCTCATCTTCTGTATGAGATGCTGCCGAGATATGGTGAAAAAGAAACAGAAACGCAAGAATTACTCTCATTTTATTTTTCCTATTTTATAAATTTCCGATATTTCTGAATCTGCCTTCACAGCATCATTTTTTTTAATGATAAACGAACTAGGCATATCCTTAAACTTGAACTTCAGAAAACCTGTCTGCACTCCTTCGCAAATTTCTTTCAGATGTTTTATGCTGCGGACCTGAATCCCGTTTATCGATTCCAGTATAAGGTTCTGGTAGGAGGATGCACCTGCATTCACTGAATGATTCAGTCTTCTGTAGAATACAATATCCTCATCCGACTTTCCCGCCCCAAGGTCATCTTCCATAAAATAAAAGAATCTGTACAGGAACTGGCTTCCGCCCTGAGTTTCAGTATGTCTGCTCCATTCCTGAAGTATGTCCCTTGACACCGGCTGAAATACCATTCCGCCGAAAATGTAGTAGGGGAAGGATTCATCATATTTATGGCGCATAAACTCGATCTGCTTCATCTTTTTTGCAGGGAATGTGACGTCGATCTGCTTGTCGTCTCGATAGACTTTAAATCTGATGGGTTCACCTGAATGTTTGTTGTCTACAACTTCTACAAAGTCCACTCTCGCATCCTTGTCGAGAAGAACTGTTCCGTTTCTGCCGATCGGAAGTCCGTCAATTTCGAGGAGAAGATCATTTGCCTGCAGAAATCCTTCAGCACTTCCGCCTCGCAGAACTTTGGTTACAAAAACCCCATCGAGATTTTCAGGAATGTTTCTGTATTTTCTCAAACTTGAATTGAATGAATTCATTGTTCTTGTACCAAGTTCTACATAACCGTCATACTTGCCGTCCACGATGTCCGTCAGGAAATACTTAATGACGGTTGTAGGGATGAGGTAACCGATATTTTCCCCTCTTGCTGCCACCTGAAAGGCCACTCCGACTACTTTGTTTCCCTGAATAGCAGGTCCGCCGGAATTTCCGGGGTTGATTGCGGCATCTACCTGAATCACCAGATGACTGTCTACTTGGGAATGAGCATAGGTCGACTGTTCCTTCCTGGATACGATTCCTCTGCTTACAGAAATCTTGTCACCGCCAATCGGATATCCAACGACCATAATCGGTGAATTCAGATCAGGAATGCCCCCCAGTTCAAAAATATGTGAATCATTGTAAAATTCGGGATTTTTAGCTTTCAGAACGGCGAGATCACAGTCATGTGCGACATGCTGAATTTCCACTTCATACCAGACAGTCTGATTGTGCCTCTGCACCTGAATGTACTTTGCATTGGATATCACATGCGCGTTCGTGAGAATCTGAGTTTTTCCGATCAGGAATCCTGTTCCAGTACTTGCTCGAAGAGGAGTCATCTGCCAGGGAGAATAGGGATCTACACCCTGAGAATAGACTTTAATCTGAACAACTCCTTTTCGAATTGTATCAAAATCCTGAGACGGCTGAATTTCCGATGCGTGCAAAATGCCCGAAAAAAGAAGAAAACTAAAAAAGAAGAGGGGTTTCAAGATATTTTTTCTCCAGTAAGAAAGTGTGAGTTGACAATAAAAACCTATTCAATAAAAACATCCTATGTTCTGCCGATATAAGGGTCAATCATTCCAGTAAATCAGGCAAAAGATATTTTTTATGCAGACGAAAATTGAACTTTTTCTATTAGGCACTACCCTCGCAGTCAATGCCCTCGTGATCCTGACGGCACTCTTTCGCAAACCGAACAGTTCTGCCCGTTCGACATTTATCATATTCAGTTTTCTGTTCTTTTTCTGGAATTGTTTTGAAATAATGCATCGATTTTATGCAATGGAACCCCTCTGGCTGAAAATTTTTCAGCTTGGTTTTTCTCAGGCAACACTCTATTCGCTTGTAGTTTTTTCTCTGAACTTTCCCTATTTTGGACGCAGATCCACCAAATTGATCTATTTTACTGCATTTTTGGGGGGAGTCGGATACATCATTCTGATGATGAC
>JBPOJG010000246.1:0-6212 GCA_052033835.1 Spirochaetota bacterium
TGACTTCCTTTTCCATAACGGTTTCATGAAGTTCCACAAGTTCAGAGATTTCAGACTCTGCAGACTCAAGTGAAATCTCTTCTCTGGAAGTATTCTCAATCTTGAGAAATCCGCCTGTATTTTTCATAGCAGCATTTGCTTCTTTGACCCATATATCCGAGAGAACCAAAGGTTCAGCACTGGAGGCGGCGGGAGCAGCCGGCACAGAGGCTGTCTTGTCGGCAGATTCCTGCTTGCAAAGTAAAGTAAAAAGAAAAAGGGAACAAATTAGAATTTTTTTCATAGTGAAACGACTCCTGATATTTACTGAAAGGACTTCACCCTTCTATTGCAGAGTTTTGGATGAACTTATTGAATCAATCAGAGTTTTCTGAAAATCGATATGATATTTATCTCTTTTGCTTCCGGCATTCGGGACACCATTGTCCTCTTTTGATATGTTCCAAATCCATCCTCCACTGATGTCCGAATTCGCACTGCCAGAGCATTTTAGTTTTTGTATTCTGGTATTCTTCAGAAAGACATTTCCCTTTTTTCCTTTTGGCTAGTGTTTCAATTTCATTCCAACCAAGCTTACGCGCTTCCACTAATTTTTTCCTTGCACAGACAGGACACCATTTTCCCTGCTGTACATTATTATAAGAGGTATTCCAAATATGACCTTCAGCACATTTCCATTTTAGTTTCTCACTGTTATTTAAATATTTTTTACTTAAACAGTATCCTTTGTTTCTTTCTGCAAGCTCTACAGCGTTCTCGATCGAGAATCGTCTTTTATTTGCCCTTTCAGTTTTTGCACAGATTGGACACCATCGATTCCGTTGAACATTACTCCATATAGCAGACCATATATGTTTCTTACTGCACTCAAATTTCATCTTTTGTCTATTGCTGAAGTAAGTCTTGGACAGAACTTTCCCTTTTTTCTTTTTTACAAAAGCCAAAATTTCAGCAAATTTAGATTTTGCAGAACTAGAGTATACATTCAAGTAATCAATATCAATTTTTTTCTGCACTTTCGGAATGCGAGGGAATTTAAGGGATTCCAGTTCTTTAAGTATATAACTCTGTAAATCTTCGATTGATGTTAAATCAGGAACCGATGGTATCTGAATCAGAAAAACACCATTTTCTTTGCACAGCTTTCTTTTTTCTTCGTCATCTTGTTTTCGCTGCAGAAGTGCATCCTCTGTTTTGTGAAAATAATCTATAAATTTATAATGCTGAATACCCTGATGCTCAAATCCCAGCCTTAAGTCATCACAGTATCCGTCTATTTCCATTTTATTACCCCTTCCATTTATCAGCCACGGGGGACGGAATTTAGGAAATTTCTTATTAAAGAGACTTTCAAGAACCGTTCTGCAAATATTTTCTCCTATATTTGCCTTACAGACACCGCACCAAGTGCCTGATTTTACACTATTGGCTGTCGCTTGCCAACGATGTCCCTCACTGCATTCCCACTCCAAGTTACTGTCTACATTCTCATACTCCAGTGAAAGACATTTTCCGCCTCTTGATTCTGCAATATTCTGCATATCCTTCAGTGTAAGCTTTTCAAGCCCTGCACAGACTCTGCACCACTTGCCTGCTTTTACATTTCCTGGAGATGCCATCCAAACATGGCCTTCCGAACATTTCCATTTTAATGAAATTTTAATGCTTTTATAAGTTTTAGAAAGACAAAAACCTCCTCTTTGTTCAGCTATGGCCCTCATTTCTCCTATTGTAAGCCGTTTTTCCTTTCCTGAATTTTTACTTGCACATTCCGGGCACCAAGAACCCCGCTTGATCGAATCCGGGATGGCACTCCACCGATGACCTTCCTTGCACTCCCAATCTAGTTTAGTAACAGCATCAATATATTCAGCAGACAGACAAAAACCTTTTCTGGATCTTGCCAACTCCTGCATATCCGAAATCGTAGGTTTTTTTAAATCGGCTGATCTTTTGTAACCGCATTCAGGACACCATGCACCCCTTTTTACATTATTAGGCATGCCCCTCCACTGATGACCGAATTCGCACTGCCAGAGAAGAGGTTTATGAGGGCCCTGATATTCGTCAGAAAGACAGAGACCCTTTCTTTCCAGAGCAAGATCCCGATAATATTCAATGGAATATTTCATCATATAAAATATTTTATTCTAATGAAAAAGCTCCCGCAGGATTTCGATGGAACCTGTTTCGATGACTTCGATTTTGTTTTTGAGTTCTGAGTCTGTTTCCTGAACTGAGCCGGCAGGAACATAGACTCTCTGCATTCCGATGCTTGCGAGTTCCCTGAGTCTTCCGGAGAGATTCGAGACAGTTCTCACTTCACCGGAAAGTCCCACTTCTCCCAGGAGCGCGGTATAGGCAGGAAATTTTTTTCCGAGAAAACTCGATGTGATTGCACCGCATACAGCCAGATCAAGCCCGGGATCATCTGCCTTGAGTCCTCCCGCAAGGTTTGCAAATATATCATTATTTCCTATCTCAATATTCAGAAATTTTTCCACGACTGCGGACAGGAGAATGAGCCTGCCGTTGTCCATTCCCTCCGCCATTCTTCTGCCGTGAGAAAATTTTCCTGTGGATACAAGTGCCTGCACTTCGATTCCGATTGCCCTGCTGCCTTCGAGCACTGCTGAAATCACAGAACCAGTTCTCTCCGACTGTTCCTTTGTAATGAAAAGATGATTCTTGTCTGAAATTTCTTTCAGTCCCTCCGTATGCATTTCAAATACAGCCACATCTCCCACAGGACCGAACCTGTTTTTAACTGCGCGGAGAATTCTGTAGTATTTCCATTTGTCGCTTTCAAAGTACAGAACCACATCCACCAGATGTTCAAGCACCTTGGGTCCTGCAATGCTTCCTTCCTTTGTGATATGACCGATTAGAAATATCGGGATGCCGAGCCGTTTGCAAGTCTCAAGAAAAAGCTGAGCCGATTCACGAAGCTGAGTCACGCTCCCTGCCTGAGATGCAGTGTTTTCTCTCGCCACTGTCTGAATGGAATCCACAAAGACCAGATCAGGAGATTCCCCTTCGAGCATTGCACAGATTTTTCAGTACATGTCTCTGAACTTAAGAAAAGATTCTTGCCGGAAAGTTTCAGTCTGTCTGCACGAAGTTTGATCTGAGCAGAAGACTCCTCTCCTGAAATATAAAGAATTTTACTTTTTCCGGAAAGTTTTCCTGCAATCGAAAGCACAAGTGTGGACTTGCCTACTCCGGGTTCTCCTCCGATCAGATAGAGTCCGCCCTTTACAATCCCGCCCCCGAGCACAATGTCGAGTTCGCCGAATCCGGAAGAAGATCTGGCATTTCCATCCTCGATGAAATGGGAAAGTTCCTTAGGAGCAGAATAGTCCTTTGAGAGAATTCTTTTTTTTTCAGAAAATTTTTCAGTGGCAGACTCTTCTTCCTGAATCGAATTCCAGGTTCCGCAGGCCTCGCATTTTCCCGCCCATCTTGGGAAAATCTCCCCGCAGTTCTGACAGATAAATTTGCGGGACGATTTCTTCAATGCTCAAAGACCCCCTGAAGCTCGAGAAGATCGAGACTCACAATGACAGGAAGAGCCGCAAAACACTTCTCCGCCAGATCCATCCTGCCTTCACGGATGAGCATCTCTGTTTGAATATGCATAAGAGAAATCAGATATTTCACATCCTCGCAGGCATATTCCACCTGATCCTTCGAAAGATGCTTTTTTCCCCAGTCGCTCGACTGATTTTTCTTATCCATGTTCTCGCCGAAAAATTCACGGATATTGTCCTTCAGACCGTGCTTGTCCGTATAGGTTCTCGAAAGTTTGCTCGCAATCTTTGTACAGAATACAGGATTCGTGCGGATCCCGAGTTTGGATTCGAGAAAACAGAGATCCATTCTGGCATAGTGAAAAATTTTTACGGTCTCGGAATGTTCCATAAGCCTTTTCAGATTGGGAGCCGTTTTCTGATCCGGCAGAATCTGAACCAGACTGTAGTGATTTCTCGAATCGTTCATCTGAATCACACAGAGTCTGTCCCGTCTGGGATTGAGTCCCATCATTTCACAGTCCACGGCCAGCCGGTCGTCTGAAAGGTACATTTCCAGAAATTCCTGATCCAAATCTCCGGTAAATACTTTTGGTTTTATACTTGATTGTTTTTGCGGCATAATAACCTAATTCCTGACATAGGTTCTAAAAGCTATGATTTCTTATCGTCTCGACTACCAGATGTTTCAAACAAAGTTTTATGAAGAATTTCCAGTTCTTCCTAAAAATTCCGACAGCAATGTAACTGACAATTTTGATGTGATCATCACTCAGAAGAAGCTCACCAAGGGTGAATTCAGTTTTCAGGGCACAATCAATTGGAAAAGCACTCAGAGACCGATGGTAGGCATGAGGATCAACACTCTCACGTTTGACCTTCCTCTGGCCCTTCCTGAGGGGAATTTTGAGGTATTCCAGCACGGTTATCAGTCCTGGAGTTTTTCCACCGTCTGCAGTTCCTCAGAAAGGGATACTTCTCCCATCCTGCAGTTTCTCCGCACCTCCCAGGAAAATTTCTATACGGAACACTCCGAAAAAGAGGGAGATTTTCAGTCGGAAGGACTTACCGTTCTCTGGGATAAACAGGAAAAAAAAGGACTCCTGATTTCTGTTCTGCCTCCGGTGGATCAGAATGTAAAGATCAGAACGGTTCTGAATTCCGGCAGAATAGAAAAAATCCAGATCATCTACGATATTTTCTGTATGCCCGATTTCAAGATGAATACTCCCTATTCTCTCACGACTGTCAAGTTCACACCTCTGCAGAATACGACTCCTGAAGATGCTCTCGAAAAATTCGGTGCGGCATTTGCCAAAAAGGCAGGGATCAAAAGAAGACTGGAACCGGTTCCCACCGGCTGGTGTTCCTGGTACTACTACTTCACAGGAATCACTGAAGAAAATATTCTGCAGAATCTCCGTGAACTCAAGACGAAGAATCTGCCTGTAGAATTTTTCCAGATCGATGACGGGTATCAGAGAGAAATCGGAGACTGGCTCATCTGCAATGAAAAATTTCCGAACGGGATGAAGTATCTTGCAGACGAAATCAAAAAGGAAAATCTGAAACCAGGCATCTGGCTTGCTCCGTTTCTGCAGAAAAGAAATTCGAGCTTCTTCAAGACATTTCCTGAGGCCATTCTCAAAGATGAAAAAGGAAATCCTGTTCAGGCAATCTATCAGCCGATCTGGGGAATCTGGGACAGCACATTCTGTCTGGATGTCACTCATCCTGCAGCTCTTGACTATCTCGAAAGAGTATTCAGCACATTCTCAAAAGAATACGGATACAGTTATCTGAAGCTCGACTTTCTGTATGCAGGTGCTCTCGACGGTGTCACTTACAACAGCAGAATTTCCCCGGCGCAGAGATATACACAGGCAATACAGATGATCAGAAATACAGTAGGAAAAAATACATTCCTGCTCGGATGCGGGGCCCCTATGTTTCCTTCTGCAGGAGTCTTCGACGGAATGAGAGTGAGCTGTGATGTCACTCCTTTCTGGGGAGTACAGAAACTGCGTCAGTGGCTTTCCGACAAACATGCACTCTGCACGGAAAAGGCTCTGATCAACGGTCTGTACAGAAGTTTCATGCACAGAAATTTCTGGCTGAATGATCCAGACTGTCTGATTATCAGAAAAGATAAAAATAAGATGACTTACGATCAGACAATCCTCATGGCCTCAGTGATGGGGCTTTCCGGGGGAATGCTTCTCATCAGCGACAATCTTTCCACTCTCGATACAGAAAGAATGCCTCTTTTCCACAAGGCAGTTGCCATCAGCAGAGCCTGTCAGGCAGAATCCTCAAAACCGCTCGGACTTATGGAATACAAATTTCCGAGAGGAATTTACAATCCGGGAGGAGCTGCAGGGTTCTGGAATCCGACGGAAGAAGCGGCCGAAATCACAGTCCATTATCCCTACCCTCTTTTCTGGGAAAACAAACCGGAATTCTGGACATCCGCAACATTCAGAGACTATGAATATGACAAGGCTTCGAAGACACTCAAACTGAGACTCGGTCCGTTTCAGTCGGTTGTGTTTATAAAATAATGACAGATCAGGAAAATTACAGTCTTTTTCATTACAGCCTGGAGAAAGACAGACTCTGGGAGGAACTTCAGGCGAGGCTCATATCCGAGTTCGGAATCCGCACGTTCGGACTCATTGAAAT
>JBPOJG010000269.1:0-18247 GCA_052033835.1 Spirochaetota bacterium
TGAAAAGTGCATTTGGACAGAGTTTAAACGCCTGTCTCGAAGGCATTGCAGAACGGATTCCGTATTTTCTCGCCTCGTAGTTTGCAGTGCAGACTACGCTTCTGGAATCGGGCGGTCCGCTGATCACTACAGGTTTTCCTCTGTATTCCGGAAAATCTCTTTCCTCCACACTTGCATAAAAAGCATCCATATCCAGATGTATGATTTTACGGGAAAAGATCCTGTTCTCATCCATAGATATAACTTTTTATTTGCTATATAAAAGTAAAGTATTAAAATACAATTTTCCAATCACGCAGCTTGTGCGTTATGCCCGGCTGGAATCTGTGGACAGGGGAATCAAAATCAGACCAATGGAGAATATTTTCCCCGAGTTCTGTCTTTGATCAAGACAAAAAAGATACCCTGGTTACCGAAATTGACAGACTGCAGGCAGAATACTCCGGTGATTCGGAAGCGGAGAATTCAGGCAAAGAACCGGTTGAAGGAGTTTGCCGAGAAAACATAGACAGTGCGTTTCCGTTGAACAGCGCACTGCCTCATTCACGTCCGGACCTTACTTCTTCAAAGTCACTTTTTTTCCGCCGCTCTTAAGTTCTGTGATAATAAATTTCTTTCCAATCATCTTTGGATTGGCACCGACTAAACCTTCCACGTCTTCAGGGTTTTCCAGCAGATTTTTGGGAATGGAAAATTTCTTCACCTCATCGCTTGGAACATCCAGATCCCAGTCCTTGTTTGTCTTAGGATCAGTGAAGATGTACTTGGTGTACCCAGTATATACAACTGCATCTTTATAGATCAGCTCACGCGGCTTTTCCTTTGCGTACAGAGGGAAAAGAAGAACAAACAGAAAAATAAAAATTTTTTTTGAAAAATTCACAGCCATACCATCCTTTATTCTTTGATTGCAGAATCTATCCTCTCATTCTTTCGAGAAGAACAAACATCATAGTTCCGAGCAGGACCAGTGTTTCATTGGAAGCACTCTGTTTTTCCTTGGAAATCTCAAAACCGCTTTCGAGAAATGATCTTTTTTTTGTGATTCTGTATTCCATTCCTGAACTTGAAGAAACAGAATATTTTGGATTGAAAAAATATCCCATAAAAATATTCACAACGGGGATTTCTCCGAAGAGAGCATCAATCACTTTGATCCATGCGTTTTCTTCCTCCACTGTAAATAACTTTTCCCCTTCCGAATCATAAATCTCGTAGTGAGCAGACCAGATGGACTTCATTCCCTTTCTTTTTATAGCACCCAGTTTTCTGCCCTGCATATCGGAAAAATTGTAGGCCGCAGAAAAATCAATGATTCTGTCTGCTGCAATTTTGTACTGGGGTTTGTTCTGATCTTCATCTGCAAATACAGTCACTTCCTCTTTCAGTTTGAAAAGTTTCTGCTTGATGTAATACACCAGATGTCCCGTGGAATCATACGCATAAATCTGCGGTGCGATTGCAAATATTTTAAACTTCAGTTTTACAGGAAAATTCATAAATCCTCGATTGTTAAATGATGAGTTAAGAGATGTGTAAAAGCTCATTTTTTATGCTTTTACAGAACCCCAACAGTCTTTGCACATTAGACTCTTTGAATGTAATTTCAGCGAGTCAAATGGAACAAAAACGGTCATTTTTTAGAATCAGTGTAAAAAAACTGTAAAAAATGGAAAGTAAAAAATTTCTTTATGAACAGTCCGAAAATCAGTCAACATTGTATATTGTAAATCACCGTACGCCTTCGGCCGCCTTCGGCTAATGCTGTCAACTTAAGAGAACAAAGGGCGTTCTCGATTCCTTGGAACCGATCCTTGCAGACTGAAACTTCAGACATCAAACTGATCTGTCCGCAAGTCAAAAAATGCGAAGACCGGATTTCATTAATAATTATTTTCCTGTTAAAAAAACATATCTTTCAGGATGGTGCTCCTTCAGATATTCATGAAATTCATCCATTTTGAATCCGCATGGATATCTGTCCCTTCCCCAGTATTCCTTGGGTTCCGAAAGAATCTTCCAGGGAATTCCCACTCTGCGATGATATTTATAAACAAGTTTTTCCATTTCAGACACACCGAGATAATTTTCCGGTCTTCCGGAAAAATCCTTAGTCAGACCGCGAAGAAGAAAATCAAAAATGAAAATGGATTTCTGCTTAGGAAGATTCAGTCTTTCCATCGCTTCTTTGTCTATTGCAGTTCTCCATCCGTTGAAAAGAAACTGGATATTTTCTGCTTCCATTATTCTGACGATATCAGATGAACTTAAATTGTAATTCGCTTCAATCGGAAGAAGAAAACTGTCATTTGCAATATTCTTCAGAACAAGTCCCCAAGTGCCGAGAAGAGTTCCGTCAGGATGCCTGACTGAGCATACCTTTGTCTTGGAAAAATACAGTGCACTCTGAGTTTCGATATCTTCAAAAGTAAATGGAAGATTTCCTTCAGTGCCGAATGCCTCACTGTACACTCTGAAGATGAATCTGTTGAATTCATCCCTTTCATCAAGACCCAGTCTCCAAAGTTCAAGTCCTTCAATTTCTTCAATGAAGAAGGATTTTTCCAGATAGTATTCATTTCTGACTGTTTCCAAAACCGCCTGACCGTTCATAAGAATCTCCTGCATTAGTTTCTGAATTCAATATACCGAACGGTAGGTATATTGTCAATCAAATCATCAAGGTTTTAGATTATCTCTTTAAAAAAAGCAGGAAAAGGTTGGTATTTTCTTTGACAATATTATTTTCAGTGAGCAGTTACGATTTCATTAGAAATCTTGGGTATTACACAAGCTGACTTTAAGTAACTGATATTGTCTTGACATCGCATACTCTGTCTGCTGAAATGGGTAATCCCTTCTGCAAGAGATTATAATGACAGATACAAAAGAGAAAATACTGAAGACAGCGGCTGCACTTTTTTATTCCAAAGGTTATGTGAATACCGGAGTGGAAGAAATCATCACACTCTGTGAAATAAAAAAACCTACACTTTATTATTACTTCAAATCAAAGACAGACTTGGGACTTGCCTACCTGGATTATAAGGAAACAGAATTCCTCGGGGTATTGAAAAGACTTGGAGAAAAAACAAAAACTGCAGATAAATTCTTCAGTGCATGGACAGTACTTGTAAAAAGAGCAGCAAGAGAACAAAACTTTCACGGATGCCCGTTCTCATCATTTGCTGCTCAGCTGAGACTTGAAGACAGACCTGTCTTTGAAGAGAAACTTCATTCCATCAAAAAGAACTGGCTCGATACTGTCAGATCCGTTCTCGAAAATAAACTCCCGGAAAAAAAGAAAGCCGCACATCTGAAAGATATGCAGTCTGCCGCTTCAGAGGCAATGGTTGTGTATGTGGGTGCATCCATGCTCTACAGGATGACAGGACAGACGGAATTTCTGAATGCGATGGGTTCTCAGTTCGCACAGATTGCTGATAAAGTAAAGTAATATCATTTCCTTATTGTCTGCTGTTTGAAAATATTTTTGAAATGAAATATATATCAGATTAAAAGAGAAACTGAAGAAAAATGACTTGACAATGCTGCGTTGGGGCAGGTCATGCACTTAAGGGAAGTAAAAAGTCATGAAAAATCCCAAAACCATCCTCTTTTTAGAGGATAGGGAAAATCCTAAATTAAGCGAACTGGATATTCTCCTCAAATCCGGGTATGAAGTGATCTGTGTGCATACAGATGAAGCGGCAAGAGAGAGTGCCGAGAGAAACGGAGGAATTGATCTTGTTCTGCTGAATGTGAATCCTGGAAAAGAAAAAGAACGTATGATTACTGCATTAAAAATAAATGAAAAAAAATCTTTACCTATAGTTTTTTATGTTTCTGATTCGGATACTGACTATTTGAAGGAAATCATAAAAATTCCATCCTGCACTTATGCAATCAGGACTCCTGACGATTCTTCTCTTCTGCAGGCAGTTCAGATTGCATTTGAGAAAATGAAGGCGGATCAGGAAAAAAGGAAAACTGAAAAATCTTTTTTGGTCACACTGCAGTCAATAGGTGATGCTGTGGGCAGAGCGGACAGGGAACTTTCAGTCCTCAGTTCAGACTCAGGTGCAGCAGACAAAACCGAAGTGCACGGATACGGAAGGCATGCAGAAAAGGAACTTCGGGATATGCTCACTCAAAAAGAGTATCTGTTCAGACTCTTTGCGGAAAATTCAATTGATCTGATTTTCAGATATGATCTGATTCCGAATCCGGGGTTCAGATACGTGAGTCCATCTGCATTCTCTGTCACTGGGTACAAACCTAAGGAATTTTACGCAGATCCGTATCTTGTTCATAAAATGATTTACAATGATGATCTTCCGATCTGGGAAGACTTCATCTCAGGAAAAACCCGCCCGGGTTATTCCATGAATCTCAGAGTCGTCAAAAAAGACGGAACTGTTATCTGGATTGAACAGAGAAATATTTTTATCCGTGAGAGTTCCGGTGAAATCGGTGCTGTGGAAGGAATTGCCAGAGATATCACAGGCAGAAAAAAGTCTGAACAGCTTTTGCGAAAAAGTGAGGAAAAATACAGAACCCTTCTGAATACAATGAGCGAGGCTGCTGCTCTCAACGAGATTATTTATAATGCTGATGGAGATATGATTGACTATCGCATTTCAGAAGTAAATAAGGCATTTTATTCAATTGCAGATTTTTCAGAAGCTGAAACAGTCAAAAATACAGCTTCAGGACTTTACGGAATGTCAAGAGACGCAATAAAAACGTTCTGGGAAACTCATCGCAGTCAGAATACAGTTCATTATTCCAAATTCACAAGTTCAGTCAACGGAAGATGCTTCAAAGTATCCGCCTCTCCTTTTGCTGAAGGAAGATTTGTCACTGTATTCTTTGACATCACTGATTCTGAAGCTGAGGCAGTCAGACTCAGGGAAAGTGAAGACAGATTCCGAAGTATGGCTGATTCTTCTCCTGCACTGATCTGGATGTCGGATGCGGACATGCTTTCGAGCGGAAGCAGCAAATCATGGGCTGATTATACAGGTAGGGTAATGGAACTGGAAACAGGGAACGGCTGGAGCGGAGGTGTATTTCATGAGGATAAGGATAAATACATGAAAGTATATACCGAAGCTTTTCAATCCAAAAAACCCTTTGCAATGGAATACAGAATGAAAAGAAATGACGGTCAGTACAGCTGGATTTATGATCAGGGAGTTCCCAGATATGCAGAGGATGGAAGATTCGCAGGATACATAGGAGCCTGCACTGATATTTCAGAACTCAAAAAGGCAAATGAAGAGATAGAAAGACTTCAGGCAGAAAGACAGATGATTCTGGACAATATTAAAAGCGGCGTTCTTCTTCTGAAAAACAGAAGAATTGTCTGGGCTAATAAAAGAGCCGCCAATATGTTCGGCTATGATCTGAATGAACTGATGGAAATCAATACATTGAAGCTGTCACCTTACAAGGAAATATTTGATCTCCTCGGCACTCAGGTATTTACTGTGCTTGCGAGAGCTCTTCAGTTTTCCACTGAAGCAAAACTGACAAAGAAGTCCGGAGATGTTTTCTGGTGCAGTCTTACCGGACATCTGATCGACAGAAATGATCCGAATAGAGGTTCCATCTGGAATCTGGAAGATATCTCTAAAAGAAAGGCTGCTGAATCGGCACTCAAGGAAAAGGAAGCCCTCCTTCATACGATAGCTGACTATTCCTACAATTGGGAATACTGGGAAAATGAAAATCAGGAAATTATCTATATGAGTCCATCCTGTGAAAGAATCTCAGGCTACCGGCAGGAAGAATTCAAGCACAGACCGGATCTTATTTATAAAATGATGCTCCCGGAAGATGCAAAAAAAATGATCACAGAAAGGGAAAAGACACCGGTATATAAATCGGAAGATATTTCAGTCGCGAGAGAATTCAAGATAATGAAAAAGGACGGATCTGCAGCATCGATCAGTCATATAAGCAGACCCCTGTTTGATGAGAACAGAAAATTTGTGGGGCGCAGAATCAGCAATGCAGATATTACAGGAAGGAGAAAATACTCATTTGTCCGCTGAGGAAAATCTGATATGAAACCTTCATACGAGGAACTTGAAAACCGAATCATTTCACTGGAAAAATTTCTGAATGCAGGCCAGTCCTCGGAAAAAAATGAAAGGTACATGAGAATTGCTGACGGAATCAGTGATCATCTTTATACTGTGAAAGTCCATAAGGGAAAACAGATAAAAACGATAATGGAAAAAACCTGTCTTGGACTGACAGGTTATTCCTCGGATGAATTTTCAAAAGATCCGTTTCTCTGGATCAATATGGTACACAGCGACGACCGAAAAAAAGTATCAGAGAGATTTTCGGAAATAAACAGAGGTCACGAGCTCCCTCCGATAGAACACCGGATAGTCTGCAAAGACGGCAATGTGAAATGGATTCTGAATACAGAAATACTCAACTATGACAAAAATAATGATTTAATATCCTATGAAGGAGTAATCAGGAACATCACAGAAAGAAAAGAAGCGGAACTGCTTCTTCTTGCTCAGAATGAAGAACTGAGTCTCCTTTCTCTTGAAAAAAATACAATTCTCAATAATATAGGAAGCGGAGTATTTTTTCTGAAAAATCGAAAAATTATCTGGGCAAACCGGAAAACAGCTGAAATGTACGGGTACACCCTTGAGGAACTTTCCGGAATAAGCAGTATGGAATTTCATCTGGACAAGGATGCATATGACCGCTTCGGATCTGATTCATCAGAGGTTCTTAAAAAGGGACTCAGGTTCTCGATTCAGGTGAAGCAGAAAAAGAAATCCGGTGAAGAATTCTGGTGTGCACTCTCGGGACAGCTGATTGATGAGAAGCCTGAAAACGAAGGAGTGATCTGGATTGCAGATGATGTCACTCTGGCAAGACAGGCAGAAAGAAAAATTGAGGAACAGTATGCAGAACTCCGAAAACTGAACATAGAACTTGCAGAGAAAACAGAACAGGCAGTGTCAGCGAGTCGGATGAAAAGTGAATTTCTGGCCAGTATGAGTCATGAGTTCAGAACTCCCCTGAACGGGGTCATCGGTTTTGCCGGCCTTCTTTCTTCCACAGTTCTCGATGAAAATCAGCAGTCTTATCTTGAGAATATAATTATTTCAGCAAAATCTCTTCTGTTCCTGATTAATGACATTCTTGATCTTTCGAAAATCGAAGCCGGAAAAATGGAACTTGAGATGCTCAAAACAGATATAATAAGTCTTTTTGAAGAAACCGCGAATGCAATGAGAATACATACTGTTCTTAAAAGCCTGAAGCTCGAATCTTTCGTATCTGAAAACTGCCCCAGATATGCCGTCTGTGATCCTGTGAGACTGAAGCAGGTGCTTCTGAACATTCTGAACAATGCAGTCAAGTTTACCGAAGAAGGTGAAATTAATTTCAGACTGGAATGTATTTCAAAAAACTCAAAGACAATGACGGCTGAATTTCGATTCTCCGTGGCTGATACCGGCATAGGGATATCCGCAGAAAATCAGATCAGAATATTCACTGCTTTCACTCAGGCGGACATATCGACTACCAGGAGGTATGGAGGAACAGGACTCGGGCTTGCCATTTCAAATAAACTCCTTTTGAAAATGAACAGCATTCTTAAACTTAAGACAGAAACCGGAAAAGGAAGCGAGTTTTATTTTACCGTTGAAATGAAATTTGAGGAAGGCGAGTTAATAAAGGATATAAATAAAATAAAAAAAATTATACAGTATTATTCTGTTCCCGGGTCGGAACCGATTATCCTGATTGCAGACGACAATTCGGTCAATCTGAATCTTGCTGTGAGGCTTACTGCAAAAATCCTGCCTGATGCAAAAATCATCAGTGCGAAAGACGGAAATGAGGCTGTTCAGATGTTCAAGGACTTTTCACCGGACTTGATCTTAATGGATGTAGAAATGCCAAAGAAGGACGGATACTCGGCAGTTAAAGAAATTCGGAATCTGGAAATAAATAAAATGACTCCTGTCATCGCACTGTCAGCACATGTGGTTGCCGGTGAAAGGAAAAAATGCATTGAGGCTGGAATGAGCGATTTTATATCCAAGCCGATTGATGTTGAAGCTTTCCGGAATATTCTATTGAAATATCTGAACAGAATCAAAACGGATGAGTTTTGAGTAGCCCCATAGCTTTTAGCCTGGGGAAAAGAGGGGTGGTTCACGCGGAGGCGCTACCTCACCCCGGCGCTGCCACCCCTTCTCCACGACAATGAAATGATGTCGCGGAGAGGGGCTGAGGCGAATGCTTTACTGAGATCGGAAAAGCATTCGGTGCGGCCTTCCCCCTCTCTGAAACGAAATTTTTTCTCGTTTTGCCCCCCGCTTCGCCCTAGCAAGCCTCACCGCACAGCGGTTCGCTGGGGATCGAGGGGGTGAGGTTTGATGGAGGAAGTTTAAGGTTCACGCTAAAGATGCTAAAGGCGCGCGGGGAGAGAAAGGGTTTATGTTATAGAATTTAATGATGGATTGTAATGCTTTATAGAAATTATTTTTCCTCTTTTCTCCGCGGCTTTCGCGTGAGACAAAAGCAGTATCCGCGAAGATTAGCGCAATTCGCGGGCAAAAAAAGAATCCAAAATCAGCAGTCTAAAATGATTGATCTCTGTCAAGCGTGCAGATTTATTGAATGTATGAATAGAACTAAACTGTTGTACTTGATTCTTCCTGCATATTTAGGGTGCACTTCTGCTCCTCCGGCATCCTCTTCTTCCAACCCTCCGTCCAAAACCTCGCAGCCGACAGTCACCACTGCGGAAAAGACACCGGAAAATGCTCCTGCCAAAAAGGCAACTAAGACATTTCAGCCGGCAGGTCCGAAGGAAAGAATACTCGATCAGGCGGGTGAAGAAATTGAGATCACTGACCTTGACCCTGAGCAGTTCTGGGCACCATCCAAGGATCCAAATGAACATTTCAGAGTAGTACTCAGCAGTGACTCCTATCAACTGAGACAGATCAGAGGTTCTCACGCAATGCGAAAGAAACCTGATGCGGGCGGAGATCAGCTACTGATGGAAGAAGTCGCTAAATACGATCAGGCCAATTTCAGGGATGACGGGATCATTATAGTCAATCTGAATTCAAAGACAGGAAAAATTGAAAAGGTAAATTTTCATACAAGACTTCCTCGAATTCATGATCTGGCAAAGATTATGCAGAATGATCTGACCCGCTGGAACCTCGAACATAAAAAAGAGGATGCTCCGGAAATCACTAGATTTACTGTAAGTTATTATATTATCCTGAAAAGCAAGTCCAGCAGAACTGATGTAAAAGAAATGCTGAAAAAAGAAGTCAGAAGATAATCTAGTCCAGAAGTTCTTTCAGGTGATCCAATATCTCCGCACTCGCCTGCGGAGCAATTGCCAGGGCCTTGTTGAAGGCTCTGATAGCCTGATCCTTGTTTCCCTTCGTCTTCAGAAGAACTCCGAAAGTATCCAGATAAGCTGCATTGTCGGGATTCTGCTTCAGTGCCTTTCTGATGCAGTCTGTCGCTTCGTCCAGATCCGACTGAGAAACTTTTTCCTGTGCACAGAGCAGAAATGCAAGTGAATTCAGACTGTTGATATAGTCCGGTCTGATCTTAAGAATATTTCTGTGAATCTGAATGGAATCAGCAGTCCTGCCCAGTCTTTCGAGAATATGCGCACGGAAGGAAAGAAGACGAAGATCACCCACATTTACTTTCAGTCTTTCATCAGTGATCCGAAGGGCAGTCTGAAATTCTCCAATCTGAATATAAGAATAGATCATCAGTCTGTAAGCATTGTCCATCTCAATGAACTTGAGATAATGAGTGATCAGATCCTCAATCACCTGAATTGCTTTTTTATAATTCCCTGTCCGAACGCAGCAGACAGCAAAATTGTAAAGGTCAACAGGATCAGGAGGGTCGGCATTCTGAATTTCTGAATCCAGAACAGTCAATGCAAGAGCATAATTGCCTCTGTCCATTTCAAGCAGATATTTTTTCTTAACCATAGATGATTGCTCTTTTTGCCTTATTCTGAAAGGGCGTTAATACCCCTGTGCAGATTAATTTCCCACTACAAAGTTGACAAGCTTTTCCTTTACATAAATCTCTTTAATCATCTTTTTTCCATCAATGTACTGAGGAATCTTCTCTGCTTTTTTGGCAAGGGAGATGATCTCTGACTGTTCCATCGTTTTGGAAACCTCTATCTGATCTCTGAGTTTTCCATTCACCTGCACAACGATCACCATTGTATCATCTTCCAGATAGGCGGTATCCACATACGGAAATCTTTCATGGGAAAGAGAATGTTTATACCCGAATTTGCTCCAGATTTCTTCTGCAAGATGAGGCGCAAAAGGAGCAAGTAACAGAATGAATGGACGGAGGATCTTCCATGGACGGTTCGGTTTAGGAGTCATCTCATTCACAAAAATCATCATCTGAGAAATTGCTGTATTGAAAGAAAGATTTTCAATATCCTCTTCCACTTTTTTGATCGTTCTGTTCAGGATCTTAAGTTCATCCTTATCCGGTTCAGTATCATCTGTAAAGAATGTACCGTCTTCCTTGTGAAAAAGTCGCCATGTTCTGTTGAGGAAACGAAATACCCCTTCTACACCTCTTGTGTTCCAGGGTTTGGACATCTCAAGCGGACCCATAAACATTTCAAAAAGACGGAAACTGTCTGCGCCGAATTCTTTAATGACATCATCAGGATTGACTACGTTTCCGAGAGACTTGGACATTTTTCTTTTGTCTTCTCCTAAGATCAGTCCCTGATGAACCAGCTTCTTGAAGGGCTCAGGGGTAGACACTAAACCGAGATCAAACAGAATCTTATGCCAGAAACGGGAATACAGAAGATGCAGTACAGCATGTTCTGCCCCTCCTACATAAAGATCCACCGGCATCCATTTCTGTTCGAGTTCAGGCTTGCAGAATATGCTTTTGGATATCGGATCAATGAATCTGAGATAGTACCAGCAGGAACCTGCCCACTGAGGCATTGTATTTGTTTCTCTGCGTCCGGATTTTCCTGCAGACTCATACTTCAGCCAGGATGTCGCCTTGGCCAACGCTGATTCTCCGCTTTGGTCCGGTTTGTAGTCTTCCAGTTCAGGAAGAGTCAGAGGAAGTTCTGATTCAGGAATATCAAATGTCAGTCCCTCAGAAGAATGAACCAGAGGAATCGGCTCACCCCAGTATCTCTGTCTTGCAAAAAGCCAGTCTCTGAGTTTGTACTGCAGTCTTTTTCTGCCGATCCCTTTTTTTTCGAGAACAGATGCAGTCTTATCGAATGCGTCCTTATAAGAAAGACCGTTGATGTCGAGAGAGTCTGACTTTGAGTTGATGCATTTTGATTCCTTGGAATCAAAACATACATCTTCTGATTCTGCACCGGCAATGACATAACGTATTGGAAGTTTCATTATTTTTGCAAATGAAAAATCTCTTTCATCATGAGCAGGAACTGCCATAATCGCACCCGTTCCATAATGATAAAGTACATAGTCGGAAATCCAGACAGGAATTTTTTCTCCAGTGAAAGGATGAATTGCATAACTTCCTGTGAATACGCCTGTCTTTTCCTTGTTCAGTTCTGTTCTGTCCAGATCAGACTTGAGTGAGGCTGCCTTTGCATACGTTTCCACTTCTTTTGACTGTTCCTTCGAAGTGATCTTTTTTACTAGAGGATGTTCGGGGGCAAGAACAAGGTAAGTCGCTCCGAAGATTGTATCGGGTCTAGTGGTAAAAACAGGAATCGAGTCATTCGATTCAGTTCTGAATTCGATTTCACACCCTTCGCTTCTGCCGATCCAGTTTTTCTGCATCTCCAGTGTAGAAGGAGGCCAGCTCACAAGCGAGAGATCTTCGAGAAGCCTCTCAGCATACGCTGTAATTCTCATCATATACTGACGCATAGGCTTACGCACTACAGAATATCCCTTTGCTGTCCACTCCTCCACTTCCTCATTTGCAAGAACAGTTCCGAGTTCTTCACACCAGTTGACCGGAATCTCAGCAGAATACACAAGCCGGAGACCGGAAAGAATTTTCTCCCTGTCCACGGGAGACTTTGCCTTCCATTCTTCTGCACTGAATTTATTCACTCCAGCCGCATTCTGACCGTTGAAAAAGAGAGATGAACCCGAATGTTCAAACTCCCGGATCAGTTCCGCAATCGGCTTGGCCTTGTTCTCTCTGTGATCGAAATAGGAATTGTAGATCTTCAGAAAAATCCACTGAGTATGTTTATAATAAGCCGGGTCAGTAGTGGAAATCTCCCTTGACCAGTCGTAAGAAAGACCGAGACTCTTGATCTGTCTTCTGAAATTGTTTACATTCTGCTCTGTAGTGATTCTAGGATGAATCCCGTGAGTCATCGCGTATCTTTCAGCAGGAAGACCGAATGCATCCCAGCCCATCGGATGAAGGACTTCAAATCCTTTCATTCTTTTGAATCGGGAAATAATGTCTGTAGCAGTATATCCTTCAGGATGTCCTACATGCAGACCTGCACCGCTCGGGTAAGGAAACATATCCAGACAGTAATACTTAGGCTTTTTCGAACCTATATCAGTCTTGAATGTATTTTTTTTCTCCCAAATGTCCTGCCATTTTTCTTCTATCTCGCGAAAGGGGTAACTCATAGAACATCTGTGAATTACTTTCTTACAGAGTCAATGACTTTTATGAGTCTTTTGAATGCTGCTGAGAGACACTGTCTGCACAGGTTCTGCTGGTATACTTTCTCCACCTGTGCGCCGCAGCCTCTGCACTGATGAATTTTTTTTGCTTCTGTCTGGTTTGTTTTCTTGTATTTTTCTCTGTTTGCCGTATCCAACTGCTCATCCAATAATTTCATTCTTTATATCCTGTTTTTTACAGTATGTAAATAACTCTGTGCATTAAGTTTCCCTTTCCGAAAACTTTTTTTAGCGGAATGGAAACGATATATTTGCAAGAGCCTGCAGTGTCAAAGAGAATATAGCTAACCCTTGTTCATTTTTTTGCAAAATTTTTTTATAATCTGAAGTAAAAAATAAAGAGCACATGGAACGATTCTTAAAAACCATATAAGATAAAACTGAATTTGCAATGTTACTTTTTATTTTTTGCATTTTCAGCACAAATTTTATCTTCTAGAATACCTTATTTTAAAGCCTGAAAAATACATAAGAACATTAGAATACTCTAATTTAGAATTATGCTGAAAACTTTTCAAATCAGTCTGCACCTTAAAAACAGATTTTTTAAGCATACTGCTTCCGTATATGCCCTGCTCTCGGCATTCATAATGGACAGTTCATCTGAATATGTAAATCTAAATGACTGAATTCTGTGCAATTATCTTGACAGAACCTGCTCTATTCTGAATATAAAATCATGAAAACACTACTGCAGTGTGCAGGTTATGCACATATCTGCCTTGTCCTTGCAAGTCTCGCCCTGCCTCACCTTCTCAACTGGAAACAGGAACTGATTCCTCTGAAAAATCTTTACCGTCAGATGTTCTGGACCTACTCAGTCTACACTGCAGCCGTGAATCTGTTTTTCGGAATCATCTCAATTGCGGCCTCTGGAGACCTTCTGTCCGGAACAGTCCTTGCTTTTTCCGTCAGTCTGTTCATCTGTATCTACTGGACAGGGAGGCTTTTCATTCAGTTTTTTTATTTTGATACATCTGATGCACCGAAAGGACTGAAATACACTCTGGGAGAATGGGCACTCGTATTCTGTTTTGTTTCCTTTTCAGCGTTCTACGGGACTCTCGCCTGGATGAATTTCATGAAAAACTCATGATGACTCTATTTCTCATTCTTATTTTCTATGAACTGGCCTTCGGATTTCTGATTCTGCACTGGAAACCGTCTGCCGGAAGAGTCTCTGCGGCCAGACTGAATGTCATTTTTTCTGCAGTTATCTCTCATTTTCTGTTCACTGAGGCCTCACCAGTATTCAGAATGACCGTTTTAGTCACAGTTCCACTGCTCTCCATTAAATCACTGGTATATGCAGAGTATTCAAATAAGGGGATTCCCCTAAACTCAGTCCAGTTCCTTTGTTTTTTCCTGGGAACAGCGGGAATGAGACCTAAACTTTTTCTGACAATGGATCTTCGCAGATTCAAGTTTCAGACTGGACTTTTAGGTAAAGGATCAGTCCGGCTGATTCTCGGTTGTACAATATATCTTATTTCCATCTTTTATATACCGGAAAAATTCTATATACTGAAACTGATGACTTCTCTTGTCGGGATCAGTCTGTTTCTGCATTTCGGAGTTTTGAATATAGAGACCTGGTTCTGGAACTGCTTCGGTGCAAAATGCAATGAACTTTTTGTATCTCCTTTGAAATCTGCTTCGCTGAATGAATTCTGGGGAAAAAGATGGAATCTGGCTTTTTCTGAAATGACTGTAATTACGGTATTTCGTCCTCTAAAAAAAAATGTGAGCACAGAGACTGCTGAGTTCTGTTCCTTTCTTGTTTCAGGACTTCTGCATGAGATGGCAATCTCTGTTCCTGTTCAGAAAGGTTATGGACTTCCTCTTCTGTATTTTCTTATTCATGGAATTCTGATGCACCTGGAGAAAAAAAACAGTCTGGTAAAAAAGATTCTTTCCCACCGAATCGGAAGGCATATCTGGGTGATCTCATCTCTTGTTCTGCCTATGCCGATTCTGTTTCATGAGAGTTTTGCAAGAGAGGTTGTGTTCAGGCTTCCCGATCTATGGAAACTGATTATTTGACTTTTACAAAGTACTGAGGGCCTGTGTCGGGAGCATTCAACAGAAAACTGTCGGCATCCCTTCGGGAAAAAGTTCCCTTATAGACTTTTCCATCTGCTCCCGGCATGACATTCTGCACTGTGACAGATGATCCAGTGATCTTGATTTGATCTACGTATCCTAGACTGTCCATACTCATATCAATGTCGCGATCGCACTTGTCATTGAAACTGTATGACCTCGTGAGAATTTTTTCAGCTCCAGGTTTTTTTTCATCCGGATACTGTTCAAAAACGGCAAACTCCTTTTTGGAAGCAGCCGCAAGCTCATACGATTTTCCCATCCTGAAACATCCGAGCGGATTTTCATTTGAAGAAAAAGATTCAACAGCAGTCGGTGCCGGTTTAGGTTTATCTGTCTTTACAGGTTTCTTGTTTGTTCCGGCACAGGAGCTTTGCAGAAATGCTGCTATGCCAAAAAAGATAGTGACGACAGTCTGGTTTGTCTTCATTATGATGTATTCTCCAAAATTTATTTTCTTTATCATTCAGAATTTGCAAGGGAAGCCATATTCAGACTTCCCGGTATAAGGAACTTATTATTTAACTTTTACAAAGTACTGGGGACCTCTGTCAGGAGCATTCAGCATAAAACTGTCTGCGTCCCTTCGCGAAAAAGTTCCTTTACGGACT
This sequence comes from Spirochaetota bacterium, assembly GCA_052033835.1. Taxonomy (GTDB): domain Bacteria; phylum Spirochaetota; class Leptospiria; order Leptospirales; family Leptospiraceae; genus DAORDI01. The sequence goes on from JBPOJG010000269.1 coordinate 15,446, forward strand.
GTTTCATCCATTCCCGGCATCACATTTTTCACAGTAACCGAAGAACCGGTAACCTTGACATGATCTATGTATCCCATATTGCCCGTCTTCATATCCATATCCCGATCGCACTTGTCATTGAAACTGTAAGCCCTTAAAACAATATTTGCAGCGGCAGGATCTGTTCCTGCCAAAGGCAATTCGAAAACTGCAAACTCTCTCTTGGAAACGGCGGCAAGGTCATACGATTTTCCCATCCTGTAACATCCGAGAGGGTTCTCGCCTGAAGATACAGGTTCATTTGCGGAAGTTTCTGATTTAGCTGCCTCTTTTTTTACGGCTGTCGAAGCTGTACCCGAGCATGAGCTCAGCAGAAAAACTGCCAATGCAAAAAATACTATGGTGAAAGTCGGTTTTGATTTCATCCTGTTTTGATCTCCAGAGTTTAATTTCACCGATATTCAAAATATTGAAGGGTTTTATCCTTTCCGGACTCAATAAAATCACGACAAGTATTGAAGAAAAAGGCAATAATTTCTGAATAACAGTGCACAATTCTCAAAATAAGTTCATATCCAGAGAAATCAATAAATTAAATTCATCTTCCAGTCATTTTATACGCAGATTTCAAATTAGAATCTCACCTTACGCAAGGGAATATAATTCATAGAACCTGTAAAATTTTCCGGAGCATCGGAGGTAGAACTGAATGCTGACTGCTTCAGGATACAACGTTCCGCTGATCTTTCAATTAAACGTTGATCAAAAAAGAACTGATCATTTTTACTGAATGTAAAGCAGTAAAGGAAAATTCTGTCCGGAAGGCTGCAAAAAGGCTTTGTCCTCCGGTACAGCGCAGACAGGAAATTCAGTTATGAATGATGCAGGGAATCTAAAATCGGAATTTATGGAATGGTACATCGGCAGATCAGAAAAAACAGACGGAGTATTTAAAAGAAGTTTTCATGGAAAGAAGGAAAAACTGGAATCCGAACTGGATGAATACAGTGAATTCTTTGATTTCAGCATATTTGACATCGGAGAAGATAATTATAAAGAATATATAGGAAATATACAGACAGTCGTTTCAGACACTGAGAGTGATTTTTTTAAATACAGCAGAAAAAAGGGACATCACCGACCAAAGACCATTCTTGGTAATGAGAACTATCTGAAATTTCTGAAGGAAAAATTCAGGAAAAGACCGTCACAGAAACGGAATATCAATGAAAGACCCCTGAATCTGATTCTTTACGGACCGCCCGGAACAGGAAAAACATACAATGCAGTCAGCGAAGCAGTCAGAATCGCAAATCCTTCCTTCAGTACGGATCGGGACAGAAAGGAAGTCAAAGCGGAATTCGACAGACTGAAAAAGGAAGGCCGGATTGTATTTACCACATTTCATCAGAGTATGAATTATGAAGATTTCATTGAAGGAATCAGACCGATCGAACCGGAGAGCAAAGGTCAGCCGGTCATATACAGGACAGTCCCGGGAATACTGAAGGAGTTCTGCGACAGAATCAGAAGTGCAGAAAAAAGGGCGGAAAAGACAGAATCCGAGGAAAGCAGAAAATCTGCAGAATTTAATTATCTTTACAGTGCTTTTATATATAAACTCAGTAGAAGTATTTCAAAACTGAAAGAGGGAGAATTTTATTTTCTGGAATCCAGGAGAGGCAGAGTAAAAATTCTGAAAATTCAGGAAGACAGTTTTCTCACTCTAGATGAAGCTGCAGGCATTACAGAAACAGTATCAAGAGAAAGGCTCAGTAAAATATACGAAAGATTCAACAGTCCGGACGAGATTCTGCAGATACTGGAACAGGTCAAGACTGTCGGAACTGAATCAGGATGGTCAAACAATTCTTATGCCGCATTCATTGCACTGAAAGAATTCGAAGTTTCCTACAGAGCAGGAGCTGAAAAACTCAGGATAAATACAAAACCTAATTATGTCATCATTATTGATGAAATCAGCAGAGGCAATGTCTCTCAGATTTTCGGTGAGATCATTACTCTGATTGAAGATGACAAGAGAATCGGAAAGGAAGAATCTCTCGAAGTGACGCTTCCTTACAGCAGAGAAAAATTCGGAATCCCTGCATCACTTTATATTTTAGGCACAATGAACACTGCAGACAGAAGTGTGGAGGCTCTCGACACAGCACTGCGAAGACGGTTCAGCTTCAGAGAAATGACTCCTGACTCAAATCTGATCGCTGAAAGCGGGAAACTGAAAAGCAGGAGCGGAGCATTAAACGGAATCAGTCTGCCTGAACTGCTTGACACGCTCAACAGAAGAATTGAAAGACTTCTCGACAGAGATCATCTGATCGGACACAGTTATCTTATGTCTGTTTCTGATCTGAATGATCTGAAATCTGCATTTCAGGACAGAATCATTCCTCTTCTTCAGGAATATTTTTACGGAGACTTCGGAAAGATTGGACTCGTTCTCGGAAGAGGTTTCCTCGAAAAAGACGAGGAGGACGGGGATACTGTATTTGCTGATTTTTATGATGAGTATGACGGAACTGATTTTCAGGAGAGAACAGTATTCAGGATAAAAAATATTGCAGAGATGGATGAAGATGAGTTTCTGGAATCCGTTCATCTCCTTTTAAACAGAAACTGAACCGGCGCGGGATATGATTTACACGCATTATCATGGCATAATGATACTTAATAATGAAAAAAATGAAAACATTCACTTTATTTGAAAATCAAAAACTGCAGACAGGCCGCAGATATGACGGGGAGAAATTTTCCGAAAAAGATCTTCAGGAGCTTATTGATTTCAAAGAAGGCAGTGTGCCT
>JBPOJG010000294.1:0-17525 GCA_052033835.1 Spirochaetota bacterium
TAGACACTGTGATGGACAGACAGTTCAATACTTCAGTGAGAGTGCAGGATATTATTTCCAGAATCAAGAGCAAAAACATTAAAAAATCATTAGTAGTTCTGGATGCCTGTCGCGATGTTCTGTATACAAGCAAGTCTGCAGCAAGGAACAGTCTGATTGAAAAGGAATATGCAGATGCAGAAGTGGCCGCCACTTTTTATTCTACCAAAGCCGGCTATTACAGTTATGAGGATGATGAAACAGATTACGGCGTATTTACAAAATATCTCGTGATGGGTCTGGAAGGAAAAGCGGATACAAACGATGACGGGGTAGTTGCCTTTATGGAACTGGAAAACTATGTTCAGAAGGGTGTTAAGGACTGGTCTACAAAAAAGAACAAGCAGCAGAAACCCTACACAAGCCTGCACGGAGAAAAAACAGGCGATCTGGCACTTTCCTTTTCTCCCGACAAAGACAAAAAAAGTCTCACAGAAAAACCGGTTCCCAGAGCAATCACTCGGGGCGACGTGGTATTTCGATCCACGTTTCTTCCCGGCTGGGGACAAACCTATGCAGGTGCAAAGACAAAGGGCACAATCTATTCTGCATCTGCTCTCGCTACTCTGGGATTTTTTGCATACAACCTTCAGGCGATGAACAAGGCACAGTCTGAATACAATTCCAAACTTGCCCTTGTAGGAACTCCTCTTTTTTATCCCACCTATTTTCAGCTCCGCAGTTCCCACAATCAACTGGCAGAAGCAGAATCCAAGGTCAATATGAGTCTGGGCATCCTGGCTGCATTCTGGATCTGGAACATCGTAGACGCAGGAGCATTCACTTCCCTTCCCAAGCAGGACTTCTTCACAATGGACGGAGGAATGAGACCCGACCCCCATCTACGGAAAAGCAGAAAGTTTCGGTGCAGTCTCCTTTCAATGGAGATTCGAATGAGAAAAATGATTTATAATGATATTATTAAAAGTTTTATACCTCTAGGTTTTGAAAACCTCGAGGATAATGTTTTTGAATACAGCTTCCTGTTGAATACGAATGGCAGTAATCCGGTCACTGAGGCTCTCGAAGTGACCAGGATAAGAAAATCCAATACAATAGTAAAGTTTCTCACAAATAAACGAACCTCTCTCCGAAGCAGAAAAATTCAGTCGCGGAGCACACTAGAAACGACATTTAAAGAAAGGAAATCACAATGAAAACACAAGTAAACAATAACAATGATAAAATCATGAAAAGAATCAGTTGCTGCTTACTTTTCATTTTACTTCTGAACTGCAACGCAAAGTTCAACAATCCGACGGATGGGGCAGGAGGACTGCTGACGAATTATGCTCTTGGACTGGCTGTGAATTCAAAACCAAGCATCACAGTTAAGGTGGGAGATACGGAATACAAAAATGGGGATACAATTACAATCAATGCATCCAAATCCAGGACTGATTTTCCTCAAAAATTCCAAATCATCAACAATACCTCAGTCAACCTGACTCTTACTGGAGCTACAAAAGTTGCTTTTTCGGGTACAGATGCAGCAAATTTCACAGCTGTCCAGCCCACAGTCACCACACTGATCCCGAACAGTTCCTCTGAATTCACAATCAATTTCAAAACGGAATATGTGACTGATAAATCCGCTAAGGCTACTATAGCAAATGATGATCTAACTGCTCCCAATTTTTCCATCAATTTAGTAGGCAAATACACAGGCGGAAATGGATCAGAAGATTTTGTTTATACTGGTTCAATGGGAACTGAGAGGAGTAATCACACAGCAACACTCTTATCAAACGGGAAAGTTTTGATTGCAGGAGGATATACAGGTTCCTATCTTTCCAGTGCAGAACTCTATGATCCTTCTATAGGCCTTTTTACTAATACCGGAAGTATGGGAACCACAAGAGGTAACCACACTGCAACGCTTCTGTCAAACGGAAAAGTCTTAGTTGTCAGTGGAAGACAAATGCCACCAGTAATAAATTCAAAGGCCGATTTATTTGATCCTTCAGTTAACCTTTTCACCGCGACTGGGAATATTGGAACCGGACGAGAATTTCACACTTCTTCGCTTTTGCAGAATGGGAGAGTTTTGGTTGCCGGAGGTCAATCTGTCTTTTCACCTGCAACATACACTTCCACAGCCGAACTCTACAACCCATAACCGACTTGCTTCTGCCAAGACAATGCATTTTTTATAATTAAATTACATCCCATTAAATAATTATTCGTACAACAAAACTATTCTCTTATCACTGGAGATGGAAAGAGCTGATTTCTTTTTGAAAAGATGCGGATACATTCTGCGGCCGTCGGGGCACTGCTGTTTGCCCTCGTACTGTGCAAGAATTCTTATTTCAAAAGCGGATTTTCTGAATGAATTCTGATCTGAGTTTACAAAAAATCTTCTTGATAAAAAATGCGAAAATGATAATCTTAACATATGATTTCAGAGCTGACCAAATCTGTCCCTTTGTATGATGGAAAAAAAGTGACTAGGGAAGAATATATGAATCTTCCTTCGGATGGATTTAGCTATGATATGATTGATGGAGTACTGCACTTGGCGCCAAGTCCTTTTTCTCAGCATTCCTATTTTCAGACAGTTTTTTTGGTTAAACTGGGCATTTATTTAGACAGCAGAAGGTCTGCAAAGCTTTTTAATGAGCTGGATGTCTATCTTCCAGACGGCGGTGATACAGTTCGTCCGGATATCACAGTTGTACTGAATGAGAACAGGAAAATAATTGACAAATGGATTTTCGGAACCCCCGATCTTGTGTGCGAGGTTCTGAGTGAATCTACGCGTGCTTATGATTTGGGAAAAAAAGCGGACAGATATCTTCTGAACGGCATCAAAGAATTCTGGATCGTGGAACCGGAAACAAAGCGGATTCAGGTCTGGAAGAATCGGACAACTGAATGGAAGAAAGAAACAGGAAAAGAACTTGCGAGTGAAATTCTGACCGGTTTTTCCATCAATACAGAAGAGTTTTTCAGTTAGTCACTTTTTTACTTTACAGCCAGCCGACTCTCCCTCAGGCTTTACTTATAAGGTCAAGACGGGCGGATACGGGATTGAGTCTATGAATCCTTTTTCGAAAACAGAGCTTGCCCTGACCAGATCTTACTGAATCAGAATTGAATGTTGATTGACTTTCAGAGTTTTTTATAATCTGACACAGCGATAAAAATTCAAATCAGATGCGTCAAACGCACACAGATTCAGCGGATAGAATTTAGAGGAGCAGTTAATGGAAAGCACATTGACAATTATGCCGGAAACAGATCCGAGCAAGAAAGAGATATTTAAAGGATATGATGTAATTCGTGAGAAAATGGCAAGTCTTGGCATAGGTTATGAACGCTGGGAAGCAGAAAAACCTCTGAGTGAAACAGCATCGCCGGAAGAAGTAGCGGCGGCATACAAGACATCCATTGACAGGATTCTGGCAAAAGGATACAAGACGTTTGATATCGTTTCTCTGCATCCTGATTCTCCAAACACAGCAGAAGCTAGGGCAAAGTTTATCAGTGAGCATACTCACAGTGACGATGAGGTGCGCTTTTTTGTAGACGGTTCAGGAATGTTTTATATTCACAAAGCAGGCCTTGTATGTATGATGCTCTGCACGAAGGGCGATTTTATCAGCCTTCCAGCAGGCACAACACATTGGTTTGATATGGGGCCAAAACCTTTCTTCAAGGCAATCCGCGTATTCAATAATACTGAGGGCTGGGTAGGCCATTTTACCGGAAGCAGCATTCCTGATAAATTTCCAAAATACGAATAATTAAGATTTAATGCTATTCTGTTTTTCGAAATTCCGAAAATGGATCTGTCTTTGAAATTCTGATCGTAGAAACTGCTTCCTGACTCTTTCTCTTATTCCTGAGCAGGAGGCCGTTTCTGTGCAGTCGCAGTAATTCTGCTCTGTAGAATGTGCTGAGGCTGCTTTGACTCTTTGAAAGAGACGAAACTCGGCCATATATTGTATAATGCTTTTCTGAACGGATGCTGACCCCAATGTATAAAAAAAGACTTAAGGAAAACAGATTGAATCATCAAATTATGCTCGAACGAGGATCCAGTGCCGAATCTTGTCTCCGGATTTCAGTTAGTAATAAGAATACTTATTATAAGATCTATGAGTAACAGAAGAAATACTCGGGATAAAAGATGTCCGTTCTGCAGGATCAACATAAACTTTTGTTTCTGCAATGGGCTGAGTCTTCATCAGAACAGAACTTCTGTCTCTGTCATAATGCATTTCCGTGAAAAACATCTGACTTCAAACACAGCAAATTTAGGTCTTTTGACTCTTTCGAAATTTAAAATATATGAAAGAGGATTAAAAAATTCTCCGTTCAGTTTCAGTTCCATTCCGATTGAGCAGGATGAGCGTGTGCTTTTTCTGTATCCTGGCGAAGGGGCAGTAATGCTGGATGATGAATTTACTCAAAAATATAAAGGGCCTTATCATCTGATTGTACCTGACGGATCATGGAGTCAGGCGTCCAATATCAGGAAAAGAGAAGGACTCGATCATCTTCTGGCTGTGAAACTGCCGCCTGATTTAAAAGGCGAATACACTCTAAGAAAAAGCACCTCTCCCAACAGACTCTCCACCTTTGAAGCAGTGGCCTATGCATTAAAGTTTTTAGAAGGAGAGGAACTGTCGCAGACTCTGCTTTCCTGCTTCAGGCTGATGAATGAAAGATTTGAACACAGCAGAAAAACTTCGAAGGAATTACCTCCGATCCAAATATAAAATTTGTCGAATGCCTATAACTTCTTTCCAAAATCTTCCTGTCGGAGTGTTTTCAGTTCTACTAAAAGTCTTTCGAGATCACCTGTGCCTTTGGCTCTGTAGATTCCGCGAAGATAATTTTTTTTATCAATCAGATATACATTTTCAGTATGAACAAAATCGGTCAGGTCATTCTGTCCGAGCAGTACTTTTACTTCTGCACCGAACTGCTGTCTGGCAAGATTAAAAATGAACTCTTTGGGGCCTGTAAGGAAAATCCAGTTCTCTTCCTTGATTTTGTACATTTCTCTGAATTTTTGGAGCATTTCCGGATTGTCAACTTCCGGATTGACGGTGATGGATATAATCTGCAGGTTAGATTTGTCCTCTATGCGGGGAATAAAATTCTGAATATTTCTTGTAATCATCGGACAGATGCCCTTGCATTTTGCATAAAAGAAAACTAAAAGTTTATAGTTTCCTGAGAGATCCTTTTCTGTAATGATTTTACCATTATGATTCGTGAGATTGAAATCGGAAAATCTTCTCAGATCTGCAGGATATTTATTTTCTTCAGGCCAGTAAGGATCCATCAGTTCCGATTTGAAATGAGGAAGCATACCGTCCTGCGGAACAGATGTCTCAGTGTATTCCGGTTTAAATACAGGTTTTTTCTCTTCCTTGCAGTAAGCAAGCAGAAGCAGAAGTGTGAGCAGGATGACCTTCATATGGACCTCATTATATATTTTTTGAAAAAATAAGTGTGCCTATAGGATAGCAGTTTTAATTTATAATCAGAACCTCAGAATTTTACGAGGTTTTTTCTGCATCGAATATAAGTATTCAGTATCATAGAATAATTTACAAAATTATTTAGTATTTGAAGTATTCTGTCCGGGAGTCCTGATCGGCTCACAGAGTTTTCCTCCGGGCATTCCCAGTGAGGCTCCGGTTTTACTAAAAGCTAAATTCATATAAATCTGTCCTGTCTTACTCCATACCTTCGAGGCAAGTATTTTTCCGGTGCTGTCATATTTTTCGTATGTATAAGGCTGACCGTTATCGTACCAAGCCCATCGGTCATTGACATATTTTCCTTTGTCAAATTCGGAATAGAGACGAGGCTGTCCGTTCGGAAACCAGGATATATGCACTCCGTGCTTTTCTCCCTGTACGAAATACCTCTGTTCAAGCAGCTGTCCATTCTTTCCTTTGGCAGTATACTCACCGTCCTCTACTCCGTCTTTGTAGGAAGCTGCGTAATCCTCTCCCAAAACTGGATTCGCACTGTGCATTTTTCCAGTAAATGCTTTTCCATTATAAAATAATTTCCCGTCCTGAATAGCAAAAAGAGGGTCACTGTATTCCATTATTGTTTCCCGACAGCCAAGGAAGATAAGGGCTGTCAGGAGGAGAAGTTTCTGAAAAGGATTAATTGCTGACAGAACCTTTGTTTCCATAGAAATAAGATCCCATCAGAGTGTAGATGGTCGCAGTCGAATCGTAAGCATAGTGGTAATGGTAGGTTGCTGTGCTGAAATGTTCTGTAGTAGACGTGTGACCATGAAGAGCATCCAGTGTCGGTGTAGTTTCAGATGCACCGGAGGAAGCCTTGCATTTCTGTCCGTAGATTGCATATCCGTCCAGTGAAATACCGATCAGTGAAGAATTGTTGCAGGTAGAAGAGTTGGTAGCTGTTGTATTGTTGTCACCGCAGATTTTAGGTGCACCTGCGTGGTGGTGATAAACTCCTGAATTCTGAGGGTGTCCCATAAAATTATCGAATGTAGCTGCTTCAGTTGCGAGAACATCCGGAGGAGCTGCTGCATTATTAAATATTGCCAATCCGTTTACAGTAATTCCGATAGCAACCAGGCCGGCCTGTGTGCTGTCTGTTCCTGTTCCTTTTGTAGGAGTGACCGGTATGGTATACTGTATTTTTTGAGTAATGATGGAGTTTGGATTTCCGCCTGTAGTCGTGCGTGCTTCATAAAGAGGAGAGGATGTTCCATAATAGGAGCTTTTTGTGTTAGGCACATTCTGTGACTTGAAAACATAACTGGAACCGGAAACATATCCGACAGCACATTTGAAATTGTTTTTGATCCAGGTCGGCAACGCGCTGTCCATACAGGTAGTCACACCAGTCACGCATCCAGTTGTGGTATCGAGTGTTGCGGAACTGTTGGAGACGGTTGTTCCAGTGGTTGTAGTGGACGAGCAGGATGAGGATGATGATCCAGAGCCTGACAAGGCAAGTGCGGCCAAGGCAATCTGTTTGTTTTTATCAGAGCTGTCCTTGCTGGAATTGAATAGACCGCAACTGAGGAATGAAATGATGAAGAGGGCTGAAATTCTGATTTTGGCCGTCATAAAAGAATTCTCCTGATTTATTTTTGATTTCGAGACTAGTTTTCAGTATTCATAAAGAATGCAAACCTTTTACTGAATTTTCAGAAACTTTAAAATTAGTAATCGTACTAGAATGTTGTATCTCTATTGGTATGATTTTTGCTTGATATTTTTGCGAATTTTACAGGATTAGTCCTGTTTCAACAGTCCTGTCGAACTGAAGATTTTTGTAAGCATATTTTGCAGTTCGCGAAAAGCATTATCTGAAATATGCAGAGAAACGGTGACTGAATCCATTTTCAGGTTTTTTCTTCCTGTTTCATTCAGAACGGCTCTCAACTCTTTTCGAGACAGTCTGATGTTCTGCAGTCCGCCATATCCTCCGAAACTTTGATCATCTATTTCTATATAATAAGTGTTTGTGCCAGTCTTTTCTCCATGTTCATCGTTTTCATGTGAAAGCTGGATTGAAAAATAGTGTTCCTGATCATCACTGTTCAGCACAAGCATCAGAACAGATCCGTCATCGTCTACAAATATTCCTGATGTTGTAAAATGGAATTCCATATAATTCTCTCCTAATTTATCCTTTTTCTGTCGGAAGGGTAATGCTGTAAATCAATAGAATTGTTGAAAAATTAGTTTTCAACAATTCTATCATTACTTATTCAAAAGCTGATAAGGCTGCTTAGCAGCTCGCTTCGCTGCTGCGCGTGCAAACTTGGAAACGGCTGCTGAGTTAACCCTACCGGGGGTTTCGCAAGCTCGGAAACTGCTAAGGGACTATCGTCCCTTCGCCAAGCTAATGAAGATGGCTGCCGGTCTGGAAGCTGGCTAAAATCCCTATATATTTCTTAATGAAATTAATTTTTTTGATAATTTCTTGATTTTTCAGACGAATGCTTAAAATGATACAGAATTATCCGGCTCGTATATTTCATCTGTGCATATACATATCGGAAGCCGATGATTGTATAAGGGCTTACTATGAAAAAAATGACTGTGATCAGTTTCTTTTTCTTTATCATTGTATTTTCGCTGCGATCCGAAAAGATCACGCCTCTTCAGATTTCCATTCTGTCACCGATGCAGCTGTATTCTGAAAGCAGTACTGTGATTGGACTGAGAATGAATATTTTTTACGGAAAAAACCGGAATGTATATGGACTTGATGCAGGACTTGTCAACAATGTAAAGGATCAGTCGGCAGGGCTTGGTGCAGGTGTGGTCAATTTTTCAGAAAGGACTGTCGGCGTTCAAGCCGGAGTATTCAACGGTTCCGGCAGAGAACTTTATGGGATACAGGCAGGAGTTGTCAATTATGCAGGAACTCCTTTTGGAATTCAGGCGGGAGCAGTGAATATTTCTGACAAGGCCTATCTTCCGATGTTCGGCATCCTGGCCAACTGGACAGAAAAACCGTATATGGGACAGTTCAGTCTGGGGTTCAATCAGGCTCGAGATTCCCGACTTCAGATCTCAGGAATTCTGAACAATTCCCGAAACGCATTTCTGCAGATCTCTGCAGGTGTAAACTATACAGACCATTCTGTATTTCAGTTTTCCGGTCTCTGGAATGAGGCGAAAGATACGTCTCTGCAGCTTGCCGGAGGAATCAACCGTACTGATTACAGCTCTCTTCAGCTCTCTTTGATTTTCAACAGTGCAGAAAAATCAGTTCTGCAGACAGCGATTTTGGGAAACAGCACAGAAAAGGGAAGACTGCAGATTGCTGCATTTGGAAATCATTCTCCCAATGCCAATGTGCAGATTTCCGGAATACTAAACGGCGGCGAAAAAAATTATCTGCAGTTCGCAGGGCTTTTCAACTACAGTTCCTGCACTGCAGAATGCACATACAATAGACAGATCAGTCCTCTGGCTAATTATTCGTCTATTGGATTTTTTCAGTTCGGCACTGTCAATGTTGCGGGAGAAACGGAAATTCAGTCCGGCGGAATTAATCTGTCAGGTAAAATTAAAGGATACCAGATTGGACTTTTGAACCGGTCCCTCGAAACAGAGGGGTCGATGTTCGGACTCATCAATGAGAGTCACGAGCTCACAGGTTATCAGGTCGGACTGATCAATATCGCCAAGAATGGAAAATATCCCATTATGCTTTTTTATAATTCCAATTATGAAAAAAGAGACATCAGGAAAGGGAGCGGCTTTATTGAGGCAGAATGGACTCCATTTCAGCTGGCCATTTATTCTCCTGGGCAGATTTTCAAGAATGAAACTGCAGTCAGAGGTCTCAGGCTGAATATTTTATATGGAAAAAATATCTCATTTTCCGGAATAGATACCGGACTATTCAGCAGATCAGAAAGCGGAACCGGAATTGCTTTCAGTGCAGCCAATATTACGGAAGGAAATTTTATTGGAATACAGACTGGTCTGTATAATCAATCTGAGGAAAACACTGGGCTGCAGGTCGGTCTGGGGCAGTTCAATGCAAAATCGTTTACTGGTCTTTCTGTGGGTGCGGGTACTGTCACTTTAGGAGATGTGAATGGAATGCAGATCGGCGTCCTGGGAAATTATGCAGAGAATATGATGCTTCCTCAGCTCAGTCTGGGATTTAATAAGTCAGCATATGTTCCATTTCAGATAGGTGGGCTAGGGAATATGGCCGAAAAATCTTCATATGGCCAGATTTCTGCAGGAGGAAACTATTCCGGGAAAAGTACAAAAGTTCAGATTGGAGGTCTGTTCAATCTCTCCGAAGAGAATGTACGATTTGGACAGGTCAGTATTTTTTTCAACCGGGCTCATTTTGCTCCTTTCCAGCTTTCAGCAGTAGGCAATCATGTAAAAGAGGAAGCCTATTTCCAGTTGGCCGGTGCGTTCAATATGGTGACTCCGGAAATGCGGAATGCTCCTTTCTCCAGAGGCAAGGACCCTTATGCTCAGCTTTCATTATTTTTTAATCTTTCCGGTCACACTTGGGTACAGGCCGCTGCATTCAATATTGATGATACGTTCAATTATGTTCAGCTGGGAGCAGTGAACTTTGCGAGAAAAGGACATTTTGAAGCTGGGGGAGTCAACATCTCTTTTGAGATGCAGGGTGTTCAGGCAGGGGCAGTGAACTTTTCTGAAAAAATCTACGGTGTTCAGGCAGGAGCAGTGAATTTCTCCGGCAGAAGCTCTGGTGCCTCTCTTGGACTCTGGAATATGCACAAAAGACAGAAGGGGATTTCTGTCGGGATTTTTAATTATGCTGAAAAACTTTACGGAATTCAGATTGGTCTTCTGAATGTAAACGAAAAGGGATCATTGCCTCTGTCTTTCGTAGTCAATGCAGGGATGAATTCAGATGCAGGTCAGTGATATTTGCGTTAAGGTATTTGACTTGATTCATAAAAATAGAAAACTGGACAGTGAAAATACGCCAACAAGGAACATATGAAAATAAAAAGATATACAATAAAAGATACATATGTAAGGACATTGAGCTGGTTTAACGGACAAGTTGTGGACTGGGCTTCTGCCGGCACAGCTTATTCTCTCGACGGGAAAAAAGAACAGCTCCAAAAGTATCGCTTTGCCTACAGTTTTGATTCTGCACTCACTTCAGAGGACGGAGTATATGTGCTGTTATATAAGAAGCTGGGTACAAAGGCTCTGCTTCTCAAAAATGGAGAAGATTTCAGAGAACTCAATAGAAGTTATTATCAGTCTGAAGTATTTGAATATCCTGCAGCTTTTTTTAAGGATAAGAATGGAAGAACCTGTATTGCCCATTGTCCCAATTTTTACAACAGGCTGGAATTTGAAGATGCAGAGACCGGTGAGATTCTTACCAAGTCTGAAGACAGAACTCTTCAGGATATCTTTCATTCCAGACTGACTGTAAGCCCTGACGGAAAATTTCTGCTCAGTCGAGGATGGGTATGGCATCCCTTCGATGTGATTGAACTGTTTGATATTGAGAAGTGCAGCTCTGATCCTAAACTTCTTGATCAGGGAAAATCTGTTACTGACTGCGGCAATGAAATCGGGACGGCCAGTTTTATTGATAATGATCATATACTGATAGGATCATTCAGTGATGAAGGAGAAGAAGATGATGAGCCGGACGTGCTTCCAGTCGGACATTTTGCTGTCTGGAATTTCAAGACAGCTAAAATTTCAGCTCCAGTGAAACCGGAGTCCAGGATTGGAAATCTGATTGCCGTCAATTCAGAATATGCCTGGGATCTGTACGAGTATCCAAAGATCATCAATATCAAAACAGGAAAGACTGAAGCAGAATTGAGAGACATTGATACAGGCAGGCAGAATTCTTCAATTATCCATCATCTGCCGGAGCCGTTTCTGCTTTCAGCTGAAAAAGGAAACAGGAGACTTGCAGTATCAAACGGCAGTTCTGTCGAAGTGCTGGAGCTGGATGCTGTTCCCATTTCTTTCGAAAAGTAATAAATTTGCTTAAGCTTTTTTTGCAGAATAATAATTATTCAAAGCCTTTCTCTTTCAGAAGCTGATCAAGTTTATTCAACGGTTCATAATGAGATTTTAATTTTAATGCCTTATTCAGGAAAAGCCTTGAATTCTGAAAATCTCCGATCATTCTGTAGCTGTCCGCCATATTGATCAGGTTTACAATTCTGAAAGGCTGGTGTTCATATACTTTCATTCCTGCTTCTAGAGATTTTGTAAAATTTTTCATATGTTTTTCTGAAACAGAAAGATAAAACCAGAAATTGACTGCATCAGGCTTGAGACGCAGATAGTATTCAATCCAGTTCACTGCCTCATCGTAATCCTTTTCTGTAAATAAATACTGTGCAATCAGCTGAACGGCCTCTGCGAAATCAGGTAAAATATGCACTGATTCTTTCAGCTGTTCCAGTCCTTCTTCAATGTTTCCCTGTTCTATATTGTGTTTTCCAAATTCAAAAAGTGTAACTGCCTGTCCTTTTGAATCTGATTCACTGTTCAGTTCCAGGGTCTCCTTGAATCCGATTCTGATCAGTGAGAGGTCATCAGTTACCGCTCCCTGACTGTGAATGAGTTCAACTATCTTGTCTAATTCTCCTTTCGCCTCTTCGACTATTTTCAGAAAAAGTGTTTCATCCTCGTTCATCAGACGGATTGCCTCGCCTGGATTCAAGTCAATGTCGTCACGTCCATCACTCCCTGCTATAATAACATCACCTGGGAAAAGTTTGAATTCGATCAGCTGGAATTCATTTCCTAACGGAGATCCCATTTTTCTGACTGAGGTTCCCGACTCTATGAATTTTGTCTTGCCGTCGCGAAACAGAACACAGTAGGGATGTTCTGCATTAAAAAATATCACTTTTCCTGTATCAGGGTTGATCAGTCCGGCAACTGCGGATACCATCATCAGTCCGTCAAATGTATTGAATACATTGTTCAGTTCTTGAAATGTCTGATAAAGCCATTCTTCCGGAGACATAGACAGAACTCTGTCATTTCCTGCTGACCTTGACAGGATATTATTTATTGCAGTTCCAAGGACGATTGCTCCGCCTGCGCCCTGCATTGATTTTCCCATTGCATCCCCGTTCATAAAAAATACATATCGTGAACTGTAAGAACGAAATCGCAGATTGCCTGTGACGCAGATATCCCCGCCAAGTTCTGACGGTCTTTCTCTGAAGGAAAACTTCTTTTTCTGTTCAATATAAAACGTAGTGGAAACGTCGACAGACTTGTTCCAGTTTGTAATCAGGGGCTGCTGGATCAGTGAAGTCAGAAAATAATCTCCGTCCTGCTGAACCTTCAGTCCATGAATTTCCTCCATCTTCTGATGTATTTCTTCTGTACGAAGCCTTACTTTATGTTCCAGATGATCTGCATAGTCCAAAAGTTTGATTTTTGCTTCGTGAATGTTCTTTACCATTGCATTGAAGGATTCGGACAGAAATCCGATTTCATCCTGAACCTGTACCGGAATTTCAATGGAAAGGTTGCCCTCGTTGACTTCAGTCACTCCATTCAGAAGAAATCTCAATGGACGGATCAGACTTACCGAAAAGAAAATAGGGAAAAGAATGATAATGAAAAATATTATTGCTAAGGTATAATATACAAGAAATGATGCAGATTCATGCAGAAATGCCCTGTAATAATAATAAGAATACCCCGCTTCCAATATTCTTTTATTCTCATTATCCACAGTGCGGTAAGCAACATAAAGATCTTCAGATTTAGAGCTGAATGTTCTGCTGTGTCTGATATCCTGTTTTCTGTCTTCCATGAAGTATTTTTTAATTTCTTCAGAATTCATATTCAGATTTTTCTGATAAAGAATATTTACATTGTCGTTCGCTGAGCCGTTTAACGGAAAGGAAACCAAGTAAGAAAGATTCGGGACTGTGCTGAAATCTTTTACATTTATAATGGAATTTGTCTGAAGAGTAAGAATATGATCAAAATTTTTATTATTCAGATAATTCTGCATATAGGAAATTCCCTGAATAATCAGTAAAAATGATACTAAGGAGATACCGACAATTTTGGTCATAAACGTTGTTTTTTCCACTGCATTGTTTATGAAAACGATGACTAATGAGAAACATCCTAAGAGAAGACAGATTACATAAACCTGATGATACAGTGCAGGTGAAATCGTTTCCTTTTTCATCAGCATATTGGATATTGCAGGACCGAGGACAATAAAAAGTATTGCCGACGTCGACTGAATGACAGTCTTCCTGTCCTTTCCTTTCAGCATCACTGCTTTTCTTATCATAATAAATATGAACAGAAACGTATACACTAGAACTAAAATAGCGGTTAATTTTCCCAGTTTAGGATAATCAAATATTTCTCCTAAGAATATAAATTCTGACTGAGCTCCGGCGGCTTCTTTGTAGAAAAGAAGAATGGCAGTCAGATTGATTACTCCCATGATGCTGACGATAATTCTCGATTCCTTCTGATGGAAATTCCCTAGAAAATTGTAAGCAAACAGCAGGGCGGGAACAAAAATAATGATGACAGCCGTGACTGTGATATATCTGTGAAATCCCCCGGTTGGGGAAGGAATTACCGCAGAACCCAGATAACCGAAACTTAGAAGGAAAACTCCGAACATAAAGTATGCCAAATACTTTGTAGATAAGGCTTTGTCTTTTATGGAAAGCAGGAAGAATACAATCAGAAGACTGAATGCAGAACAGAGAAATGTGGCAATGCCCCAGGAGTTAAAATAAATCATAGAGTGTCCAAATATTCATATTTCAAGAGCAATCATACTGAGTATATATTTTTCAGTCAATAAAAAATGTGACATTCTGAGTTGTTAGGGTTTATTTTTTGACAATGAAAAACGATTTTAATTTAATAAGTCACCTTGCGCAAATAGGATATGATATCTGGAATCTGTAATTTCATAAATGCATTTAGGAAAATCGAATAGACCTGTAAAAATGGGGTTTGGGGCAGCGGCTTCCAAACTTGCGTAGCCCCAAGAAATGCCGCCGGCAGGCTTCCTGCGTTGCAGCCGAAGGCGTAAGGTGAGGAGATAACTGAAATTACTGAAGTGTTAACCTGATTTTTATCATTCATTTTTCTCAATTTGGAGCCGTTTACTGCTTGACAGAAAACTATATACCATACCATGTAGGGTATATAGGAGAGGAAAATGAGTTCTGCAAATGTAACTGAAATCGGATCTGCTGAATTTGAGTCAAGGATACTGAATGAAAAGAGTCCGGTCGTTTTGGATTTTTATTCCGATGAATGTGCTCCCTGTGAATCCCTTGCACCCAAGTATGAGGAAATGGCAGATCTTTTTGGAGAGAATATCAGGTTTTACAAGATTTTCCGTCAGCAGAACAGGGAACTTGCCAAGTCTCTCGGTGTTTCCTCGAGTCCTACAGTCATTTTTTACAAGGACGGAAAGGAGACTGCACAAAGGCTGATGGGTGGGATTAAAAAGAAAGAACTTCTGGAAAATATCAGTAAGATTATACCCAAGGAGAAATTCAATATAGGCTTGAGCAAAAAGAAACCTTCCGTGAAGTACGCCGATGTGCTGATCCTTGGAGGCGGGCCTGCCGGTTTTTCTGCAGCAATTTATTCTTCTCAGGCTAAACTTAAGACGATCATTGCTGATCCTGAACTCACCGGAGGACAGGTGAAAATCACTCATCTCATTTCCAATTATCCTGGCACAGGCAAGGCAGTGAACGGATATGAACTGATGCACAATATGCTCGAACAGGCAAAAATGAGCGGAACAGAAATTATTGCTGCATCTGACATCTCGGAAATTCAGATCTCTGAAAACGGCAAGGATCATATTCTGAGCCTCGACGGCGGAGATACAACAGTTATTGCAAAGTCTCTTATTATTTCCACAGGAGCCAAACCCAGACTTCTCGGTGTTCCGGGTGAAACAGAATATCGCGGTCAGGGAATTTCCTACTGTGCCACCTGTGACGGTAAGTATTATGATAATAAAGAAATTGTGGTGATCGGCGGAGGAAATTCAGCAGTGGAAGAATCTCTTTTTCTCACCCGATTTGCAGACAGGGTGACACTGATTCAGAATCTGGACAGGCTGACTGCAAATCAGACGGCAGTGGACAGGATCTCCTCCCATAAAAAAGTTAACATTATATATAATCAAACTGCATATAAATTTGAAAAAGATGATCAGGGCAGAATCATCATTGGACTTTTAAATCTCCTGTCAGGCGAAAAAACAGAGTTGAAAACAGACGGTGTATTTATTTTCATTGGAATGATCCCGAATACGGAAGGTCTTCCTTTGTCTCTCGACAGGGACAAGGGAGGATATCTTGTTACTGATGAGGATATGCAGACAAATATACGGGGTGTATTTGCTGCGGGCGATGTCAGATCAAAAAGATTCAGACAGGCCGCCACTGCAGTTGGAGACGGATGCATCGCCGGAATGATGGCTGCCGCAATGCTAGCTGAGTAGTTGGAGGAAAAAAAATGGAAGAGCTAAAAGAAGCTGTAAATATCAGATATGCAAAGGAGGCTTCCTGCTGTTCGAGTCTTTCCTGCGGAGGCGCCTTGGATCTTGCTGATCCGAAGTTTGGAGAAGTATTCATTGATCTCGGATGCGGGAGAGGAAATGATGTGCTGAAGGCTGCAGGAAGAGTGGGCAGAACCGGGATGTCTTACGGAGTGGATTTTACAAAAGAAATGATCGAAATTGCTGAAATCAATAAAAAGAAACTTCGCGTGGAAAATGCAGAATTTCTGGAATCAGAGATTGAAAAACTTCCTTTTCAGGACAGTACTGCAGATGTCATTATTTCCAACTGCACAATCAATCACAGTAAAGATAAAACTGCAGTTTATAAAGAAATATACAGAGTATTGAAAACAGGCGGTCGATTTGTTGTGTCAGATATCATTGCAGAAAATGAACTTCCGCCCGAAGTGAGAAATGATCCAAAGGCCTGGGCAGGGTGCTACGGAGGTGCAGTTCCAAAGCAGGAATATTTTACTGCAGTTGCTGCCGGAGGATTCAAGGAAGCAGAAATTCTCGAAGAATCTGAACCTTATGAAAAAGGCGGAGTAATTGTAAGAAGCATTACAGTCCGTGCACATAAGGAAAAAGCGCTAAAGAAGTCCTGCGGATGCGGCGGAGGAAACTGCTGAATTCACAGGCCACTGCTTTTATAACTCACCTTACGCATACAGTGCGTAAGGTGAGTTAATAAGCGAAATATAGAATATGAAAAACAAAATAAAGGAGGGTTCCAATATGAAACCTTTAGATAAGAAGAAGTCTGAAAAACAGACAAAAACAGTCGCACAGTGCTGTGCAAAAACCTCAAAAATTATTTCAGGATGTCACGACTGATATGAAAACTTCTAAATATACGTTTCTCGCAAAAAAATACAAGTCCGGGGATATAATGGCAGTCAATTATCTTTCAGGTTCCATCGACCTGATTGAAAAGGACGAGGCCTCTGAATTTAAAGAGAGGTTTTCCTCCGGCTCCTGGGAAGATTATCATCTTCGGGAATATCTTTTGGAGAGAGGGTATATTTACAGGAATGAGGTCGAGGAAGAGGAGAAGATCAGAGAGAAGTATCTGGAGTTTTCGGATGAGTATGAGAAGACTCCAATACAGCTGATCTTCTCCACTTCTTTCGTATGTAATTTTGCATGCAAGTACTGCTTTCAGGAAGAGTATCAGAATTCAAAGAAGATGCTGGATTTTGAAATCACTGACAGCTTTTTTTCTCATATCAATAAACAGTTTGCAGAGGAAAATCTCCGTCCATACATCACCGTTTTCGGAGGAGAACCTCTTCTAGGGGCTGAAAATTACAGAAAGAGTATATTGTATTTTCTTGAAAATTCAGTAAAATATAATTATCCAGTCGCAATCGTTACAAACGGATACGAACTTTCCAGTTATGTACCCGAATTTGTAAAAAGAAAAATCAATATCCGTGAAA
>JBPOJG010000417.1:0-4394 GCA_052033835.1 Spirochaetota bacterium
ATTTCTGAATACTATGAAACTTCGTCCTTTTGTAAATGAATTTTTGGACACTGCACTTCAGAAAGGATGCAGAATCGCAGTCATTACAGATCTGACTGCGGGTATTCAGTTTGAAAAAATAAAGAAATTCGGAATTCAGAACAAGATTCATTTTATCATAACAAGCGAGGAGGCAGGTGCAGAGAAACCTGATCCTCGGATATATCAATTAGCGCTTGAAAAGCTGAAGGCAGAAAAGAGTTTATCCATAATGATCGGCGACAGTATGGAAAAAGATGTGCTTGGGGCGAGGCAGTTTGGGATGTCTGCCTGCCTTTTTGGAAGACACGAAGGAGAAAATGAGCAGACTGAAAGTTTTCAGGAACTCTTGAATATTTTATGAATGATAAACTGATTGATGATCTGCTTTTTCTTTCCAGAAGAACAGGGGAAAGGTTTGATCTTGTGCAGTCCGGAGGAGGAAACTCTTCGGTCAAGACTTCAGACGGAAAAATGTATGTGAAAGCATCCGGTCTCCGACTTTCTGATCTTTCCAGAGAAAAAGGTCTTTCTCTCATTGATAATGAAAACTTAAGGAAGGATTTTTACTCTATTGACTGGACTTCTTTTGATAAAAGAGGAAGAGAGAAAAAAGCCGCTGAGATTGTCGGAAAAAACTGTCTGACTCCTGAAAACAGGCCATCCATTGAAACACTTCTGCATTCCTTTCTTCCCGGATTTGTAATTCATTCCCATCCTGTTGCAATTGCATCAGCATTCAGTGATTCTGATGTTTCCAGAAAATCTCTTTTCCCGAATATAGCCTATGTTCCTTACAGAACTCCTGGAATTGATCTTGCTCTCGCTATGCTTGAAAGTCAGGAAAATTATAAAAAAGAAAATGGTAAAACCCCTGATGGCTTTATTCTTCTGAATCATGGACTTGTCGTAAACGGAGAATCTGCAGAGGATGCTTTCAGGAAGACTGAAGAAATTACAAAGAAGGCAGAAAAGGAACTAGGGATATATTTTCAGGAAGAAAAGTTCAGTAACCGCATCTCGGAAGCAATGGAGAGGTTTACCGGTGAGCCCTTTGTGACAGTATGTACGGATGCGGCATCTGATGAAATTTCCTTGAATATGAAGCCGTGTTTTCCTGACGGGGTCGTTTTTCTGTCAGCAGGTCCCCTGCGAGTTTCAAAAGCGGGCGATCTTCAGATTCAGATTTCCGAATATACAAAGAAGCATACCGTTCCTCCTAAAGTTTTTTATTATATGGGAAAATTGTATTTTTCCGCTAAAACATATTCAAAAGCCAGGGAAGCTGAGGAAGTCTGGAAACTTCATCATATAACTTCAAAATACAGTCCTGAACAGCTCAGTGAAGAAGAATTTTTTTATCTGACTCACTGGGAAGCTGAAAAATTCAGGCAACGGATCTGATATGCATATAGTGATACCAATGTCGGGAATCGGCAAAAGATTTTTGGATGCAGGATACAAGGAGCCGAAACCGCTTATCAAAGTGGAAGGCAGGCCTATCATTGCTCACGTAGTCGATATGTTTCCAGGTGAAACCAAGTTTACTTTCATCTGCAACGAGGAACACTTGAGAGATACAGATATGAGACAGGTTCTTTCCGGACTGGTCCCGAATGCAAATATTCTCTCAATCGCTCCTCACAAAAAGGGTCCGGTATACGCTGTATCACAAGTTTATCATCTGATTCAGGATGATGAGGAAGTGATTGTGAATTACTGTGATTTTGGAAAGGACTGGGATTACAGTGAATTTCTTAAGGATGTACGGACAAACAAGGCAGACGGAGCCATTTCTGCTTACAGAGGATTTCATCCCCATATGCTCGGCACAATTAATTATGCATTCATGAGAGAAAAAGACAATTGGATGCTTGAGATTCAGGAGAAGAAACCGTTCACTGAGGACAGGATGAGCGAATATGCATCTGACGGAACTTATTATTTCCGATCAGGTGCTGTAATGAAAAAATATTTTGATCTGACAATGCAGAAGGATATTTCTCTGAACGGAGAATATTATGCAAGTGTAGTCTACAATCTTCTGGTTCAGGACGGACTGAGGGTGAGAATATTCGAAATATCTCATATGCTTCAATGGGGAACTCCAGGGGAACTGGCTGAATACAATTACTGGTCGGATATATTCAAGGGTCTTGCATCAGATGCTTTGAAGAATAAAAATGTCTCAAAGAAAAAACGAATCAATCTGATTCCTCTGGCAGGACGCGGGAGCCGTTTTGCGGACAAGGGATACAAGGATCCTAAGCCTCTGATTCAGGTAGACGGAGAAGCAATGGTTGTTCATGCAGCCAAGTCGCTTCCGCCTGCAGAAAAAAACGTTTTCATATGTCTGGCAGATCATCTGAAACGTTATCCTCTTCAGGATACTCTCGAAAAGGCGTTTCCGGGATGTAACGTTGTACCGCTTGACGAAGTGACTGAAGGTCAGGCGATCACTGTTTCTCTTGGACTGAAAAAAGAAGACTATGATTATCCTCTTCTAATTGCAGCGAGTGACAACGGAATGCTGTATGACTGGAACAGGTTTGAGTCTGCTGCAGAAGATCCGAAAACCGATATGATTGTGTTTACGTTCAGCGGGCATCCCGGCAGTGCAAGAAATCCGAAGATGTACGGATGGGTGCGCAGGGAAGGGAACAGAGCCGTCGGAATTTCAGTTAAGGTTCCGATCTCGGAAAACCCAATTCAGGATGATGCAGTTGTTGGAGCGTTTTATTTCAGATCGGCAGAACTTTTTATGGATATCCTGTCTGAGATGAAAGAAAAGAATATCCGTGTGAACGGAGAGTTTTATGCAGATTCGATGGCAGGCATAGCTGTGAACAGAGGACTGAATGTTCAGGTGCTTCGAGTGGATCATTATATCTGCTGGGGAACACCGGATGAATACAATACATATCAGTATTGGAAAGAGTTTTTCTCCAAAGTTTCCTGGCATCCCTACGGAAAAAAATGAAAAGAGAGATTTTCTGGTTTCTCATTTCCGGTTTTTCTGCAGTAGGAGTTGATCTGTGCACATATTATACTCTGCTCAACTGGCTTGACAAGTCTCCTGCAAAAGGGATTTCCTTTGTAACCGGTTCAATTGCAGCATTCATATTGAATAAGTATCTTACGTTTCAGAAAAAGGATCATCTCGCTGATGAGTTATGGAAATTCGCAGTTCTGTATTCCTTGACACTCGGTGCGAATGTGGCTGTAAATAAAGTTGTACTGTTGGTCTTTCCTGAATTTACTTTCTTTGCATTCTTGTGTGCAACAGGCACTTCTACTATACTGAATTATACAGGTCAAAAATTCTGGGTATTCAAATGAAGAAACTTACAATCGTGATTCCATGTTACAATGAGGAAAAGAATATTCCCCTGATACTGGAAAGACTGCAGACTGTGATGAGCAGAAACGATATTGAAATCCTGCTTGTGAACAACGGATCGAAGGACGGTTCTGCAGATGTATTGAAAGAACTGATTCCAAAATATTCGTTTGCAAAAACCTTTCACGTGCCGGTCAATCAGGGTTACGGATACGGGATATTGCAGGGACTGAAAAATACGGACACTGATTATATAGGCTGGACACATGCGGATATGCAGACAGATCCTTATGATATCATTAAGGCTCTGGAAATCCTTGAGAAATCAGAGAATCCGGAGAAAACTTATGTGAAAGGACTTCGGAAGGGAAGGCCTCTGTTTGATTCTTTTTTTACATTCGGAATGGGTGTATTCGAATCCGTTTTTATGGGCAGCAGCCTTTGGGACATCAATGCTCAGCCGAATATTTTTTCGCGGAAGTTTTTTCTCGAATGGAAAAATCCACCTCATGATTTTGCACTCGATCTGTATGCATTGTATATGGCAAAGAAAAACAGAATTCATGTGGAAAGATTTCCTGTTGTATTTCCTCCCAGAATTCATGGTCAGTCCAGCTGGAATACCGGCATTGCCTCCAAATGGAAATTTATCAAGAGAACGGTGGATTTCAGTTTTAAGCTGAAGAAGGGATTAGCGAATAGCGAATAGCGAATGGCGAATGGCGAATGGCGAATGGCGAATGGCGAATGGCGAATGGCGAATGGCGAATGGCGAATGGCGAATGGCGAATGGCGAATGGCGAATGGCGAATGAAAATAAATTATATTGAAATTAAGAAAATAGCTTTATATTCCATTTTCTCAAAACCAGAGGAAAATATATGATTGAATATATCGCTCATAGAATAAATACTGTGGCTGAACTGAATAACCTGCCGGAAGGAGTCGGTGTGGAACTCGATTTACGTGACAGAGGAGAAAGGCTGATTCTTCAGCATGACCCGTTTTCTGACGGAGAAGACTTCGAAGAATTTCT
>JBPOJG010000005.1:0-7086 GCA_052033835.1 Spirochaetota bacterium
TTCCCTCATTCATATTTGCAGGAAATTTAAAGACACATTTCTTCATTATATTGTATTTTTGGGATGCAGGGGTCTTCAGCAGATGTGTATTCGTTCCGAATATTTTTATTCCGTTCTGATTTTCTATATGAAATCCGACAGTCAGATCATCCATGCTTCCCTCCAGAGAAAATTCAACAGTCAGAAAAAGAACTTCAGAAATAAAGAAGACTTCGCCTGAAATGATTCTTTCTGAATTGAGAGAAACCTGAATATCCGATAATGATCTATTGTCCGTTCCGGCATTCTGCCCAAGAAGTTCCATATACTTTTCTACTGCATCGGATGTCCTTCCGGAAAAAATGAGTTTTCCCTTTTCCATAAGAAACATTCTTGAACAGATCGAACTTAAAAGTGAAAGATCATGACTTACAATCAGAATGGAAGATCCTTTTTCTGCGAAACTTTTCAGTCGATCCACACAGGACTGCTGAAACGCAGCATCTCCGACTGCAAAAGCCTCATCGATCAGAAGATTGTCCGGTCTTCCTGCAGTGGCCATTGCAAATGCAAGACGCATAGTCATTCCGCTCGAATAATTCTTGAGAGGAATATCTCTGAATTCCTGCAGACCCGAAAATGAAAAAATCTCTTCAGTATTTTTTTTAAGATCATCAGCATTAAAACCAGATATAAGTGAATTATAATATATATTTTCCGCTCCCGAAAGTTCGGGATTGAATCCGGTTCCAAGTTCAAGAATAAAGCGTATTGTTCCGTTTATTCGGATGTTTCCTGAGTCATAAGGACTCACACCGGAAAGCACTTTCAGAAGAGTTGATTTTCCCGCTCCGTTTCTTCCGATGATTCCGCAGATTTCTCCGTTTTTCAGCTCAAGGTTTATGTTTTCAAGAGCAGTGTATTTTCTTCTTCCCCTGAAAAAACCCATACTCAGAGCAGAAAGAATTCTTTCTTTCGGTGATATAAATCCTCTGTAGATCTTGCAGAGATTTTCGGTTCTGATCATAAATGATCCATAATGCTTTTTTTGTATTTCAGACCAGATAGGAAAAAGACCAGAACGGAGACGATGCAGAAACAGCTGAAGCTGAAAGCCGAATAAATTTCTGGAAATGATTCTTTGGTCAGAAAGTATCTGAATACAGAGAGAGGAAAATGAAAGGGATGCAATTGAGCAATTTTTTGAAAACTGCCGGATGGAACATAGAGAACAGGAAGTGACCAGAAAACAGCCTGCAGGAAAATTCGGACAGCTGCACTGATGTCCTTGAGAAGCACATTTGAGAGGCTTAAATACTGAACGAACGGATAGACTGTGAATGCAGTGAATAGAAATACTGAAAACGCAGCCGGGATCATCAGCAGACTGATTTCCGAATAAACGGAAAGGAAAATGAATGCGGGAATCCCTGTCAGAAGGGACTGAATGACCATCTGAATCATGGGTATCATTAAAAAATATTCTAATTTTATACCTGATTTTTTCAGAAGGTTCCTGTTTTCAGACAGAATGGAATTGCCTTTCAGTATCATATCCTGAATCGGAATCCAGAATATGAGACCTGTCAAAGAGTATGCAACAGATGCCGCCGCTGACGCTGACGCCGCTGAATTCTTTTCGTTTCTTAAGAGAAGCGAGGAAGCCAGAAGAAAAATCCCGATCTGAGCAAAACTCTGAAATGCTGCCCAGGAAATGCCGAGAGCTGCTCCTGAATACTGAACAGCATAATCTCTTTTTACGAGAATCAGGAGTGATCGCAGACTCAAAGCTCTTTTTAGTCCAGAAGTTTTCCGAATCTTCTGTTTACCTGCTCTACAATTTCCGGGGAAGGAGAAAGTACGGAAGGGTACCAGTCTTTCATTCTGCAGTCAAAAACAATGCTGTCCTCAAAACCGATATGGTTCCTTTCAATCAAAGTTTTTCCATACATATCTCCAGCCGGTTCAAAACGAGTGAATATTGTCCACAGAAAATCCGCTTCAGATTTTACTGTTTCGCTTGAATCATCTACTAAGAATACAAATGGAAATTTTTTAATGCTGATTTCTCTAGAAAGCGCTTCTGGGATTCCGTCGCCTCTTTTATAAGCAGGTCCCTGAACTACCAGTGCTCCCGGTACAAATACTTTAGGATTTCTGAAAATGGAATTCTTGAAATCACTGAAAAAATCCTTAGCGAGTTCATTTCTCTTTTCACCTATCCCGAGTACAATCATTTTACTTCCTGAATTCACTGCAGGGCCGGTATAGTCCAGAGTATCCTGTGAAATATTTGAGAAAATATGCACATCTGTTCTGACATTGACTCTTTCGAGAACTGTCACAAGAGTTTCCTTGAAGTTTCGAAGGTTCACCATTTCGTTTGTGACGAACAGGCATTTTGCCAGTGAAAGATGTCCCTCTCCAAGAATTCGGAGTGCTGCAGTAAAAGCTTCCTTGTGATATCTTTCCTTTACAACGGCCGCTGTCAGACTGTGGACTCCGGATTCTTCATAGGCCCAAACATTCACAACCTTCGGCATTACAAGAGGGAAAAGAGGCGAGAGCAGTTCCTGAAGATATTCTGCAATATAGTGGTCTTCCTGGGGAGGTCTGCCTACGACTGTAAGTGGCCATATTGCATCTTTTCTATATAATATTCTTTTAATATCAGCATACGGATAATCATGCTGCAGAGCATAATACCCATAATGATCTCCGAAAGGCCCCTCCGGTTTTCTTCTGTGAGGAGGAATTTCTCCAATGATGCAGAAATCCGCATCTGCAATGATCGGAAGAGGGGATATTTCAGCTTTTCTGATGACCTTTACTTTTTCGCCCAGAATAAGTGATGCCAGAAGGAGTTCTGAAATATCTTCCGGCAACGGAGCAACTGCTGAAAGAGTCAGAGCTGGAGGGCCGCCGACATAAATGTGAACCGGCAGAGAAATATTCTTCTGTTCAGCTTCATAGTAGTGAAATCCTCCGCCTCTGTGAATCTGAATATGCATTCCTGCAGTAGTTTTATCATGAATCTGTACCCTGTACATTCCCAGATTACCTTTTCCTGTCAGAGGGCTTTCTGTGTAAACAAGAGGAAGTGTAATGAATCTTCCACCGTCGAGAGGCCAGGATTTGACTGCAGGCAGTTCTTCGAGTGAAGGAAATTCTGCAATTCCTTTTACCAGATCACCTGTTCTGACGGTTTTCAGACCTGCCTTCAGTGCTGCAAAACCGAGTTCTCTTGCATCCCAAAGTTTTGAAAAACTCGGCGGAAGAATTGTCTCAGCTGCGTGAGCCAGTTTTGCAATGATTTCTTTCGGTTTTTTTCCGAATGCAAGTTCTATTCTTTTTTCAGATCCGTAAAGATTTCCTGCAGCCGGAAATTTAGAATTCTTAACTTTGTGAAAAAGAATTGCAGGTCCTTTTTTTCTGACAACCCGTCTTTGGATTTCAGCAATCTCTTCCACCGAATCAACTTCTTCGTGAATTTCGAGAAGTTCATTTTCTGTTTTCAGAGTCTCTACAAATTCTCTGGTAGACTTGAATCCTTTCATTTTTAACCAACCTGAATTTTAACTCCGTCATCCTGACCGATCGGACTAGTTACCGGATTTCCTGTCATTGCGATGAGTACTGTAAATATTCCTATTCTTCCGATATACATTAAGACACAGTATATCAGTTTTTCTGCATCTGTGAGGACTGTTGTGATTCCAAGAGAAAAACCTACAGTTCCGAAAGCAGAAATAACTTCAAATATGATCTGCGGAATTCTTCCCTGATCCCGATGAAGGACCGTCAGCACAAAAATGACTGCAGCAAGAGTCGAGGTGGCAAGAAAATAAAGCCTTATGCTCATTGCAACTGATCTTTTTGATATTGTGTTTCCGAAGATTGCCACATTACTGGCTGAGCTGATCACGTTTCCTAGATATTTAACGAGTATTGCAAATGTAGTGATTTTTATCCCGCCTGCAGTTCCCTGAGGGCCGCCGCCGATAAACATAAGACAGCAGATGAGTATGATTGTGGGATCGAGAATTTTTCCTACCGGAAAAGTATTGAATCCGGCTGTTCTTGAAGAGGCAGACATCAGTACCGAGTTTGCCAATTTTTCAGAAAGACTCAATGACCCGAGTGTTTCAGGGTTGGCAAATTCCAGTGCCATCACAAAACTTGTGCCAAGCAGCAGAAGTGCTGCAGTTCCGTAAATGATTATATTAGTCTGCACTCTGTTTGACTCTCCGAACAGAGCCTTATTGTAGGATTCAATTCTATACTCTGTCCATAATGAAAGTTTAGTGAAAAGGAAATACATCTTGGAAGGTTCTTCCCCTTTGATTGCCTGTCTCATCAGGTATGTTTCACCCTGTATTTCAAGTTTGGATACTACTTTGAAAAGCAGTTCCAGAAGCGATTTCTCTATGAAAATCATTACTGGGTAACCTATACCGCCAAGTATGATCAGTGAAGATATAATGTATAGGCAGTATACGTTTTTTGTGAGAAACGCCAAGTCGTTCGTGATGGAAAAGCCCGCATTATTGAATGCTGAGATGGAAAGAAAAAAGGAAAGAAAACCTCTCGATACATTGTATGGAAGATCATGAGGCAGAAAAATATAAAGGAAGAGTGCTCCTAAAAGCTCGAGAGATACTGTAATATTGAAAATGGAAATGATGACTCTCCAGATATCCGGAGAGGATGATTCATAAGGAGTTACTTCTTTTCTCTCGCGGAGGTTTGTATCCAGAACCTCAGCTACAAATTCTTTCAGTTTAGTGTTTCTCGAAAGTCCCTGAATCACCATAAGTCCGATGAGCACTGTAAAAACGATGATTCCCAGTCCGCCCAACTGTATATATATCATAATTAAAAATTGAGATGTAAATGAAAGTGTGCTCAGATCGACAGGAGAGAGACCTGTAACACAGAAAGCAGAAAATGACAGATAGAGAGCATTGACGAAACTGAGCTTTTCATAATCAGAAAGAAATAGAAGAACTCCGCCTCCGAAAATTGCCAGCCCGAAGCTTACACAGATTGTCCTTGCTACAGAAAGTGATTTGAAGGGCTGGTAAAATAACCAGGCTACATTGTATAAAAATGAATAGATCCTGGATCGAAACGATCCCATAATCTAAGCTTCTTCTTCCAGTTCCTCGTTTTCCTGTTCTTCTTCGCTTCCTTCCTGTTCATCAAACTCCTCTTCCATCGTCTTCACTTTGGATTCTGAAGCAGATAAGCCGGACTTAAGGGCAGACCAATTCCATTTTGAATTGGAAGAAGAATCATTGCCTAAAAAAGAGGATAGGACTTTTTTACCCGGAAAATTCATTTTTTTGTCTGAGATCAGAGGGAAGCTTAACAGAGCTATGATCACGCAATAAAGTAAATATTTCATTTTCAAGCCTCACTTTGACACAGCAGAAGATTTTGCATTTTCAAAAGAAATTTCATTTAAGACCCAGTTTTTGAGGTAAGGTGTATATGACTATCCATTTTTGGAATTCTATTTGAAAGTAGGATTGACCTTTTCAATTGCCAGTTTGACTTTTTCCAAAATTTTCTCTCTTTTGATCGGCTTGACATAATAGTCAATTGCACCGTTGTCCAGAAGGCTTTTTACAACCCCAGGAGAGTTTTCTTCAGAAATGAAGAAAATTTTTGGAAGAATTGGACTGGCATCTCGAAGATCCCAGAAAGCGGCATAACCGTCAATGACGGGCATACATACTTCCATAATAATCAGATCCACTTGCCTGTTTTCCTGGTAAAGTTTCATCAGTTCCTTACCGTCTTCGGCAATTGCAATGATTTTATAGCCTTCTGATTCCAGAATCTGCTGGAGCTGCTTGGCTTGAAATTTGGAAGGTTCGGCTACTAAAATAGTATATGGTCTGCCGGATGCGGAAATTCCCTGACCTTGACTCATCGATTAGACCCTCTCAATGGCTTTTTCTATTTCAGAACCAATCTCTTCGGTTCCCACTACTTGAGAATCTTTTTCTGCAATGTCCCCTGTACGCAAACCTTTTTTTATTACTTCTCGTACAGCTTTTTCAATTCTCAGAGCCTCTGTTTCCATTGAAAATGAATAACGCAGAAGAAGGGCAGCAGAAAGGATCTGTGCAATCGGATTTGCGATTCCTTTACCTGCAATATCAGGTGCAGATCCTCCGGAGGGTTCATACAGACCGAATCCGGATTCAGACAATGAAGCAGAAGGAAGCATTCCAATTGAACCTGTAATGACCGAAGCTTCATCGGAAAGGATATCACCGAACATATTTTCGCAGAGAACCACATCAAACTGGGTCGGGCGCACAATCAGCTGCATTGCGGCATTGTCCACATACAGATGATTCAGTTCCACATCATTGTATTCTTTTTTATGGAGATTGATGACAACCTCTCTCCAGAATACCGAAGTCGTGAGCACATTTGCTTTGTCTATGCTTGTCACTTTTTTCCTTCTTTTTCTGGCAGATTCAAAAGCGGTTCTTGCAATCCTTTCGATTTCCCGTCTGGAATAACGCATTGTATCATATGCAAATTCTTCCGGGCCGGTTCCTTCTCTTCCTTTCGGTTTTCCAAAATAGATTCCGCTTGTCAGTTCTCGAAGGATCAGAATATCGAGACCATCTCCGATCACTTCTTTTTTGATCGGAGATGCATTGATCAGCTCAGGAAAAATAATGGCAGGTCTGAGATTTGCAAAAAGATCAAAATGTTTTCTAAGTGGGAGCAGTGCTCCTCTTTCCGGCTGCAGTTCCGGCGGAAGGGTTTCCCATTTTGGCCCTCCTACTGATCCGAACAGGATTGCACCGCTTGCTTCGCAAAGCTTCAGTGTAGAGTCCGGGAGAGGTTTTCCGGTCAGATCAATTGCGGCACCTCCTACAGGAGCTTCTTCGAAACTGAAATCCTTTTCTTTATCTTTGAGCGCTTTCTTCAGTACTTTTATGGCAACTTTCATCACTTCCGGACCGATTCCATCTCCCGGAAGAACTGCGATTTTTTTATTTTTCAAACCTGAACTCCTGTAATAACTTCTTCAAAAATCTGCAATGCCTCATGGATCCTTTCTATGGAAGTGATCAGAGG
>JBPOJG010000354.1:0-2894 GCA_052033835.1 Spirochaetota bacterium
TTCACTGTCACTATGGTCGGAATTGATTTTAAGAATGCAGCATCGAGACATTCCGATAAAGGACTGTTTTCAGTGAATGTTCCCCAGGATAAAAGGGTAAAACTGATTGCATTAGATTATAATGGTAATATAGGAATACTTCCTGAATGGAAGACAGGAAAAAAATCTGTCTTTCTGAAGGAAGGAAGCGGTGCCGAAACCTGTGATGATGTCGGAACCATCAGGATCCAAAAAACTCCCCGCGATATTCTGAAGGACAGAAAAAAACTTCTGAAACATCTGGGTCTGTCAGATGAGGTGAACTGAATCCGGAAACACTTGATTAATTCATTGTTGACGGTATTCTGACAAAAATGAGGATGAGTTTATATGAGTGAGATTTCCTATCTTGCAGACTATAGCAAATGGATCAGTACTGTCAAATCCAGGATTCAGTCAGCCCAGATCAAAGCTGCGCTTTCTGTCAACTCAGAGCTTATCCATCTCTATTGGGAATTAGGAAGGGAGATTGCAGAAAAACAGGAAAAGCAGAAATGGGGCAATTCAGTGCTGGAGCAGATCTCCAAGGATCTGAAACAGGAGTTTCCTCATCTTGGCGGATTCTCCAGAACCAACCTTTACTATATGAGGCAGTTTTTTCTGTTTTACAAAGACATCTCTGAATCTATTGTCCACCAAGCTGGTGGACAAATTCCTGAAACGGTATTGGAGTCACTCAAGAAAATTCCATGGAAACATAATGTCCTGATTTTCAGCAAATCGAAAAAAGCGGAAGAAGCAGTTTTCTATATCAACTCTGTTTTGGAAAATAACTGCAGCCGAAAAGTAATGAATATCCAGATAGAATCCAGACTATATAAAAGACAGGGAAAGGCTGTCACCAATTTTGAAAGAACTCTGCCTAAACCGCAGTCTGGGACCTGCCGGAGTATGCAGGAAAAATGAATTTTTATTTATCTGCCGTTGATGATCTTATGAAAACAGAAAAAGACAGTGCGACTATCGGAATTCTGCTCCGCAAAAATAAAAATAAGATTGAAGTAGAATATGCATTAAGGGATATTTCCAAACCGATCGGCGTAAGTGAGTTCCAGTTTACTGAAATTCTGCCCGATAACTTGAAATCGAGTCTGCCTACAATCGAAGAACTCGAAAATGATCTTTTAATCGAAGAAGAGGATGAAAATGCATAATGACTGTCTTTATAATGATTTAATGTCTATATTTATTGTATGTCCATAACTCCCGAAGAAGTCCTGGAAAAAACTTTCTATTTTTCTCAACTTGGTTCTCTGAGAAATTTTATTTCATGGTTGGATAATGAAATTTGCATTGATGCGGAAAACACTCTTCTTCTGCAGGTGCTCGCGGTTTCTGTAGGAATATTGGGAGAGGAACTTGTCAAAGCGAACCAGTTTCATTCGCCTCATCCGGTTTGGGATACATTGATATCAGCAGATGAATATGCAAATCACCCCACTGAGGAAAACTGGAATCAGTTTTTCAACGACTCCACGAATTCCTATCCGTTTGGACCGGGAGAAGGGTGCTATTCCATCCGTTCCGATTGTAAGGCGGGAAGCGGGTGCAGAAGCGGTGCAGGCACTCTGCTCTTCACTTTGGAAAGCATCCCTGATCTGTCGGAAGAAAAAGCGATCTTGCTCATTCATCAGGAGATAGATTTGCTGTGTAAGGGTGAATTGTAGGAAGTGCTGCGAGGCTGCCTAGAGGAATCGGTTGATGCCGTATCATTCCTTTATGGATGTCAGGAAATCGAATCCGAAAAATCCTTTTTGGAAACACAGTTGAACGGGGTCACCTGTCTGTTTTGAAAACCATAATGCTTTATCATTCACATATACAATTTCCGAAGAGTCATTAATGTCGAAAATGAAAATATGGCCTCCGGCCTTTCCTTTTTTTATGTATTTTGTCTGAAGCTGATAGATACTGCACTCCGGTTCGGAGCTCCTTGGCAAAGCTGAATTGATTTTTACAGGAAGAAAAAGAAGATAACTTCCGAAAAAAGTATATCCAAATAAAAAATAATAGATAATAAATTTATATATAGGTATTTCAATTATCTTTCTTTCAGCAAAAAGAATGGAAAGAAAAATAATAAAAAATCCCGCCTGGCTGTAAAGGATCAGTGTCGAGACATTCAAGGTAAGCTGAGTTATCCAGTGATATACCAGTTTCAGACTTGACCATCCAAAGAAAACAACCACAAGTAAAGGAATTACTCCATCCGAAATGAATGTCGATATTGTTATATCTTTCAGGCGAAAACCGGACTCATAAATTATCATAAAAAGCCTGATAGCAGCTGAAATGCCGAAAAAAAGCGAGAGAATCAGCAGGATAATTTGTAATAGTGCGTGATTTCTGAAAAGGTACAGAGAAGTGCATCCTGCAGAAAAAATTACAAGGTCTCTCAGAATTTCTTTTTTCATCCTGCATAAAAGATAAAATGATTGAGAATAGTCAAATGAATTTTGGATTTGGTCTGCACATCTTAGTGTGTCTCGTCAGATGAATGCATATTGAGGCTTTGTAGGAACTCCTACGGAAGTCGGGCAAGCCTTCTGGTGAATTGTAAGAACTCCTACGAAGTCGGAAAGCCCTCTGTTGATCTGTAGAACTCCTACGGAAGTCGGGAAGCCCTCTGTTGATCTGTAGGAACTCCTACGGAAGTCGGGAAGCCCTCTGTTGAACTGTAGGAACTCCTACGGAAGTCGGTAAGCCTTCTCTTGATCTGTAGGAACTCCTACGGAAGTCGGACAGTCCTCTGTCGGTTGTAGGAACTCCTACGGAAGTCGGACAGTCCTCTGTCGGTTGTAGGAACTCCTACGGAAGTCGGTAAGCCTTCTCTTGATCTGTAGGAACTCCTACGA